>JAPZRK010000036.1 GCA_027531445.1 Leptospira sp.
ATGCATTTTTTGCAGCGAAGGTTGGAAACTCTCCAAATCCAATTCTTGGACATCCTCATTAGTAGATTCTTCGAGAGGTAATTTGGTTTGGATTTCTAGGATAAGCGCTGATAAAATAGGATCGACCTTCCCAATCAACGATAGGACAGAGTCTTTCGATTCTCGATTTTTAAGCGCATGCTCCAATTCTGCGGCGCTAGCCTGCAAACCAACTGCCGCTATATTTCCAGCGACACCCTTTAAGGTATGCGCAGTTCTTTCTGCAGTAGGATAGTCACCTTCATTTAACTGTTTTTCTATCTCTCGGAGTGAATTCTTTTGCCCGTCCACAAATTTATGTAACATCGATTTAAATAATGATTTTTTGCCCATCATCCTCTTTAATCCAAGTTCCAGGTCGATACCCATCAATTCCGGTAAAGAATCTTCAGTATTTTTATTCTCTGGTTTAGACACATTCTTGGATGAAACTTCGGTTATAGAGTCTGGATTTATCCACTTGATCAGTGCGCGCCACAGATCATCTGGTTCGATAGGTTTTGTAACAAAATCGTTCATACCAGCCGCAAAACATTTCTCTCGGTCCATATCCATGGCATTGGCTGTCATTGCAACAATGGGTAGGGATCTATACTGATCTAACTTTCTGATCTCCTTCGTGGAAGTAACACCATCCATGACAGGCATTTGCATATCCATAAGAACTAAATTATATTCGTTTAATAGAACTTTATCTAAGGCAATCTTTCCATTGTCGGCAATCTCGACATGGAATCCTTCCGATCGTAAAAGTTCACTAGCTACCTCTTGATTGATTTCATTGTCTTCAACTAAGAGTAATTTTGCGCCCCTAATTTTACTTAAACTTTCAATCAAACTACTTGAAGAGCTATCATCGTACGTCAATTCGGAAGAACTATCTTCATGATAAATACGTGCCAAAGAATCAAAGAGTATGGATGAATTGACAGGTTTGATCAACACATCTTCAATTCCTACATTCTGAGCACCTAAGATGAGATCTTCTCGTCCATATGCAGTAACCATTATTAAATGTGGGGTGGTTTTTAGACCTAGTGTTTTTATTCTTTCGGCTAC
This sequence comes from Leptospira sp., assembly GCA_027531445.1. Lineage (GTDB taxonomy): Bacteria > Spirochaetota > Leptospiria > Leptospirales > Leptospiraceae > Leptospira_A. The sequence goes on from JAPZRK010000036.1 coordinate 1,099, forward strand.
TTCAATTCCATTCATTTCTGGCATTTGCCAATCTAAATAAACGATGACATATGGTTGATTGTCTTTTTCTGCTTGTGTTATAAAACTAAGAGCTGTTTTGCCAGATTCTGCTGGTTCCGCCACTAATCCAATATCCGAAAGCATACTGCAGAGTACATCACGAGCATTTGCATTGTCATCAACCACAAGCACTCGTTTGCCAATCAAATCCTTAGCAAGTGGCTTCTTCTGCCAAACCTTTTTGCTTTTTCCGAGTCTGGCAGTAAACCAGAACATACTACCTTTTCCTAATTCGCTTGTGACTCCCACTTCCCCACCCATAAGCTCGGCTAGCTTCTTCGAAATCGCGAGCCCGAGGCCAGTGCCACCAAACTGACGTGTCGTGGATGAATCAGCTTGTGAAAAACTTTGAAATAAACGACCAATTTGTTCTTCCGTTAAACCAATTCCGGTATCACGAACGCCACAAAACAGTAGTAAGTCATTTTCTGATTCTTCTTTGGCTAAAATCTGAATATGAATTTCACCTTTTTCAGTGAATTTGACAGCATTGTTACTATAATTGATTAAAATTTGTCCAATACGTAAAGGATCACCGATTAAGTTTTTGGGTACGTTTTTGCCAACGTCAAAAACAAGTTCTAATCCTTTTGCATGCGATTTTTCTGAAATGAGATTCGATACGTTATCAAGTACCTGCTCCAGATTGAAATCAATTTTCTCTACTGTAAGTTTACCAGCTTCTATTTTAGAAAAATCTAATATATCATTGATGAGTCCGAGCAAATGTTGACCAGAACTTTGGATTTTTTTGAGATAGTCTCTCTGTTTTTCGGTCATCTCGGATTTTAGAACCAAATGAGAGAGTCCAATGATCGCATTCATAGGAGTACGGATTTCATGAGACATGTTGGCTAAAAAATCTGATTTAGCTCGGGTAGCGGCCTCTGCCTGATCTTTTGCAATTAAAATTTCCTCATCATTTTTTTTGCGTTCAGATATGTCTTGATGAATTCCTACCATTCTTATGACTTTGCCAGTAGCATCTCGTTCAATTGCGGAACCAAAAGTCATAACCCATTTTGGTTCTCCGGATTTTGTTTTCATTCGAAGTTCCATACGATGTTCGTTAATTTCATTATTTACGAATTGAGTGAAGCGACCAACTGCAAAATCAAAGTCTTCCGGATACACCATATTTGCCCACAAAACAGATGTTCCTCCATATAAATCTTCCAATTCTGATTTTGTATAGCCAAGCATCTCGGCCCATCTCTCATTGATCACAAGTACATCGGGATCTGCCTGCCAATCCCAAAGACCTAGATGTGCTCCTTCTAATGCCAAGTTGAGTCTTTCTTCATTATCGCGAATTTTCTTTTCCGCTTCAAACTGGAAGGTGATATCTCGTAGTGCAATCGTTATGTGCCCTTCTTCGTTGTCACGAGCTGGCAACTTGGATAAAGAAATATCTGCAAAGAATGTCGAACCATCTTTTCGCCGAGCCAACAAATTGGGACCAGGAGTCATCACCTTTCGAACTTCATGACTGTCTGCAAATTGTTTACGATAGGAGAGATGCCTAACTCTTAGATCCTCTGGAACCAATTCTTCAACTAACAGTCCAAGAAATTCCTCAGCAGAATACTGAAACATTTCGGAGGCTTTTTGATTTGCTAAAATGATGTGTCCATCTTTATTGATAACAAATTTTCCATACGGTGCCGATTCTATAATCGCCCTGTACCAAGCTGAGGTGTTTTTAAGCTCCGCTTGCTGCACTTCCAATTCAACAGACTGTTCTTCGAGCCGACTTGCTTGCTCCATCATAAAATTAGATTGAGTCTGTGTTTTTTCGAGCAGCTCATTTGTTTCGATCGTCTTTTGCAGAATTTCCAAGGTCTGTCCGATACCTAGAAGAAGTTCGCTGAAGAGAATCTCTTCTCTTTCATCAAAAGCAGACAGAGATGCCATTTCAACGACTCCCTTTAACTCCTCATTATGAAAGAATGGGGCAATACGAACCTGCTCAGGTTTATAGGAATATAAAGATGAAGTAATGTTCAGCTGTTCATCTGAAATATTTTGTAAAACAACTTGCTTTTTGTCATGAGCAACTTGACCAACCAAACCTTCTCCAATTAGAATTTTCTCCCGTGGAAGCGCTTTTGGATTTACTCCGAAGGTTCCTTCCAAACTTAAACAATTGTGTTCTTTATCAAAAATATAAAATGTTCCATATTGTACTTTCAAAACGGGTGCAGAACGCCGCAAAAAAGTTTCGCCAAACTCTACAAGAGTAGTTGTTAGTTGTAGATCCCCTGCGATCTCAGACAAGTTACTTCTAATCCAAGTTTGATCTTTAGCTTTCCTGTAAACTTCATTAAGAATTGATAATGCCTTTGCAATTTGACCAATTTCATTATTGAAATTCAAATACAAAATCCCTTTCGAGGTATCGCCTTGACTGATGGAGACAATACTATCCTTTATTTTCTCTAACGGTAATTCAATGGATCTTTTGAGAAGGTAGGCACCAAAACTGAATAGTCCAATCGTTGCAATAAAGAAAACAATCGCTTCGCTAACTAAGTAACTAAAAACTTCGTCGGATTGCTGAATGCTTAAATCTGATTCTCGCATCGCGAGTTCGATCAAATGGTCCAGTTTGGTAATGATTTTAGGACCCGGATTCCTCTCATTTGAATCTAAGGTTCTTTCCCAAGCAGTTTTTGTATCACCCGCTTCGGCGATTCGAATTGTTTCATTCCCGTATTGAAATACATTTTGTACTTCAGTTTCAATTTCAAAGATGATTCTATTTTGAGTAGTAAAAGTATTTTTGATTTGATTAATGTTTTGATTTGATTTCATCCGAAACATTTCGAGTTTTGAGATCAATTCAGGTCGCTTCGTCAAATCCTTTTCAAAAATAAGATCTCTGTTTACACGTCGTGCATAAAGCAAATTGAATTTCAAATCTTTTGCGGCATTGATGTTTGCAAAAGAAGTCTCAATGAACTTACGATGACTGGATTTGAGTAAATGGAGCATCGGAATGACCGAAACTCCCAGAAATGCCAGTAGAATAATCGACAATATGTTGTAAGAAACCAATTTTTTTCCAATTGAAAATTGGATTAAATAACCGATGAGTCGTTGCATAATCTATCCGTAATCTTTGCTTAATTAAATAATTTTTTGCTGTGTTAGTTTGTGAATAAATTCTGATAGAGTGGCTTCAAATTCATTGAGATGAAGATTGATTTGCACCAAGTCTTTATTCTCTTTTAGTGAGTTATCTAAAGCGATCAATTTGTTATGAAGAACAGTATGACCTAAATTTCCAGCGGAGCCTTTAATCTTATGAGCCAATTGTTCCGCTTCCTCTATGTTACTATTATCGATTAAGGCCCTGATTTTAGCAGGTGAATCCTTTTCGTTTTGAGCAAAGGATATCAGAATTTTTAAATATAGTTTTTTATTTCCAGCCACTCTTCGGAGAGCGTTTGTTAGGTCTAACTCTACGATATCCGGCAATACGATTTCATCGTCACTCATTTTTATGCCTGCTTACTCATAAGAAAAACTTTAATTGGTTCTTTGATCGGCATCTTTGTATGGATCTGCATCAAACGTTCGATAAATGTCTGTGTGACTTCTTGCCATTGGCCCGCAACCTTTGCTCCCGACATAGTAAAACAATCTTCAGCAAAAAACATACCTGCTTTTAAAGTCGCAACAGTTTCGTCCTTAGCCTCTCTACGCTGGTCCTTCTGAATCATCCCTTCCAGTGCATTAACAAGTCTTGGAGAAAGAAGCCCTGTTTTTTTCTTCAATTCAAAGATTAAATCGTTGGCGGACATAACTTTATCCGCAAGTGAATCATATGCAAAAGCTGCCTTTATAATTTGCGCCCCCAAAGGAATGGAATCTTCCTTCTTTATTCTATCAGTTGGAAGGCTTTCCAAACTTTCGTTTTGATGTAAAATGTTGATGGCGACGTTCTCAAGACGTGGAATGTTTTTTAAAAGCTTATGGCCTATCGTTGGATGGTGATTGAATAGAATTTTTTCCTCGCCCACCAATGGTTTCCCATTTATAATCTTATCTGATATTTCTTGGGGTAGCGATATACAACCTATCAAGGAAAACATGGCGCTAACTTCTATTTCCCAAATCTCTGGATATTCCAACTCTTCTGCAATATCTCTCGCATAACGCCTAATTCTTGCCGACTTACCAAAAATTTGTGGGCTAAGTAATGAGAGTATATCTGAAAATACTTTGATGCTCCCGGAAAATGTTTTTTCAAGTAAACTTTTTTCGAGATTTAAAAACTCAGCCCTTTTGAGAGAATTTTCAATCCTTGCCTTTAGAATTTCTGGTTCGATGGGTTTGGTGATATAATCTTCTGCACCTAACTTCAAACATTTGATCACACTATCGGTTTCATCTACTGATGTTACCATCAGAACCGGCGTTTCTTTGAGTTTGCTTTCTTTTTTTATAAATTCAAGAAATTGGTAACCATCCATTTCTGGCATATTTATATCGCATAACACAATGGATGGAGTATAACCTGATAAAATTGTGTCTTTTGCTAATTTGCCATTTTCCATTTCCAAAACTTCGTAATTCATTGTCCGACAAAGTTCCGAAAGGATAAGGCGATTTTCCTCGCTATCGTCGATCACCAAAATCTTATATTTATCAGTAGGCATGGATTCCTCGTATGAAAAAAATTATGGAATACCTGGTTGCGCATCCCGTAGCTAGATAGCCCAAGATGTTACTTTTTGGACAAAAAGCTAGCCATTTTCCATACTGTTTTTCGTACAAATACCAAGGAGCTTCTGCCCACTGCCTATTCAATTGGATTGCAGTTAGTCAATTCTTTGTATTTTTTCGTCTTGAACCAAACTTTTAAAAACGAAATGAACTTCAGAATATTAAGGAAAAAGCGATGCACCTTAATCCGCTAAAAATCCCTAAGTGCAATAGCCAAAAATCAAATTTGTTATACGATGCTATTCCGAGAGAACAATATTCAAGATTTCTTTGCATTTATTGGCTAAAAATTGTTTATATTTGAGAATCTACTTGAGAAAAAATCCACATCGGTTAATATATTGCGGAAGTGTTTGGGAAGGAAATGAATGAAGATAAAACAAAAGTTAGCTTTAGGTAATGCCGGTTTTTCCTTTTTCACCTTGGGTGTAATACTAACAGTCATTTCCTATGTAATATACACGAATGCCAAAAAAGACGCCACAGACCAGATCGTGATTTTAGCTGAAAATATTGCTCTCGAAACAAAAACCTACATTTCAGGACCTTTGAATGAGGCTTACATCTTAAGAGAACTTTTATCAGAAGAAGGATTACTAAAAAGAGAATCCGTTTACAAAATTTTAAACATACTTACCTCTTCTAATTCCTCCATTTTAGGAACCTATACCGTATTTGAGCCGAATGCGTTTGATGGTCAAGACACTGCTTTTCGAAATTCAAAATTTCATGACAAAACAGGAAGATTCATTCCTTATTCTGTCAAAACAGGAGGGAAAATCATCATAGAACCTGTTGTTGACTATGATCTTCCAACTTCAGATTTTTACAATCTACCGAAAAAAAACCAAAAGGTAGAATTAATCCCACCTTTCGATTATAAGGTGGAAGGGAAAAATGTAACAATGATTTCTTTAGTGTATCCTATCTATAAAAATGAAAGATTTGTAGGTATCGCTGGAGCTGATCTATCACTTGAAACTGTGAGCAATTACATTAAAAGTATCAAGATTCTCGAAGGTGATGTAAAAATTAGTTTTATCGCTAGCAATGATTATGTGATCTATAATGGTTTAGAACCAGATAACAAATCTCATGTCTGGGATAGCAAGTCAGATCCTAATCTAACTTTGGCAAAATCTTCTCATACAAAACAAGTATATACAGATGATACATATTTACATATTGCACTACCGATTCAATTGGTAAAAGATACAGATGATTGGGTATTAAGAGTATCCTATCCGTTATCAGAAATTTCACAAAAAATTGAATTCATTTTTTGGCTCTCTTTAGTGTTGGGACTGATTGGTATTGGGACTAGCACCATACCGAATATGTTACTCTTCCGAAAATTAGTAGACGTTAGATTACAGAAAGTAATTACATTTAGTGAAGAAGTCTCCAATGGAAATTTAAACTCGAATATCGAAGATGATTCCAAAGACGAAATCGGAGCATTGATGCAAGCCATTTCAACAATGACTTCGAATATTAAGCATATCCTTGCTGTGGCTCAGTCCAGCGGAGAAGAGCTCACTAGATCATCAAAACAGATGGAAAATACAATACTAGAGTTATCTGATTTAGCTCAGTCACAAGCGGCCAGTTCCGAAGAGGCAAGTGCAACTGTGGAAGAATTGAATGCATCCTCCGAAACAATCAACCAAAATGTCGAACATGCAGTATCAAATACTCAATCGATTCACAATTCTCTTGTTAGCATCCAATCTTTAGTTTTTGATATCACGAGTGAAGTAGAGGCATTTGGAAAAATTGCAATGGTTGCAAATGCTCGTGCAGAGGAAGGGAGAAACATGGCGGGAATCACATCCAAGGCCATTGAAGAAATTCAGGAAAAATCTGTCTCAATCACCGAATTTTCAGAAGTTATCTCAAGTATTTCTGAAAGAACAAGTCTTCTTGCCTTAAATGCCGCAATCGAAGCGGCACGTGCTGGGGAATCGGGACGTGGCTTTGCAGTTGTTGCCGAAGAAATTTCAAAATTGGCGGCACAGGCGGCAAGTTCTGTTTCTCAAATCAACACCTTATCTGCCGAGGCTTTAGAGAGTATACAAAATGGAGGCTCACAGGTAGAACGTTTATTAGGCGTTTTACGAGAGATCACGAAAGAAGTATCGGTGATTTTTGTAAAAGCGAAAGAAATCATTCCCATGATCCAAGACCAAAAAGTCAGAACCGAAAATATCTACACCGAAATTGGCGAAATTTCCAGTTTGATTTTGGCGATCCAACAATCTACAGAGGAACAAAAAAGAGCCACAAGTGAACTTTCCAATATGACAATCAATATTTCAAACGGTTCTCAGGTGTTATCGGACCAGTCGAGTATAATGGCCGACAATTCGTTACGAATGTTCGGAATCAGCTCTAAATTAGAAGATATTCTTAAAAAATTCCATCTTTAGGTTAACAGAATGAGCATCAAACAAAAAATCATGTTCGTATCTTTTACGATTATTACATGCATTATATCTTTAATACTCGTTATACTCTCCATTATCATTCAAAGTAATTTGGTCAATATTTTTTCAGAATTGACCAATGAAGTCTCTCAAAAAGTTTCCAGTGACATCTCAAATACCATAAAGAATGCAAGCCAAAAAACTTACACATATAAAAAGGCGTATGAAGAAGGACTTGTATCATCAAGATCAAGTTCGATTCAGTTTTTAAAATCATTACTTAAAGAAAAAGGAATCGCATTAGCAGTTTATTGTGGTTTCGAACCAAATGCCTTTGATGGTCAGGACAATGCATATAAATTCTCTAAAGATCATGACTCGTCTGGAAGATTTATTCCATATATCTACACATCAGGAAATGTGATAAAATCTGAGGCATTAAAGAATATAGACGATCCACTCCAAGGCGAATTTTATCAAAAACCGAAGAGAGATCTTCGAACGAGTATCACATCACCTTACGTCTACAAAGTTGGTGGTGTAAATATGTTTATCGTTTCCATCATGGAGCCTATACTTAGGGATGGCAAATTTATAGGAATTTCCGGAATTGATATAAGTTTAGATTCAATTAAAGAGTATATAACTTCGCTTAGGTTTGCTGATGGACAAGGGAAAATTACATTAATTTCTGACAACCATCTTGTTCTCTATGACGGTCTAACTGGGATTTCGCAGGGACTAGATTTTCGTTCGCAAGAAGATACAGAATTTTATATTAAGCTCAAGAACAAGGATCTTTCATTGTATGAATTTAATGAACATTACAATGTCGCAGTATCAATTTTGATCTTCGAAAATAATGACCCATGGTATGCTCGGATTTCCATACCCAAGTCTCAAATCCAATCTATGTTATTTTCGATATACATTACAACAATCGGACTCGGGATCATTGGTATCTTTCTATCAATTACTGCGATCTATTTTACGTTTCAAAGATTAGTTGATAAAAGAATTCAATCTGTAAGCAAATCTACACAAAAAATCGCCGCAGGTGATTTAAGAGAATCCTTTGACCTAACAGTCAAAGATGAACTTGGTTCTTTGATGGTTTCGCTCAACCAAATGACCGAACAACTCCGAAAATTAATTGAGATCGCAAAAAATAGTTCGAAAAAAATTTCGAATACGACGGATAAAATCCATATCACGATAAACGAGTTAACGGATTTAGCTCAAGGTCAAGCTGCATCTTCTGAAGAAGCAAGTGCCACCGTCGAAGAATTAAATGCATCTTCAGAAACCATTCACAGTAACGTGCTAAGTGCTGTTGAGAACACCAATACAATTCATGAATCCCTTGGGCAAATTCAAATATTAATGAAAACGATATTAGAAAAAGTCCATCATTTTGGTGAAATTTCAATCCGTGCAAATTCCAAAGCAGAAGAAGGAAGATCGATGGCGAACCTTACATCCAAAGCCATTCGCGAAATCCAAGAAAAATCAAAAATGATCACTCAATTTTCAAATGTAATTTCAGATATCTCAAAACGGACAGGTTTACTCGCGTTAAACGCTGCAATCGAAGCCGCTCGGGCGGGGGAATCAGGACAAGGGTTTGCCGTAGTGGCAGAAGAAATAACAAAACTAGCAAGTCAGTCTGCGAGTTCTGTTTCCCAAATTAACGCACTGTCAACGGAAGCTCTCGACTCCATCGGACGTGGTAACGTCCAAGTTTCTCAACTGATCGAGGTTTTGCAAGAGATCACGGACGACGTATCCGTTATATTTTCATCTTCACAAGAAATTCAACCCATGATCCAAGACCAAAGCCAAAGGACGGAATTGATTTATACGGAAGTGGAAGAAATTACGGGACAAATTCGTTCAATCCAACTTTCTACAGAAGAACAACAAAGAGCAACAAACGAGTTAGCCAAGATGACCATAAGTATATCTGACGGATCACAGGTTCTATCGGATCAATCGGCGTCCATGGCAGAAAACTCAGAAAAGCTAACACAAGTCTCCAATCAATTGGAAGAGTTACTTGGTAAGTTCAATTTATAAAGTTTTGAAAAAATTGATTTGTTTGAAAGATTAAAGTAGTGGCGTAAAGAGGGATCATGGATTCAAGTACATACGGGTTTCTTTGGAACCCCCTCGCCTACTTTCCAATTTTTTCCTTATTTATTTCGTCATTCAATTGCATTTTAGCTTTCAACAATCGCAAGACTCCCGGAGCTTTAGCATTTTTATCTCTATCCTTTGCTATCATCATCTATTCATTTGGCTATGCATTAGAATTGGTATCTTCTGATCTCAGTTCGGCCTTATTTTGGGATTCATTTCAATTTTTCGGAACAAGTTTAATATCCATATCAGTTTGTTTTTTAATTCTCCAACTGTCTGGAAACAAATCGACATGGACAAGGTTATTCCTAAGATTTCTATTTTTGTATTACATTTGTCTGCTTATGATTGTATGGATTTTTCCAGAATTAATTCGAAGTAACCCAAAACTTATTTCAGACGGAAATATTCGTATATTAGTTTATGGTTGGGAACCATTGTTCTCTGGCAGTGCAATATTTGAATTCTTGATAATAATCGGAGCTCTCTTTTATCTTTGGATTTTTAAAAACAAAGAGAAAGGAAGAGCCAAAATTCAGCTAAACATTTTGCTCTTAGGTCTTCTGATCCCAATTTTCGGATCATTTTTTACACTTTTTGGTCTCGTACCATTTCTGCACCCAAAACTCGATATAACACCCGTAACATTTGCTATCGCATGTATCATTTGGTCCTATGGATTGTTCCATAAGAAAATTTTGGATTTAATACCGATAGGTCGGGATAAAATTTTAGAATTGTTAGAAGATGCCGTTTTGATTTTAGATGAAAATTTTGAAGTTATAGATTCCAATAAAAAAGGAGAATCTTTAATTGGATCTGAAAAATTAACGGAAAATACACAAAGCCTGGCTAATTTAAATTATGAACTTTTTTGCCAGGTTAAAAAAATATTAATATCTGATTCCAATTCCTTGGATTGGAAAACAATAGAGAATGATGTGGAAGTTTTCTATAATATCAAAGTCCAGAAGCTATTTAATGATTCAGAATCCTATAAAAGTATATCTGTAGTTCTTCGTGATATTACAGAAAGAAAAATTATTGAAATAAAGACGCTTGAAGAACGGAATTTGGTTAATGCAATTTTATCTACAACGAATATTTTATTCATTGTCATTGATAAAACAGGAAAAATTATTCATTTCAATAATGCTTGCATACAAGTATCCGGTTATTCTAAAGAAGAAATCACTGGCTCTTCTTTTTGGAAACTATTTCCGCAATACAATCAAAGGTTCAAAAGGAATCATTTTCAAAAGCTAACGAACAAATTTCCGTTAATTTTCACAATCAATTGGAAAAATAAAGCGAACGAGGATGTTAATATACTCTGGGAAGTGGATGGCATCAAAAATCTTTCCAATCAAAATGAATACATAGTTTTTACGGGGACTGATATAACAAAAAAAGTACAGGCTGAAAACCAAATCATCGCTTTGCGAGATTTCAATTCTAGGATGGAAGAAAAGAACAAAGAAATTGAATCGCAAAAACAAAAACTTGAAGAATCTCTGAAAAAACTAAAACAAGCTCAAAACCAAATGATCCTCTCAGAAAAAATGGCATCGTTAGGTGTTCTCTTAGCCAGTATTGCCCATGAGGTAAATAATCCTGTAGGGGCAATCACTGCGACAACAGGCTCGATGTTAGAAAAAGTTTCAATGCTTCATAGAAGATTATTTTTTTTGATTTCCGATCTGGCCGAATTGAGTCCCAGCAATCGTCGGGGATTTGTGGAACTTTTTTTAAAGCTCCCCAAAAACAGCGAGATGCTCGTTGGACTTGAATTTAGAGATCTTAAAAAGGAGCTAACCAAAAAGCTGAATTCTCTGAATGTTTTCGAGTCGGAGGAAATAGCGGACAGTCTATTAAGTGTAGGAATAAAGGAAATACCAACACGATCGCTATTTCTTTTTACTGAAAGTAAGTATAGACAACTCTTATCTCATTTTTTAGAAATAGCCTCTTTGATACATGGCTTAAAGCTCATTCAATTCGCAACCAAACGTGTATCAAAAATTATGTACGCATTAAAGGCTTATTCTCGTGTACAAAATAACAAAGAGAAAACTATGACGAAAATCCAAGCTTCTATAGATACTGTATTAACTCTTTATCAAAATCAGATTAGATCTGGAATCCAAATTGAAAAAGAAATTTTGCAGGAATGTGAAATTTTAGGTTATCCAGATGACCTCCTTCAAATATGGACTAATCTCATTCACAACGCGTTACAAGCTATGAATTTCAAAGGGATTCTAAAAATCAGAGTATACAATCAATTCATAGAAAGTGAAGAGAAGTGCTATGTTGAAATTATTGATAACGGTCCCGGTATTCCAAAAGAAAACCAATCAAAGATATTTGAACCATTTTTTACTACGAAGGAATTAGGAGCAGGAACAGGTCTTGGTCTTGATATAGTAATGAAGGTCATCGAAAGGCACAAGGGAACTCTAGAACTGGAATCCGAACCAGGTCGCACAATGTTTCGAGTCATTTTACCCATTCATTAGAAAATACTAAATCAATTAACCTATCTATCCAATTCAACTATGACCTGTTATCGGAAATGTAAATGTGAATTTTGTATTTCCGGGACTGGAGGAAAAATTTAAACTCGCACCCATTTTTTGTAAAAGTTTTCTAACAATATCCAGGCCTAATCCAGTCCCATTCCCATATTTTTTTGTAGTAAAAAATGGTTCAAATATTTTGTCTTGAATGCTCTTGTCGATGCCAGATCCATCATCTATAATTTCCACAATCACATCATTTGAATTCGATAAGATATTGATCCAAATATTGCCAGAGCCCTCAATAGCTTGAAACGAGTTATGCAAAATATTTGTCCAAACCTGTATAATTTCTTCTGGATTTGCGATTATCTTATGTGGTGAAGTATAATTTTTATGTATTTTTATTTTTCGTTTCCATAGATTTTCATATATCGTCAATACGATCTCAATCGATTCAGCTAAATCTACTTCAATTGGATCAGCTTTTGGGTTGGTATAGTTATAACTTTTTAAAGCGAAAATGATTTTACTCACTCTTTGCACCGAGTTTTCAATGATAAACAAACTTTTTTCGATTCCAATTTGTGAATGAGCCAACTCAATTACTTTTCTAAAGTTCTCTGACCGTATAACGGTTAATGAATCAGGATCTAAAGTTTCAAAGCCATATTCTAGAAGTAATTCGACCAGTTCTTCCGAAATTGTAATCGATTTAGAATTTAGTTCTGAGAGTAAAACTTTTTTGCGTGCTCTTTTTGATACACTCGACGAATTTTCAAAATTTCGACCATTTAATTCTCTAATCCTGGCTAGGAAAGATCTTTCACTTACGCTAAGATTCTGGTAAGACTTAAAATAGTCACTGTTATCATCGAGCAAATTCTGAAATTCCGTATTGAGATTCTCATAGGAAGATTTAATGGCACTAATCGGATTATTAATCTCATGCGATATACCTGCAATCATTTGTCCAAGAATAGTCATCTTTTCAGATCGAATCAAAATTTCTTGAGCATCTGCCAAATCTTTGAGTGACTTTTCTAAGTCTTTGGTTCGCTCTCCAATTTTGTTTTCAAGCAGTTCATTTTGTTCAAACATTAATTCTAGTTTTTCTTTTCTTAGAATATTAATTCTATCAGCTAAACTAAGAGAGAAAAAAACCATTTCAACAAAAAAGGCAAAATTTTCAGCATACTCATCCACTATCTGATTGAGTGCCATGTATTTCCTAATAATTGTAATTGAAATAACTGTCACTATAGGAATAACCCAAGCGACAAGGAAGTATTTGGCCTGACGGAACTTGGACTTATAGCGATAGATACTTAGAGCTAATATAAATATCGCAACAACCAAGCCTGAAAAAAAGTTTGCGATTAATGAAGTAAGCTCAAGTGGTAGCCAAAGAGATATCACTGCCAAAAGCAAATTAAGAAGGATCAGAAAGATAGACGTAATCTTGATCAGCTTATTTTTAACATTCTTTAACTCTAGGAACACATAGGAGAATAGTAAGGCGACTAGAGATAGTAATATGCCTCCATGTGGAACGGAAAGACTTGAATAAAAATTTGCCTTGGGCCAAAGATATTTATTTGCTAAACCATTGTAGGATAGACTAACAAAGAAAACTAAGAAAAGATAAACTATATAAATAAAATAACTGAGATCCTTAATGGAAAAAAATAAAAAAGCATTGTAAACAATCATAACTAAAACACTACCGAAATAGAATCCGAGTAGGAGTGTTTGAATTTCAGTAGTTTCTATGAAGCTTTCTAGGGTATCCAACCAAAAATAAATATTTTTCCTTCCAATTGAATGAATTCTGACAGCATAGTATTTGGTCTCATTTTTTTGTAATGCTACTCGAAATGAAAAGTACCTGGATTTAACTTCTCTAGTCGAAAAATCTCTTTCATCGCCAGTATGTATTTCTTTTGTTAATTGGTTGTTTGAATCCCATTCATAAAAATCTAACTCATCATAGTATGGATAAGGAAATGTGATTATAAACAACTCTTCGGAAATCGATTTATTTGTGATTTCGAAGTAGAGCCAAATGGGTTTATCTAAAAAACCAAAATTTCCATTATTTTCGGTAAGTTTGGGTAGCTTTTCATTTCTCGATTGATCACGGCGGAAGCTGAGTGGGGATACCTTCTTTTCTATTTCGTATCTGATCTCATCTATCGATGTTGTAGTCTGATTCTCTGCTATGTCATACGAATGTATCGGAATGAGCATTAGACAATAAAAACTAACAACAAAAAATAAATTCCAATACTTTTTGATTTTCATTTAGCTACACTTGTCTTCCTGATAGCAATATGATTTAACCTCTTGATAGCATCTTATATCTTCTCTAAGGGTTCAGCAAACAAATAGCCTTGTGAATATTCAATTCCTAAACTTAGAATGATATCTTGGATTTCTTGTTTTGACACAAACTCAGCTACAACTTTTGCACCAATGCGATTCGAAAGTGCAACTATACCTTGGACAAGAAGTAGTGCCGTTTTATTTTCTGGTAAAATTTTGATAAACTGACCATCGATTTTAATAAAATCAGGGTCAATCTCTAAGAGGCGTGACAGATTAGAATGTTTAACGCCAAAGTCATCAATCGCGATGAGGCAGCCGATCTCCTTTAATTCTTTAATTGTAGTTATACTATTAATGCTTTCACTGAAGCTAATATCTTCTAAAATCTCAAAGGTTACCCTACGAGGTTCAATTTTATAAAATGATAGTCTTCCTTCTACCCATTTACTAAAATTTTTGTATTCTAACTCTGCCTCGGTTAAGTTCAAAGAAAATTCGAATGTTTTATCACTAAAATTTTTCATAGATAAATCGATTATATTTAAACCGATCATTCGAATTGCACCAGTAGCTTTTGCTAAATGCAGAAAAAATCCAGGCGATAAAAAGCCTTCTTTCCCCCTTATTCTTGCTAAACATTCGTATTTATAAATTGAATTCGTTCGATTGTCATATATTGCTTGGTAAAATGGAATAATATTCTTTTCTTGGATCGCTTGCGTTATGATGATACCTGTTTGAATATTTTCATTGTGGTGATCAATTGAATGATCGGCGTCGAAGGATAGAGTATTTTTTGATAATTGACCTTCAGCTTTAATAAGAGCAATTTTTGCCTTATAGTATGCATCCTCTTTTCCTGTCGCAGAAGCAGAAAAAGTTTGCAATCGAAAGCTTACACCTTGAACTACTAAATCTTCCGATTTGGCTAGTAGTTGAAAGACCTCAACCTCATCAATTAATAAAGACTCTTCCCTATTTGTAACAACCGCTATTTCATCCTGGTATGTATGGTAAATCTCACAAAAATCTGATAGATGATGAAAAAGAATCTTAAGAAATTCATTAAGTACATTATGATATATATTGATTCCAAAATTTCTAATTATATTTTCAAAAGAACCCACTTTGATAAGGGCCAGTGAAATGGAATCATTCTGTTCTTCAGATACTCTTAATCTTCGGATTAAGTTTTGAAAATTAGGGTAACCCGATTCGGAATTGTAATAGAGAGAAAATTCTAGTTCTAAATTTTTTAATTCTAAGTCTTTTTCTTTTTCAAATGATTCAATCGCTCCTTTTATCGTAAGTTCAAGGTCAGACGCATCCCAAGGTTTCGGAAGAAAGCGATATAACCCACATTCATTTACTACTCTTCCTACTGCTTCAGCAGATGCCTGTCCTGTGAGCATAATTTTTTTGGTTTTTGGATTTGTCTTGTGAAGTGCAATTAAAAACTCATCTCCGTTTAAACCTGGCATAACTTGATCGCAGATGACGACAGGAAGCTCAGCTTTCTCCTGGTTGATTTCTTCTATGAGTAATAATGCATCTTTGCCATTTTCGAAAGTTTCTATAGAAATCGAATGTCCAAAGCTTTTGCGTAGCTGTTCCTTCAAATTCCAGAGAATAGGCATTTCATCATCGAGACAGATAATGTATTTTTTCTTTTTCAAAAGGGAAATCCTAAACTCATTGATAAAAAGTGGTTTATTTTATAGGTTTGCAAGAATTAATTTCAAAATCCTTTCAGTAACACTACTAGGATCAGGCTCAGTTCAATGACTAAGGCGTGTTTTATTCTGCGCAAAACTTTGGTCATTTCATGATACCCCTGAGAAAGTGTACATTCTGAAATCCAATAAATTAAGCTAATTTTTTGAATTGTCTTGTATTTCATATCCAATGCCTTTGAATGAAAATAGAGGGAAATTGTATGAATCAGCTTGCGTCTTTTATGCTCATTATTTTCGTTTTTTTTATGTCGTGCAGTACTACTTCAAAGATTTCTACATCTCCTAGTAGTGTGGAAACAATCCATCAGGGCAAATCCAAAGGTCTAACGCCTGTTTCGATTGAACTGAGTAATTTCATTGCCGAAAAACACGTAATCATTTTCAAAAAAGACGATGTCATCCTCAAAAAAGTAGAACTTGATCGGAAAGTAAATTGGATGACTATCATTCTTTCTCCGTTAGGTCTTGGAATTCCTCTCCTATGGTTGTCCGGATCGAATGATGAATACTTTTTTGATCTACAGATCTTAAATTGGTCAGATCAGTTTGAAGCGAAAAATTTTGAAAGTGCAGATAAAAAATGTAATTCCATTGGTTACCGACTTCCTACAGACTTGGAAATGAAATTTGCATATGAAAGCGGGTTAACTCGCAAATGGGGCATTCCGACAAATTTATATTGGACTTCGACGCGAATCGCTGATGGCGTTTACTATAAACTCGATTCTGCTTTGGCATCGAATCAATTTGCACAAGAATTGTATTACACTTTCAATGCAGAGAACGGTGTCTTTGGGAAAAGTAATCCGAACAATCAATATCTGATCAGATGCGTTAAATGACCATCGAATCAATTTGAAACATGTAAAAAAGGCTGTGCCAAATAACAAAATCCAATTGGCTAGGCAAGCAGAGTAAAACCAATGAAATATTTAAAATTCGAAATGATTCTTATTCTTCTGATTGTTATTTCCATTTTGGGATTCGTTTCAATCAATAAACACAACCTTCAAAATGAATTAAAATCAAAAACAGATATAACATCAACAAACGGAATCCAAACTTTGGAAGAGCTGGACATCAATGGTGACAAACAATGGATCTCAATTCGTGGGCAAGACAAGAGAAATCCAGTGATACTGATGGTTCATGGAGGTCCAGGGTCTCCTGATCTATCGATGGCCAGATACCATGATTTCATCACGGAAAAATATTTTGTCGTCGTTAGATGGGATCAAAGAAATGCAGGAAAGTCTTTTCATTTTCTCTCATCATCTGGAACCTTGGAAATTGATACCTTCATCAAGGACATTCATGACCTTACACAATATTTAAAAAAATCTCTGAATAAAGAAAAAATATTTTTAGCTGGTCATTCATGGGGTTCGATCATATCTTTACTCGCCGTTAACCGCTACCCCCAAGACTACATCGCCTATATAGGTATCGGGCAATTTGTAAATGCTCGCGAAAATGAAAGTGTATCGTATCGTTTCACACTTCAGGAAGCGCAAAAAGATAAAAATGATATCGCGATAAATGAATTAACCCAGATAGGGGAGCCTCCATATAACAGTTTACAAGACTTAGGAAAAGAACGGGAATGGCTCGGATATTATGGAGGTGGTATGTATCATGGCGAACTGAAAAATGGTATGTACCAACACTTAGGAAAAATGATGTTCTCTTCACCGGAGTATTCTTTATTAGATAATCTAAGATTTTTTGCAGGAATGGCAACATCTCTAATCAAAGTTTGGCCACATGTCGATGGAATCGATTTACCAAACCAAGCAAAAACCTTTAAAATACCTGTTTATTTTTTAATCGGAAGATATGACTACAACACACCGTGGGAACTTTCAGAAAAATATTTTAATCTACTTTCTGCTCCCAAAAAAAAGTATGTTTGGTTTGAGAATTCAGCCCATGCACCAAATTATGAAGAGCCAGAAGCATTTGGAAATGAATTGAAAAAAATCCGGGATGACAATTAGATTGATTCTCCATTCTCGATCAGATTGAACAGAGTAAATATTTTATGAAGAAAATTGTTTTTATCATTCTTATTCTGCAATTTTACTGCAAATCATTGGATTCGAATGCGAAGACCATATTAAAAGATTCTAAAGTGATCACAATTGACACTGGCATCGCTAACCTCTATTTGATTCCTTCCAAGATACAAGATAAATGGATTCTCATCGACAACGGTGACTCTTCGGACGAAAAAGATTTAATTCCTAGATTAAAAGCCGTTGGGGTCAATCCTGAAAATATTTTGGTAAATATCATCACACATGGTCACGCTGATCATGGTGGGAATTCAAAATACTTACAATCAAAGTTTTCGATTCCTATACTTGCAGGACTTGGTGACAAGGCTATGCATGAATCCGGTCACAATCCTGAAGTATTGAATGCAAAGGGATTGTTTGCTCATATACTAAAATGGTTTTTGAATCCAAATTTTTCTGCGTATACGGCTGATCTATACATTAGCAAAACCATGTCTTTGGAAAAGTATGGTATTGAGGGAAAAGTAGTACCTTCAAAAAGCCACACACCAGGATCCTTAATTATGTTACTTGACACAAAAGAGGCATTTGTTGGAGATTTGATTCGTGGTTCCCTTGGCAATAAGAACCAAGCAACAGAACACTTTTATATGGACGATTTTGAATTAGCACATAACGATTTACTTGCTTACGTAAATGAAGGTTATGTAGTTTTTTATCCAGGTCATTGGGGGCCTTTGGATGCGACTGGAGTAAAAGAGGTAGCTGACACTAAACACTAATGAAACGGTCAGATTTAATCAGTTTTGAACCTAACATTTATATCTCGTTCATTGCTTCCGCACATTTTTCTCTAAGTTTGGACTCGTTCTTCCATAGAGACTTGGTGGAGATATTCTTCCCTTTTTCAAGCAAACATTGCATGATGCGGGCACGCGTCTTTTTGACAGATTTACAATCGCTCTCGATTTCAGCTGCGCAGTCACCATATATAGAGACGGACTCAGCAAATAGGGATGCAAAAAATGATCTTTAGTTTCAATGAATCATTCACGTATAACAATCATTATTTCTGAAGTAAAAGAGTCAGGTTCAACTAATCCCTGAGTAATCCCTGGTTCAAGAATTGTTTCCATTACATCTTTCGTGAACATAAACTTTTAATTTCAAGACTCTGCCACTACTCCTAATGGTTTGATTTCATTTACTTGCCAAGATTCAGACGCGGAAAAATTTGAACTTGATCGCAAAAAGTACCACTTGTTTCTTGTGTTATGACACCTTCTCTTTCACGTGTAAGACTTCTTGGCATTCTCGAAGGAGTTTCCTTCCTTGTTCTGCTGTTTATTGCTATGCCCCTCAAATATGCATTTGGACAACCTATATTGGTAAGGTATGTAGGCATGATCCATGGTTTGTTGTTTATTCTATATCTTGTTTTATTATTTCAAGAAAAAGATAAATCGGACTGGTCTTGGAAAAAATTTTTGGGTTTATTCCTTTTATCAAACCTTCCGTTCGGTTTTATCATCGTGGAATGGAAAGATTTATATTTAACTAAAAATGAAACACCATAGTTTTTTCGGGTCTTGACGATCACCCGCAAACGAATTGGTTTTCGTCTCGCAGGCATTTGACTCCAGACTCTATGGACAAAGCTCGGCACAATTTCCATTCCCAATTCGGAAATTGTGAGAAATATTGATTTGAGTATCCCAGTGATCTTCCAAGGGAACTTCTTCATTCGTATTCAGGGGAACACATCGTCTAACTTTGCTGTCAAATATTTTAAATCTAAAGACATGTCAAATTGGACAGAGGTTCTGCCATAAATTTCAGAATCTGCTTGTTATATGAAATGTATTATTTTAATATGTTGATAATCGCTTCTGGAATCTGACTCAGAGCCACTTGTTTTTCTACCGCACCAATTAAATAAGCCTCTCTCGGCATACCATAGACAACGCAGCTAACCTCATCCTGTCCTAAGGTTCTTGAACCTCGGTCCCTCATTTTACGAAGTCCTACTGCTCCATCTTTGCCCATGCCCGTAAGAATGATGCCAAGAGTTTCCCGTGCCACACTGAGTTCTGCAATTGATGAAAACATAGCATCAACGGAAGGTCGGTGACCAGTAACCTTCTCCGCATTTGACAAACGAACTCTATGCCCAGTCGTTGACTTTTCTACGAGCAGATGTCTGTCTCCAGGTGCGATTAAAACTTTGCCTGGTTTGATTTCTTCAAAATCCTCGGCTTCCTTTACTTCTAATTCGGATAATGTATTCAGTCGATTCGCAAACGTCCGAGTAAATCCCTCTGGCATATGCTGGACGATGACAATGCCAGGCATATTCGGCGGAAGCGAAGATATAATTTCTATTATGGCAGTAGTTCCTCCAGTCGAGGCTCCAATTGCAATCAGAGATATGTGATTTCTTGAAACTAGATTTAGCTTTTTAACCGTAGGCTTTTTAACTTTCGGGGCACTTTTCTCAACCTTCCATCCGCTAACATCTACTCTAGATGCAATCATAATCTTTTCATAAAGATCAGAAATCATCTTAGGCATACTGCCATCCGTTCCATCGGGTTTTGCCACGAAATCCACAGCTCCCGACTCTAACGCCTCAATCGTTGTACTTTGGCCTTCTTGAGTAAGGGAACTCACCATTATGATTGGCAAAGGATACTGTGGCATTAGCTTTTTTAAAAACTGTAAGCCATTCATCTTCGGCATTTCAACATCGAGAGTAACTACATCAGGTTCATGTTCTACGATCAAATCTCTTGCTTCCCAAGCATCAGCCGCCTTCCCAATAACTTCGAT
Source organism: Leptospira sp. (assembly GCA_027531445.1). Classification (GTDB taxonomy): domain Bacteria; phylum Spirochaetota; class Leptospiria; order Leptospirales; family Leptospiraceae; genus Leptospira_A. The sequence continues at coordinate 21,885 of JAPZRK010000036.1, forward strand.
CTCCGGGAATTCAGAGAGGCCCTTTGCTAAAATTGATCTAACAACTGATTGATCATCAACGATTAAAACTCGGATCTTTTTAGTCATTTAAATATCTTTTTTAAAAACAGATGGAAAAACTTGATTGAATTTGTTTATCTTAAAATGAATCGACTCTGTCTGACCAATAAATAAATATCCATTATCATTCAACAAATCATAAAGTTGAGAAATTAGCTTTCTACGAGTTTCTTCATCAAAATAAATCATTACATTGCGAATAAATATTACATCAAACTTACCTTGAAATGGAAAGGATTCTCGAACTAAATTGAGTACCCGAAAGGTAACGAGGTCCTTTACCTCTGGTTTTACTTCAAAAAACTTAGATTCAACCGTATTAAAAAAGGATTGAACATAATACTCGGGTAACTTATCTACTTCTGATCTCTTATATTTACCTTCCGTTGCCTTTTCAACCACTTTTCTGGATATATCAGTCGCGAGAACTTTAACAGGTATTATATTACGATCAACAAAATGATTCTTTAGCATCATTGCGAGCATGTAAGGCTCTTCACCTGTCGAACTTGCCGCAACCCAATAACGCAATTCTTTTTTGTTCCGTTGTGAAATGTCCTCTTCGTGTTCCCGGAAGATACGCGATTCTAAAAATTCGAAATGACTTTTTTCTCGATAAAAATATGTATGATTTGTGGTAATTTTGGCAATGAATTCTGTGAGGTAGTTGCCCTTCTCATCATTACTAATCAATTCAAAATATTCATGAAAATTTTCAATCTTATTGGCGAGAAGTAACGCCATCAAACGATTGTTTAATAGATTTTTCTGATCGGGACCGTATTCAATGCCAACCTTTTCTTTAATCAACGCTGAGAATTTTGAATATAAAACATCGTCTAATCCGATCATGATTGTTTTACTTCTGCAAGTGAATCTATTTTTGAGGTAACATACTTTCTAATGATGAATTCTGGATCAAGAATCAATCCAACTTGTCCATCACCCAAAATAGCACTACCTGAGATGCCTTCTATATGTTCCATTGTATCATCCAAAGACTTTACTACGACTTGCTGTGGGCCAATAATTTCATCCAAACGTATGGCGACGTATTCCCTATTCTTTCCAATCACAACCGCCGTCTTTTCATCTTGGATCTCTTTGACTTTGTTGTATTTGAACATATGATTCAAATTTACAATTGAAATTAACTGCTCTCCGATTCGAATCAGCTCTTGGTTATCATAAATTTCAGACACTTTATGAATGGTTAAATCAACAAATCGATCAATACTGTCTGTAGGTAAAACATAATATCTTCCAGAATACTTAACCACAATGGCATCAATGATAGCCAATGTAAGTGGAATCCTTAGATAAATAGACGTTCCTTCACCAAACGTTGATTTTATGTCGATTTTCCCCTTGATTTGGAGAATATTTTTTCTAACCACATCCATTCCAACGCCTCTGCCAGAAAGATCAGTGATCTTTTCAGCTGTTGAAAAACCTGGCTCGAAAATTAGATTCCAAACTTCCTCATCAGAAAGCTCGGATCCATTTGACTTTATTATATTCTGTTCTTTGGCTTTTTTGAGAATCTTCTCTCGATTCAAACCTCTACCATCATCTTTGATAATGATCCAAATCTCGTTTCCTTTATGTTTTGCTTCTAAGGAAATATTTCCTGTTAGAGGTTTATTTGTATTGGCTCTTTCCTCTTTGGTTTCCATACCGTGATCCAAAGAATTGCGTATCATATGGACAAGAGGATCACTTAACTGTTCTACTATGGTCTTATCTATTTCAGTTTCTTCTCCGATCACCTTAAAATTGACCAACTTATTGGATTGTTTTGAAAGATCTCGAACTAGCCTTGTCATTTTTTGAAAAAGTCCAGATACAGGAACCATTCGCATTGCAAGACCAACTTCTTGCAGATTGCGTGTTACCTTCCCAAGTTGAAAGGCGGCCTTACGTAACATTTCAATGTTTAACATCCCGTCATTTGTTTGACGCGATACCATAGCCTCAACAATCACAAGCTCGCCAAGTAAATCTAAAAGAGAATCCAGCTTATCCGTTGTTACCCGAACATCCTTAATTAAATTTCCTGATACGGGTTTAGCATCGGAAACTGGAGTCGGACGTCTTGGTGCAAAAATTGGTTTTGACTGAGTTTCGGAATTATTTGAGATAGGCTCGTTTGGCGGAGGTTCTATTTCCTTCGTTTGAGGAAGTTCATCAGATTCAGGAACAAATAATCCAAATTTTTTGGCTTTTGCGATGGGCTCTTCTTTCGTATCGCCATCAACAAACAATCCGAACTTTTTTGCTTTTGCTGGTTTTTCTTCAATAACTTCTTCGATGAATAGCCCAAATTTCTTTTGTTTGGGTTTTTCTTCTGCTACTTGATCATTGGCGTTTTGGTTTTTTTCTATGTTTTTTAATTCTTCGATCAATGCATCCGCAGTTTCTTCAAGACCTTTATCACTTCCAGTTTCTTCAATTCTTTCTACGATTTCTCCAATAAAATCTCGTACTTTAAAAATTACATCCAATGATTCTGCTTTAATAGCGAGAGTCTTTTTTCTGTAGGAATCTAATATGTTTTCTGCTTGGTGTGCAACGCGAACCAGTTCGCTTAAATGAAAAAAACCGGATGAGCCTTTTATACTATGAAAATGCCTGAAAATTGTATTAACGACGTCAAAATCAATTTCTTCCTTGTCAGAGATTTTCTTTTCTAGATTTACAAGATTTGATTCAATCTTATTCAAATCTTCTCTTGTATCTTTTAAAAAGTCTCTTAAAAACTCATCCATTATGATTTACCTATTGAAAGACGTTTACGGAGTTTCCGTCGATTCTGTTGTCATCTCTTTTATATGAGCATCTACTCGCTTAACTTCTTCTTCATAAATTAAATTATGCAAATTCAATATGATTTTAACACCTTCTTGTGCTTTTCCAATACCTGTCACAAAACGACTGCTTGTTTTATCGTTCATTTTTGGAGGAGGTTCTATTTCAGAAATAGGGATTTTGACTACTTCTGTAACCGCATCCACTATGAGGCCAATCATTGAATTTTCTTTTGCGGCTATAACCAAACACGTCCTTTCCGTATATTCAGTTTCCACCATATTGAATCGACTTCTCACATCTAACACAGGCAAAACCTTGCCTCTTAAATTGATGATCCCTTTGAGATATGGGGGAAGATCCGGAATTTCTGTAATTTCTTGTAGGGCGACAATTTCCGTTACAAAACGAATTTCCAAAGCATAGTCTTTCTCATCGCACTTAAAAATTAAATAATTATCTAAGAGCGAATCTTCTTCTTCCTCATCATAAAAATCATCATCATCATCTAAGTCATTCTTTGATTTGAGTTTTTCCAGGCTCATAAATCCTCAAAATTGTCCAAAGTCATCATCTTCTAATGAGATTTCTGGTTTAGCCTTTGCCTTTTTTGGCGGCTCTTTCTGAACTTCTCTTTGTGGTTTTGACTCTGCAGGTTCTGCTTTTAGAAATGTTAAAGATCTTCTGTTTGTTGAATTCTTCCTTATTACATCTGTTTTGACTCTAAATTTTCCAACCATTTCCCCTATGCTATCTGCTTGACCTGCTAACTCTGTAGATGCGGCAGCTGTTTCTTCTGAATTTGCCGCATTGTTTTGGGTTACTTCTTCAATCTGTTGGATACTTTTTTCTACTTCGGAAAGTGCAATTGATTGTTCTTCAGATGCTGTAGTAACTTCTTTCATTAGATTCGCTACTTCTTCGACACTTCGGCTAATCTCGGAGAGCGCTGAGACTGTTTTTTCGGCGATTTCTGCTCCTGCATTTGCCTTATTTACTGATTCTAAGATCAGGTCTGCTGTCTCTTTGGCGGCCTTGGCACTTCGATCCGAAAGACTTTTTACCTCAGCGGCAACCACTGCAAATCCCTTTCCATGTTTTCCAGCACGAGCGGCTTCCACAGCCGCGTTCAAGGATAGAAGATTCGTTTGGAATGCGATTTCATCAATGGCCTTTATGATTTTAGAAATATTCCCAGAAGCCGCTTTGATTTGAATCATAGACTCCATAAGTTCTTTCATCATTTCAGAACCTTTCTTGGATCGTTCCAAAGTTTCAAAAGATAGAATGTTCGCCTTCTTGGTATTTGCTGTTGCAAGCTTAGTTTGTGAGCTAAGTTCCGTTACAGCAGCAGAAATTTCTTCAACGGATGCTGATTGTTCGGAAGTTCCTTGAGAGAGGGACTGACTCGCATCAGAAATTTGACCTGCACCATTTTGCATTTCATCAACGGCTATTGTTAGGCTACCCAATATCTCGTTAAAAGAATCTAAACTTCGATTGAGTGCATTTTTAATCTCCGCATGATCACCTTTATAATCTCCGGTAACATATGTTGTTAGATTGCCATTGGACATTTCCGCTAACACTTTAGAAGATTCTTCTATGGGAGCCAAAATTGACTGAAGTATGTTGTTAATTCCAGGTGGGATTTCTATAAAATCAATACTCAAACCATCTTGAGTCATTCTGGAATCCAACTTTCCATCTTTTACGTCGAGGGCTACCTTACCAGCCATGGCAACCAATCTTTTGATAGGTGCATTCAACACACCTGATATATATATCGCAAAAAACACAACCAAAACCAGAGTGAACAATCCAAATACAAGAGTTCGGTTCAAAAGAGTTCTTGCTTCTGCTGTTGCTTCAGCTAAATCAATTTCTGCAACAATCGCCCATTTCCCCGTTGGTGTTTCCACATAGGAATAAGCACTCAACACATCAACATTGCGGTAGTCTTTTATAATCCAAGATCCTGTCTGTCCGTTTAACGCCTCTTTAACTGACTCCGATTTCACTTCTAACATGAGTATCGATGATTTCAAAGAATCCATTTTTTGAATTAATTTAGAATCGATTCCACTCTCTTTTATATTTTCAATGAATTGTTTCTGGTTTTCGACTATCTCTCTTGCGTCACTGCGCATCTTAAAATCTCGTCCCACTACATAAACTTCGCCTGAGTTCCCTAATCCAAGCTCCTTCCACCTTTTATCACCGGTCATGGTTTTGTTTATTTCATCGATGGGAATCTGAATCATGAGAACACCCAATTTTGTTTTCCCATCCATAATAGGAAGTCCTATGAATTGAGCGGGAGCACCGTAAGAAGGAGCATAAAAATCGAATAAGGAAAAGAGTAAATTATTTCGATCACTGGTATTTCGGAGTCGACTGTACAATTCGCCGATGTTTGAGTCTCGCAATCCTCCAGTGATCAAATTGGTTCCCAGGTCTAATTCTTTAAAAACAGTGTAAACGAGTTCTCCGTCATTATCCAAAATAAAAATATCGTAGTATCTGTATCGTTCTAAGTAAGTTCTAAAATGTGGGTGATATTTGGCGTGGACTTTGGAATAAGTCGATCCATCATTTGCAAAGTCTAGCTTATGTTTTTCACCTTGTTTAAAGGGGTTCGAGGTGATATAAGAATGTTTTAGTAGATTTCCATTTGGATTGTCAGTTGAAAAGATTCCAGAAGGGTAATTTTCCTTGGAAGTTTCGTTTACTTTGCTAACTAAATCAGATTCTAATCTTCGATTGGCATTCTTTAATTCTTCAATATTACTGCCAGCTTCCTTCGAATAAACTTTATAAGCGGAGATAAATTCTTTGGCTGCACTTGTAAGTATGGCATCATCACTGAGCGTTATAAATGAGTTTTTTAAATCAGTATAATATGTGACTAAAAATTCTTTTCTCATATCTCTCGCCATCGTTAGTTGTCGCATGGCAAGCGATTCTACCGCATTTTTACCGCTAAAGAAGCTCAGTGTCCCAATACTAAGAATAACAAGGGAGCTAATTCCGACAAAACTCGCGATGAGTTTCATTTTTAAATTCGAGTTTTTAATCAGGTTAGTTAAGTTCATTTATGTCTCTCAAACAATCAAAGATATCTTGCAAAGTTTTCGTAAATCTAGAGTCAAGTCCTTCCTTTATCTTCGACACAATCCAAACGATTCTGTCCTTGTGACGAAAAAAATCTTAGATTGAAAACAACATTCAATCTGGAATTGAACGGAAATTTATTTATAAAAGTCCAACAAGTTCAATCAAGTCTTCACTTTCGAAAGGTTTCACAAGCCATCCTACCGCTCCTGCTTTTTGTCCCGCGGTCTTTAAGTCCTCACCCGATTCGGTCGTGACCATGATAATCTTCATATTTTTGCCGTTAGGCATTGCTTTTACATCGCGCGTTAGATCGATCCCGTTCTGGCCTGGCATATTGACGTCAAAGATCCCAATGTCAAAAACTTCCGCTTCGATCATTTTCTTTGCTATTTCTGCATTTTCGGCCGTCTTTACTTCATAGCCCTCATCTGTTAATGTGAACTCAACGATTTTTAAAACCGTAGGTGCATCATCAACTGCAAGTATCTTCTTCATATTTTATTCCCTCAATTCCGAATTCCTTAGATTCTCATACGAATTTAAATTGACATTTTTTCAATGCGAAACCAAAAAAAATGCCTCTTACCTAGATTATCGAATCTCTTTGGAAATAAAAACCAAACAATAGCTCAATTTTTATTGAATATTGAAAATAATCCGCTTTTGCCTTTTTTTTAAGCATATTCTCTTCCTTTATCGTCTAAAAAATCTAGTTGCATTGAGGCGGTAACTAAGCGCAAAGTAACATCACCAATCAGAATGAGAAAGCTTGCTTTAGTAGTCGATGATGACAAATTATCCAGAGATTTGATACGAAGAGTTCTAGAAAAATCAGAATTTCAAGTCCTAGATGCTGAAAATGGAAAGCAAGCGTTAGAAGTTTTTCAAAGGGAAACGAACATTCCCTTAGTCATTACAGATTTGAGCATGCCAGTCATGAGTGGTGAAGAGTTGATTGATCATCTCATTGGTCTCGCACAGCCTCCGATCATCATCATTCATTCTTCTGTCACAGACATCAAAGAAATCATCCCCATTCTTCATAAAGGCGTCATCGACTATATTGCAAAGCCCTTGGTTCCAGATGAATTGAATCTTCGAATCAACAAGTCCATCGAAACTGCGAAAATCAAGCACATCAAAGATGAAATGGAAAGGGAAAAAAACGAGCGCAATCAAGCGCAATTGGATTGGAATCGTTGGAAATTTGAAACGATGAGGAAAGATGACGAAAAATCAGATGATTCCATGTTGGAAGGTTTGCGTCATAGCTTCTCACAGGGAACCGGTTTTGGTAGTTTGATTCCAACAATCCAATTGATTCAAAGAAAGGCAAAACCCTTGGAAGATGGGAAAACCTGTTCGGTTCCGAGTGCATTGATCGATCTCTTGATTTCCAATATGGAGTCCGGAAAAAGAATGATTGATACGTTGGAGATTTTTGATGATATTGTTAAAGCCAAGTTCATACCATCAACCATCAGTTTGATGAACATTCATAAATTTATAGAAGATATCTTGAAAGAGTATACACCGTATTCAGATTCAAAATTTCTTTCCTACGATTTATTTAAAACGAAACCAAAATATGAAGACATTCTTTTTCATGGAGAGATCAATTATCTTAAAATGATGATCCAAGAGCTCATCATAAATGCCATTAAGTTTTCGGAACCAAAAACAAAAGTCTATATAATCTGCGAAATGGATGGGCATAAGTGTAAAGTTTCTTTTTTAAATGAACCACTCATAAACTCAGATTATAAATTTGGGATCCCAAAGGAATGCTCGAGTATGGTTTTTGAGCCAATGGTTCGACTAACAAAACTCGTACACGAGTTTTTGCCTACGATGGATTATGGACTCGGCCTTACGTTAGTTGACAAAATCATAAGAAGACACAACGGATCTGCCGAAGCATACAATATTGCCTCTCACTTAGATACTAGCAAAATATTGACAAATGTGTCTTTCACTCTTCCAATCGCAAAGCATTGAAGTAAAAACTTTCATTTCACAACGAGACAAATGGATTTAGCAAACCTAAATTCTCCATTTCTCATCCATAGCGTCGAAGGATTGTTTGACAGTAATGGCTCGTAAACCTATTTCAATAGATGTTTTTCATACATAATTTACTGGATATCTACAGCGCGTAAAATTCCATAATTTATAAAATCTGTAGCGGATGCTACTAACAATCGATTGCTTTTCAATTCTTTCCATTCCCAAATGTTTGGCTTATTGACAACTTGCATTAGCATAGCGCCCGTAAGATATCGCCTAAACCGAGACCAGTTGGCAGATGGCGATTTATCGGATTCTTTCGCCTCAACGGCAAGAATTTGTAGTTGATCCTTTGTTATTAAAAAATCAATTTCTTCTTTTTCCTTTGTTCTTAAATAAAGAAGCTGAAAATCACCCTAACCACCGTCCGTCCAATAACGACAAATTTTTTGGAGGTGAAATGCGATCGCATTTTCGAATCTTGGGCCTGCTTCCGCAACTTCTGAATAATCCGAGAGATAATTTTTCCCCTCTTTATTTAATGCGCAATTGATTTTCGTATAGTCTGGTTTGATTTCAAATACGTATTATAACTCTATTAGAGATTCAATCCACCGGATTGCTATTTCCATGTTCGTATAAAAGCATCTTCGCGAAGGTTGTTTTTCCGAACTGTCTTGGTCCAGACAGAAAGGGCATTTTCTTCTATCCGAAGCAAAGTTCCACTAAAAATACTTTCAAAGATTTGCTTTTCATGATCGGACTTTTTTCTGATCTGATCGTAATTTAGTCATGCTTGAAATTTGAATCAGACCAAGTGTTTGTTAGGACTCTTGATCTTGAGTTTCAACAAGCAATGCAGACTAGAGAGAATACCTGTATGGACATTTGGAATTTTCTTCATAAATTTATCTCCAAGTGATAAACAACGATTTCAATATCGTAAGCATTCGATGTTTTTCAAATCCACTTTCTTGCGGAATTTTTAAATCATCCAAATCAGTCGATCTTGCAAGTATAACCAATTTCTGGTAAGCGATAGACTGAATTTGGTTATAAATTTTCTTTGCAAAATCTCTTTTCCAAATCTTATCAATCCCTTGGTTGCGAAAAGAGCTTCTCATGCGCAATTATAATGGATCCCGATAACACTACCAAACAATATTGTTTACTTTAAAGTCTTGAAGTTTCCATTTTTTCCGCATAACGTGAATCAGCTCTATTACGTTATATTAGATGAGTCTTACAGTTGCGTTAACTAAGGCGAAGTCTCGAACGAAGCAAGCATTCTTCCTTTATGCAATGTGGCACTTCTTACAGGGGCAAGTTTCTCCAAATAGATTCAAAATCCGCAACAACCTTTTCAGCTTCTAGTTGGTTTATCACCTTTAAATAAAAAGAAGTTTTATTTTTGTTTAAATCCTTCAAAGAATGACCAAAAATGTATAATTCAGTGTTGTTTATTAGACAAAATCTATCATGATAATTATCCGAAAATTTTACAACCGTAGATGCATTTATTTGAATTATCTCGGACATTCGATTTTTATACTTAGAAGATAACTTATGATAGGTAAGAATTCTTATGGATGGCTTATGCTTACTCTTAGAAAGAGTTTTTATCAGAAAATCTGGATCTAAGTATCCATCAATGATAAGAAGATCGGTAGTCGCGCTTTCAAGTAAATTATCGATCGAAAAGTTGTTCCCTTTTAAAGGTTGTATTGATCCAAAAGTAGGTAATAATTTCCCCACAAAATAATTAGGCGAAAGACCATTTTCTATTGTAAAATTGAATGAATATAGTTCGAAATCTAAGGCGCGGATTTTAACATCTATACTGCCATAATTTATGACATTTACCATGATTGGAAAAGAAAGAATAAAGCTAGTTCCTTTAGGAATGCTTTCTGTTAAAGTAATTGTCGAGGCAAAAACACTCTGATTCGCCTGTAAGACATGAGCTTGAATTTCCAGACCACCTAAAATGTGTGCGATGAATATACCCTCTAAGACTAAGTTTGTTGTGAGAACATAAGGAATATTATTGACATTTATAATTTGAGAATTTGGAAAATAACCGATAAAATTTACTTTTCCGAAATTTCCTCTTGAGACTTCATCACAAAAAAAATATCTTTTAATGTTTAACATAAACTTTCAGTACACTTCCGCATAACAAATTCAAATCACTATTCGGCATTAATATTTTTAATTGAATGCTTTTCATATTTCGCAATCTTATCTCAATCTGCCTCTTTTGCGTTGAAAAAATGGTCAATCATGTTTGGTGTGACCCATAAATTATAGAATCCGAAGTGAAATACCTAACGTCACAATAGAGTGTTCCTCTAATTTTTTTTACAATTTTTACTTTATGGAGAAATGAACAAGGTGAAACCTAATCATCGCACACAACGTACATCATGAGCAATGTCCGCATCAATGGTGTCAATGACGGCACCTCCAACCATGCCGACACTATAAAATCGAGAAAACATACGGTCAGTCAGATGCGAGTAATACTTTTCCTTCGTTGACGACCAGTAATAGCACCACTGCAATTCTGAATCATCAAAACACCCTGCATTGCGCCAACTTGCGCCACTTTTGAATAGGCTGATTAGCTCATTCTTCGTAGGCAGACGCCAGCCCATATTGGCACATTTTACGGTGGCTTCTTCCCATCCCATTCTTCCTTGGTAGGCACTCCACGAGAGACCAATAGCTGATTGTGGGCCTTGATCATCACCCCTGTATGCTCTGTTTATTCCGTATCCGATTCCAATGATGAGTATGATACCGAGTAAAAGTGTGGCTATCCTTTTCTTGTTGGTATCCACTCCTTGGATCACAACTTCTTTGAGTCTAACGTCTTCCTCAATCGCAGCCGCCATCTCACTGGCACTCGCATAACGCCTATCTTTCTTCTTCTCACATGCCTTCTTTATGACCTGATCTAAGGGCCCAAGTTGCTTGGAGTCAATGATTGCGGCTTGACCTACTTTTGTTTTCAAAAATTTTGATAAACTTGGAATTGGCTCATCCAAATGCTTCCTTATCACCGAGATCGGATTGTCACCTACAAACGGTTTGTCACCAGTAATAAGCTCATACAATAAGATCCCAACTGAATAGATATCACTTCGACCATCTAGGTCAATGGCACCTTCACATTGTTCGGGGCTCATATAGGCAACGGTTCCTATTGTGAGTCCTGTCTGGGTTTTTTGCGAAGCACCCTTTACCTTTGCAATTCCAAAATCAACGATGAAACAATCCCCATTGTCACGAAGGAGGATATTCTCTGGTTTGATGTCCCGATGTACGATTCCTTTTTTATGAGCTGCATCCAAGGCCCTAAGGATATGGATCGTGAATTTTACGGCTTCCTTGAGAGGAATTCCCTCTCCCGTTTCGCTTTTCATCTTTGTTAGGAGTTCTTGCAAACTCCCGCCAGAGCCGTATTCCATGATCAAATAAGGACGACCTTCCGCTTGTCCTACGTCTATGATATCGACGATGTTTGGATGTTTGAGATTTGCCGATGTCTTTGCCTCTTGAACAAATCTCTCTCGTATACCATTATCCTTACTCATCTCCACATTTAATAATTTTACCGTGATAGGTCGTGAAAGGGTCGTTTGTTCTCCGAGATAAACTGCGGCCATTCCCCCTTGGCCTACCTTTGCATCGATCCGAAATTTAGGACTGAGTGCTGTTTGCAATAACTCCAAGTCTTTATCATCATTTGAAAAGTCTGCTAAATTCGTTCCGCAGTTACCGCAAAATCGGGCTGTGTCGGGATTTTCGGTATTGCATTGAGGGCAGGTGATCGAAGGCATAAGCGAAAAATGTTTGGCAAACGGATTACAAGCAAGTGATTTTCGGAATGAAGACTACAATGGTAATACCATTTCGCAATGAAATCCTAACGAATCTATGCGATGAAGCTTGCGGGACTAATAATCAAGTTGGATGACATATTCTAGAAATTAGAATTGTGCAGATGATAAGGACACAATAAGGCAAAGCTCTCGACTCTAAACTTTTGAGGGAAGCGGATGAAGGAACGAGTCAAAGCATTCAATTAATGCATTCAATCTCGATCTAGCATTTTGGATAGGAATATAAATAATAGTATGAATTCAAAGAGCGATCTCAATCAAATACATGTGAAGATGCTTACTTTTCCGTTTACCTTTGCATGAATCTAGTTTATAAATCGAATAGTTAAACCACCTATAACCCTCCTAAAAGCATTGCCATTTTTGCGCTCTAATTCGGGGTTTCAAGTTAAGATCATTCCTCATATTTTTTAGATTCCTTTAGGGGTCTTCTTTTATCTTTTTTTATCTTTTACAGGATCTCTCTTTCTTTTTAATCTGACGCTTGCAATACTAGGATCTTCAAGATCATACATACGTAAAGAAATCTCCATTGGCTAATAGCCCTCTAATTTTAGTAGATAATCGTAAGTTCCAAATTCAGATTTCGAGGTGCGATATGGCGTTTTGCCAACTACAGTATATGTCGTCATATCTGTAACGGATGCTCCAGAAGGTATTGATTCTATTATAATATTTTCAGGGAAGTAGGTTAGATTTCTAACGAAAGCACCGACAGCAAGAAGCAATATAATACCTGCAAATAGTAGTCTGACCCTAAATTTCCTTACTCCGTTTTTTGTCTCAGTTTCCGTTTCATTTTCTATTTTATCAATCTGCGTAGATATAGTATTCTCAATCTCATCGGTGTATTCCGCTGACTCGAATTTAGCTTGCCCACTGATGTTTGTAGATATTTGTTTTCGTTTATCAAAACTGATCACATCATTAATCACAGCGGATAACATGCCTTCCATTTCCTTAGCAATTGAAATCCTTCTATCTCGATCTTTTTCGCAAGCACTTCCAATGATTAATTCAATTTGTGAAATTTCTTCCTGATGTTCTCTGAATTCATGCCAATCTCCAAATTTGGCCTTCATCATACTGCTTAGTTTTGGCAATTTTTCGTTTATGTGTTTGTTTGCGACCGAAACGGCAGAATTTCCAGTAAACGGAGCATCTCCCACCAAAAGTTCATATAACATGATGCCGACAGAGTAGATATCAGACCGACCATCAATATCTTTCTTTCCCTCGCATTGCTCTGGACTCATATATTTCGATGTACCGATCGTATAACCGGTCTGCGTTTTGTTTTCTCCACCGGTCTTTGCGATGCCGAAATCAACTAACTTCGGTAAATCATCCTCAGAAAACATTATGTTTTCTGGTTTTATATCTCGGTGAGCTCCTAAACCTTTCTTGTGACAAAAATCAAGTGCACTTAGAACTTTCGCCGTAATCTTCAAAGCTTCCATAAGCGGGAATGGATGATTCTTTGTTTTGTATTCGCTTAACTTTTCTTCAAGCGAACCATTGGGAAGATATTCCATAATATAGTACGGTCGATTCTCATGAATGCCTACATCGATTACTTCTACAATTTGTGGATGTTTGTATTTGGCCGTTGTTTTGGCTTCTTCTAGAAAGCGGGCAATCATTCCTTGGTCTTGGCTGTATTCCCGGTTGATTAATTTGACAACGATTTGACGATCCAGACCTAGCTGAGTTCCCAGATAAACACTCGCCATACCTCCTCTGCCAATTAATTTCTCTATTTTTATCTTTCCCTTGAGCGCAAGATTGAGAAAATTTAAATCAGCGTCTTGGAGTTCGTCATAGCTTGCAATGTTAAACCCGCAGTCACCGCAAAATCGAGCAGTGTCGGGATTTTTGAAATTACATTGAGGGCAGTGAATCAACTAATATCTCCAGGAAAACAATATTCGATTGTCCTCAAAATCCAGTTTTCGTAGAATATGTAAAGAAGTTTATGAGAATTCGGGCATGCGCACTCACGGATCAAGGGAAAGTTAGATCAAGCAATGAAGATCGTTTCCTGTTAATAGATACGACGAATCCTGTGGCGACGAATATAATAGATCTCGATACAGCAAACGGAGCTTACATGACCGTCATTGACGGCATGGGTGGAATGGGTTTTGGGGATATCGCCGCAGAGACCATTGCTACACGTCTGGAATTTTTTTTTCAGCGACTTGAGATCATCAATCCGCAAGCAGATGTCATAGAATCTCTCATCAATGCAAATGATTATCTGCGAGTTGTCATTGAAAAAAATCCAGTTTATGAAGGTATGGGGGCCGTTGTTACCGCATGCTTGGTCAAAGGTGAGAAAGCATGTGTTGCCCAGATTGGTGATTCCAGATTGTATCTTTTCCGAGACAACGTCCTTAAACAAATTACAAAGGATCAGAACTTTGTGGCGGAGCTTTTAGAAAGTGGATTGATCACTCGGGCGGAAGCCCTTGTCCATCCGAATAAAAATCAAGTGACGCAGGCAATCGGTCCACAAGATCAAATAACGCCTGTGAATACAGAATTTACCGTAAAACAGCGTGATAGGCTTCTTTTGTGTAGCGACGGTTTGTATGGTATGGTTTCCGATGAGTCAATCGGACAGATTTTAAAAGAAAAATCAAACATGGAAGAATGTGCCAAGGAACTTTTAGAGATCGCGAACGAAAGTGGCGGTGGCGACAATATTACGGTAGTGGTTGCCGACTTGAGTTAAACCTCTTCCACGCGAAAAAGCTTATTGCCAATACGTATTTCGTCTCCGGGTTGCAATTCACTCGTCTCGCGAATTCTTACAAAAACTCCATTTTTACTCTTCAAATCCTCGATTCGAATTTTTTCACCGTCAATGGTTATCTCGCAGTGCTTTCTACTAACGGATGCGTCGTTGAGAATAATATCGACCTCCTCGCGGCCAATTGTTTTGCCCTCCTCTAATAGGTATTCTTCTTCAATCTTCTTCGAATGATCTAGCATAATTAATTTGTAAGGTTTTGGTTTCTTATACGAGCCAACTAAAGATGTTTCTTTGTTAATCGGCTTCGATTTAGAATTTGAACCAATGATGCTAGTTGCATCTTTTGGTTTAGTTGCAGGTATCTTTGGAAGTTTTATTAAAGCTTCTCCACAACTTTGACAAAATTTTACTTTTAACTCATTCAAATATTTACACTTCGGACATTCTCGAGGCGAAGCGGCGATTTTAGTTTTTTCATCCATAGAAATTTCCTCTATATCAAGAATGAAAATGGGCCAGTTACTCCCATTTTCTTAACAATAGGAGCAACTGTAAGAACAATCTCATTATCAACGAGACTTTTTAAGATAGTAAAACAAGTCTTAATTGGGCTTGCAGTTTTTCGAAGGGAAACATGAACCGCTCTAAATGTATCTACAATCTGAATATCTGATGTTTCTATTCCAGGTTCGCTTGCTCTTTCTATAGTTAGGCGTAAATAGTCGACATCAATTCCCAAGGACAATGCATCAGTCTCCAACAGCTGAAAATCTTCCATTACTTTCTCGGAGAGTTCTCTGACTTCCTCTTCCGAATTTGAGAATACTTCACTTTCCCGCTTAGATATAGCCTTGTTAAGTGCAAGGACAGAATTCGAAAAGTCTTCCACTCGCTTTTGAAATATAGTGATTTTATTCGGAAGCTCATCTAATCTTTGTGTAATGGATTGAATTTCCTTCGTATTTGAGGCAACTCTTGTAGCAAGCACTCCAAATTGTGACTTGAGCAATGCCAAAGCACGGACGGTTTCAGTTTGATTCTTTCGCTGTTTCTCGAGTTCAGCCGAGAGTCCTCTGATATCGTCTTCTATCTTTGCGATCGCAATATCATGCTTTTTCACTTTCGATTCCACAAGAGATACCCTATCATTTAGCAAAAATACCCAGCTAAAAGTGCCGATTATGCTTATGCCTAATATTCCAAGTAGAATTCTAAATACTTTATTTCTTTTAACAAAATTTGACGCAACTATCGCGACAATGTATTCAGTTCCCTTTCCACCAAGTGCCCTTTCTTGTTCCGGACTGTAAGGCGTTAAACGGAGCCTTGGGCCTCCAAAGCCGAGCTCAATAATTTGACCAATGGCTATCCGAGACTGGACCACTTTTCTCCCATCACTGATCGTCCCATTCGTCGATTGCAAGTCCTCTAAAAACCAGCCGTCTGTTTTATGATAAAACCGAATGTGTTTTCCTGATACTAGATCGTCACCTTCCAATGAGATTTCATTCTCAATTTTTCTTCCCAAAGTAAAATCAAGCTTCTCGACAGTCACCTGAACACCCTTTTTATTCCCAGAAAGGACTTCAATCCGAAGCTTTGCTGTTTTTGATTTTGAAGGTTGAGGATTCATATTTTGGAAATTGTCGTTAGACAGGACCTATACCCTTAAGAATTGCATTGCTCGCACAACGAACAAAAAACGGAGGAAGTTCATAAAACCTGAAATACTGGAATCAATAGATAGACTGTCAAGAGAATCTTCCTCCAGATTTCGTTTTAGAAAAAAGTCAAAAGCGAACGCTCCATGTGAAAGGAGAGGGATGTAGCGAAACCCTAGACGTTATTCCGTTAGAGCGTTAAGCCGTCATTATCCTAAGTTGCGAAATGTTTAAACAGAAATTGATTCTTTATAATTTCGAATATCTTTTAAGTCGTCTTTAATTTTATCTTCTTCTTCTCTAACCTCAAATTCATCCTGAATTCCCATCCAAAAATGGACAGTATTTCCAAAAAATTTTGACAGTCTAATAACGGTATCCGCAAAAATTCCATTTTCTCCATGAATGATTTCACTTATGCGAGTAGGATTAAGTTTGGTTTCTTTCGCTAATCTAAATTCAGGAATATTCATAGGTATCAAAAATTCCTCACTCAAAATCTATCCTGGATGTACACTTGGAATTTTCTTCATAAATTTATCTCCTGCTGATAATCAACGATTTGGACATCGAAAGCAACAGAAGATTTTCTGGTCTATTTGCTGGTGGAATTTTTAAATCATCAAAATGAGTCGAACTAGCAATCATAACTAATTTCCAGTAAGCAAGTCCGCAGAGACGTTATCGTCTGCGCGCCTTCTTCCGACTCGAGAAGCGTCGCAAGACAATCTGCCGTAGGTCAAGTATGGCGCAAGTCTTGAGAGTATCGTGTCGGCCCTAGTTATGCGAAGTTGCAAATTTCAATTGACATAATAAGCCTAAACATATATTAAGTAATTGTGAGAGCATCTGATAAGCTATTTAATTTTGTGTGTAATTTCTATACTCAAAATTACGATGAAATATTCCATTTTAATATTACGCAGGAAAATTTGTCCAACCGGAAGCCTATTTATATACAGACAGGAAGAGAATACTCATGTCGCTTTTGTGGGCGAGATAAAAAATCAGCTTCTTTTTCAAAAGCAGCACATGCAATTCCTGAATTTTTAGGAAATAAACTTCTATTGTCTAAAAATGAATGTGATGAGTGCAATACATTTTTTGGAAACACATATGAGGATTCTGTCAGTAAATATTTTCATCTAAACTCATCAATTACAGGAATCAAAGGTAAAAATGGTATTCCTAAATATAAAACAAATAGAATACCATTCCAGATAAAAAGGGATCCTCTTGGAAATACTGTGATTGGATTAGAAGAAAATAATCCAAGTATTTCGGTGTGGCCGCTGAGACAACTAATAAGTATTCGCTGGCTACGTCAACCGTATATTCCACTTCATTTACATAAACTTTTTGCAAAAATAGCACTTTCACTTTTACCGGACACTGAATTGGAAAATTTTTTAGAAACTAGATATTGGATTAGAAAACCAATAATAGATTTAAGTCATACTACCTGCTTTAATAGCTTTGCTTTAAAAAGTGATGCTCTAGAGAATTTTCAGTCTTCGTTTGTTTCAATTTTTAAAAGAAAAAATGAGAATGGAATTTATCCGTATTTACTTTTTCTAATTCAACATGCTGGCACAGTTTTCTTAACCTATATACCTTCTCGAAAAAAAGATTCTATGTCAAAAAATCTTATTTTCTATCCATTTCCTATAGAAAGAAACTTTGTGTTACCGGTTATTTTAGATTTAAATAAAAAAACTCGGGAAAGGTTTGATGCAGGAATAAGCACGATTCAGTATTCTGATTTTTTATTGGCACAAGAATTAGATAAAAAGAAATTTCTACAAGTTCAATATTAAGTTACAACTCGATTTCGCATAACCGAGTCAAATTATCATTCGGCATTACTACTTTAAATTGATTGCTTTTCATTTTACTCAATGCTATCTCAGTCACCCTCTATCGCCTTGAAAAAATGGTCAATCGTGTTTGGAGTGACCTATAATATATAAAATACGAAGTGATATAACAAACTTCACATTATCCTATGTTATTGCATAACCGATATAACAACTGAGTGCAATCATACTCTCTTTGTCTCTTTGTCTCTTTGTCTCTTTGTCTCTTTGTCTCTTTGTCTCTTTGTCTCTTTGTCTCTTTGTCTCTTTGTCTCTTTGTCTCTTTGTCTCTTTGTCTCTGTGTCTCTTTGT
>JAPZRK010000061.1 GCA_027531445.1 Leptospira sp.
TTTTTCTTTATGCGAATTGCATGAGGAACAAACTTCGAAGGAGATGGATTTTCACCTCCTTTTCGAAAAGATCAACATCAGTGGCTCTCTTGGAAATTTTTTAAAAGGATCCATAGACCTTGTGTTTGAATGGGAAGGAAAGTTCTATATTGCTGACTACAAATCAGACCGACTCCCTGATTACTCTGATGGTTTTCTAACACAAAGAATGGAAGATAATAGTTATGTTCTACAGAAAAATATTTATGCTTACATTTTCTTTGAATACTTAAAATCCATTTACGGAGAGGAGTATGCACTCACAAAGTTTGGTGGTGTGTATTACCTATTTGTCCGAGGGATGAAGGAAAATACTTCCGATGGAATCTACTATGATTTTGGCAAAGGAAATGAGGGTGCGTGGAATGCCAAAAGATTTGAATCCATTCGAAGCCTAGTTGATAAACAAGTGCTCAATGCCATTAAAGGAGCCGTCATATGAATCCAACTAACACTCACTTTATCAATCAACTAGCCTCTTATCTTTCTGAATCTGATTACTCGTCATCGGACTTAGTGCCAATTCTAAATGATATCTACGATGCTGAAAAGGAAGGAAACCTCTGTGTTCCCATCAAAGAAAATTGGCTACAAACGTTAAATCCGATTCGATTGCCTTTTATTGTAAAAAGTATCGATGGCGTCGATCACCTCTACTTTGACAGTGTTTTTACACTCAAATCAAAATTAGAAACTGCCTTAAAAAAACAAATTCAGGAATCTCATCAAATCAATATCGACCAAAGGAAATGCAAAGAAATCCAAACAAAACTGGAAAAGATTTACAATCAATCATCCCCCACACCCAATGGAGCCGATCCCTTTTCACTGAAACCTGGCCAAGAACGCGCATTACAACAATTATTAAATTCTAATTTTCAAATCATTAGCGGAGGTCCTGGAACAGGCAAAACTACCGTCGTTGCTTTTTTACTTAGAATTATGTTGGAATTGGATATTTTGCCGGATCCAGAAGAGATTGCTCTCGTTGCACCCACCGGTAGAGCCGCACAACGTTTAACAGAGTCCATTCAATCTAATTTAAAAAAAATGGGGTCCGACCAAGACTTTATCAACTTATTTCACGGACAAACTGTACATTCACTCCTTCAATTTCGAAAGAACGAAGGCACATTCCGTTATAATAAAGATCGCTCCCTACCCTATCGCCTCATCCTAGTGGACGAAGTTTCTATGATGGACCTAAAGTTGATGGTAAGTCTTTTTGATGCTCTAGCCAATATTGAGTCCAATGACCACCTCCCCTTTCGTCTGATTTTTTTGGGAGATCCGAACCAATTGCCATCCGTAGACAAAGGAGAGGTACTCGCTGATTTTCTTAGTGTGTTGGAAGGGGAAGGAAAGTACATATCTCATTTAACAGAATCAAATCGATCCAAAGAAGGATCAAAAATACATACCTTGATGAAGGAAATTTTTCCGAGTCAAAATGCAACACAACAAAACGAAACACCCAAAATTTCAGCCATTCATAAAATAAATTCGTTTTTGGAGTTGGATCAAGTCTCCGACGAAGTTGTTTGGTTGAATGTAAATGGGAAGGGATCTATAGAAAAACCTTCAAGAGATCTTTTGATCCAATCGATTTGGCAAAATCACTTTATCCCTCAAATGAAAAATGTTTCTGCATGGAACTTTGCTTCTGAGTCGGAACTTAGCGCCTTTTCTCCATCAGAATTCCTAGCCGAACTGAATCGATTTCGCTGTTTGACAATCTTTAGAAATGGCTACTTTGGCATCGAAGGGATTCATGCTAAAATTGAAAATTATGCTCTCAAGTTTTTCCATGAGTCTTCGAATCCAAATCTTTTTCGTGAACTTGCCTCTCGGTTGTACTATGAAGGAATGCCGATCATCATCACAAAAAATGACCGAAGTCGAAAGTTATTTAATGGTGACGTAGGTTTTATATGCAGAGTCAAGGATGAACTAAGGGCAATCTTTGCGATCAATGATAAGTTATTTTCTTTTGCCATTGATACGCTTCCCATACATGAAGCCGCATACTTTATGACGGTTCACAAAAGCCAAGGCTCAGAATATGATTCAGTACTTTTTTATCTTCCAGAACTAAAGGAAACATCCGGCAGTATAAGATCAGATCAAAACAAACTACTCACTCGTAAAATTTTGTACACCGCGATCACTCGTGCGAAAAAGAGAGTGATCCTCGCTGGTAGTGAAGCGACGTGGCAATTTGGACTCAAACAAAATCCAAAAAGAGTGACCGGCTTTTCTCTCGTGGACTGAAAGGTTTTTATTTCCTTCTAATTTCCACTATCACGCGTTCGACTGGATCATTTTTAAAGCGTGATGACCCTTTGGTCGTTTCAATGATACGTGAAGCGGGAATGCCTTTGTCTTTTAGAATTTTGGCAATCAATTTTGCTCGTTCCATTCCCACATCTTCATTGTCAAACCAGCCAGCTTGTGTATCTCGATAAGGACTCACAAATGTAATGATGATGGCTTCACAGTCAGAATATTCATTATGAAGATTACGAGCAATGGCATCGATCCGAGCCCTTCCTTCCAAATGAATTCTGTTAGATGGAAATTCAAAAATCTCTGTTGCTAAAAAAGAATACCTTTCCATTACATTTGCCGATTTTCGGTATATTTCATCGTTGCCATCCGTTTTTCCTTTGGATCCAACTTCTGTCGTAGAGTTCTCCGTGGAATCGGAAGGAGATAAAAATGCAAAACCAACACCTGCTCGAAATACAGTCTCATCATACTGACCACGATTTTTAAAAGAATTTGAGCCTGGTTCGTAATCGACGATATAGACATTGCCATGTTCCAGCTCACCCGAAAAAAATAAATGATCATCAGCATGGTAACGTAAACCAATGCCACCAAATACACGATTTGTACGGCCACCAAACTTACGATCTACGCCCATACCCCCACCCAATCGAATGTAAGGGTCCCAGGTAGAATTGGGAAACAAATGGTAGTAAAATCCTAAATCGGCGGTAGTCGATTCCATAATCTTTGTATTCTTTTGAGTCAATAGAAAGATCGTATTGCCCAAAGCAAAACCCGAATCAGGGTTCCCGCTTGAGATTCCCAAATCAAGACTTGCAATCGTGATCAAAGGAAAACTAATTACGGGGAATCTGTTGCTCGTTAGTGTTTGGTTGGATACTCCAAAACCGATTCCGAAATATTTAAATAGCGCATATTCAAATCCAAATTCCGCAGATTGGCTAGAGAGTCGTATACCTTTGCCTAACTGCTGTCGCAAGATCGTGTTTGTGTAAGCCAATTCGAAAACGGTGGTTCCCGATCTAACGGAAGGAATGGAATAGACTTCAACGTTTTCTTCAATCGATCCACTACCATTGCCGAGGCCGCTAGCAACACCGATATAAGAATACATCCGCCCTTTTTGAAAGCCTTGGGCTTGTAAAAAATTGGGGAGTCCGAGAATCAGAAACAGTAAAAAAATAATTAAATTTCGCATCAGTTAACGACCAATTAATGAACATCGGTACAATTCGCTCGTTAAGTTTCAAACACTAAACAAAGCCAAGGTTGGTTTGGTGGAAAAGTTGTATGAACTCATCCACCCTTAGGGCCGCTAAATACTTCATCTGAATCATTTAGGAAATGTAGGAACAGCAATAATCAGTGACGGTGGCGATTTGGAGTTTGAATTTTGTTTTGGCAGGTACTTCAAAGGTGTGTTTCCCATTGATGTGAAGCCATGTATCTGATCCAGGAAGTAAAACTTTTAACTCTCCGGAAAGGATCTCCATCACTTCTTTTACATCAGTCCCAAATTCATATTCACCGGGAAGCATGATACCAAGGGTCTTCTTTTCGCCATTGGCAAAAACGACTGTACGACTAGTAACGTTTCCATTGAAGTAAACGTTCGCATCTTTAATTATAGTTACATTTCCAAATGAATTCATATATGCCTCAGATTAAAATCTAAAAGTCTAGTCTTTGGCCTATACGAGCAATTTCCACTACTTTTTATTCAGAATCCATTTTCGGGATTTTCAAAATCAACAAATTGGTGGTCGATGTTGCAAGTAGTTTCCCCTTTTCCGTCTTCATTTCGGCAGTCATATGAATGGTAGAGAATCCTTTCGCCTCTATATTTGCTGTGACAAACACATCCTGGCCCGTTGCTA
Organism: Leptospira sp.; assembly: GCA_027531445.1. Taxonomy (GTDB): domain Bacteria; phylum Spirochaetota; class Leptospiria; order Leptospirales; family Leptospiraceae; genus Leptospira_A. The sequence goes on from JAPZRK010000061.1 coordinate 4,209, forward strand.
CACTTCTTATGTACTGGATGTTCATGTCGATCGTAGTGGTTGGCTTCTTTGCAACTAAATAACTCAGAGGCCCATAGGCGTTGTCAAATGCTGCGGCAATATAGCCTCCTTGCATAAAACCCATCGGATTGGTTTGGCTCTCTCTTACTGGAAATCGAACAACAATGCTTTTGTTTTTAATGTATCCAACAATTTCTGCGTTCATATCTATAAATGATGGTGGTGGGACAGTGATCTTTCGATCTCCAGCCTGGAAACCTTCCGTCATTTCCTTCATGATTTGTATTGTTTCTTCTTTAGATAAACTTTGCACAAACGTCCTACCTTAGTGATCGAATGTAACCACTTGTAACATTTTTATTCAACCCCACTATTTCGTCAAGATTTTATGTTGCCAATGGTCACTTAGATCTTAGATTCGGATTGTGAAACGTAATTCATATCATCACGGAGACCTTAAAAGTGCTTTGTTCAAAGCCTGCCACAAGCTTCTCCGAAAGACAGACCCCCAGGAAATATCCTTGCGACAAGTAGCAGATCTTGCTGGCGTTTCACATACTGCCATTTACCGCCATTTTAAAAATAGAGAACAATTATTGGAAGTTATGGCTTGTTATGGATTTGATCGACTCGCCCATATCCAAAAACGAGCATTTGATAAAGAGTCATCCAATGAAGAAGGATTGATTCGGCTGGGTCTTGCCTATATCAAATTTGCAACCAACCATCCACATTATTATAAAATTATGTTTATGACAAAACGGGAACATCCAAGTTTTGAGTTAAAAAGGTCACAAGTAAAATCCTACTTGGTTCTTTTAAATAGCTGTAAGACATATCTTGTTTCGAAAAAAATTTTGAAGGATCCGCGAGTCTACGCACTCATGTGTTGGTCTCTTGTACATGGATACTCCAATCTAACAATCGAGACTACATTCCCAAAATCAGAAGCGGCTACCATCAAAACTACTTCTTTATCTCTCGCGGAAGCTATCATTCGGAATGCTTTGATCTAATGTAAATATAATTTAATTAATCATTAGCTTTCCGCTTTCTTAAAGTCGTAAATACTTCCCTTCCCTGAAACAAAATAAGATAGATAACATGCAATGCATAGATAGACTCCTATCTGAGGACCAAAGATCTCCATTCCCATAATCGTACTTGCAATCGGTGTTTTTGTCGCTCCTGCAAATACAGCCACAAATCCGATGGCCGCCATCATTCCTAAGGGCAAAGGAAGGAATAAGGATAAGGCACTCCCCATACTGGCACCTATAAAAAACAAAGGTGTCACTTCCCCACCCTTAAATCCAGAGCTTAAAGTTAAAACAGTCAGTAGAAGCTTTATTAGAAAATCAAATGGTTGTGAAGGGACGGAAAATGATTGTTGGATGGAATCAATACCCAAACCCATAAACCTAGAATCAACTATGGTCATATATCCAATAAGTAGTAAGATACCACCAATAACGGGACGCAGCATTGGTTCTTTGATTTTTGAAAAAATGCCAGAGGCACTCTTGCTTAGTTGCATATAACAGAAGGATATCGAACCAGAAACCAGTCCGAGAATTACGACCAAAAGAATTACCTTAACAATCCCTCTATCAAAATTTGGCAGGTTCCCTACAAAATAATCGGAGTGTTTGGCTCCCACCGATAAACAGACGACATGCGCCACTAAGGCGGTCAGCAATGCGGGTAAAAAAGAAAGGATACGTTTTTCTTTCAATGCCACCACTTCCAAGGCAAAAAATGCTCCAGCGAATGGTGTCCCAAAAACGGAAGCAAAACCAGAACTCACTCCCATAATTAGTATCAACTTTCGATCAGGACCTGTGGACCGAAAGATTTTTGCAATCTTGGATGCTATGGCACCACCCATTTGCACTGCTGTCCCTTCTCTACCAGCGGATCCTCCGACGAGATGTGTAAGAAGCGTTCCAAAGAAAACCAAAGGAGCCATTCGAAGCGGAATCGGTTTTGATTCAGCTTGGATCTCTTCAAAGATTAGGTCATTGCCACGGACAACACTTGCGCCATATTGTTTATAGAAAAATGCGATGAGTAACCCGACCAATGGCAACAGATAGATGAGCCAATCGTTTGTATTACGAAGTTCTGTGACCCAATCCAGACTTTTCAGAAAAATGGCACTCATCAGTCCAATGGATGTGCCAACGGAAAGGATATACACAGCCCATTTGAGTGACCATCTCCATCTTTCCATAGTTTACAAACTACCTGAGTTCAAAGCTCGCCAAACCTGTAAAATATGAGGAGGTGTACCCTGTGGCAAAATACCACCCGATTGAAAAATCCGATTGATCCAATGTTGGGTCTCTTTTGAAAACTTTTGTTTCTTAATTTCGAAGTTTTTCATTTGAACATTAATTGTTGAAGTACTTGTACCATATAGCAAAGGATCCGTCTCTTTTTCCAATTCTGCATTGGATGCGGTTTCTAATCTGGCTCCATTACTTTTCCCATCTGTATCAAGTTTCCGATGCTGAGTTGGATTAACATTCGGTAGAGATTCTAAATTGACCTGAAGGAATCGCTTGCGACCATCAAAACCAGTTTGTATCAAAAACCCTTTTTTCTTTAATCGCGATATGATCCTGGATATGGTATCATCTTTCAAATGAAGTAATGTTGCAAAATGTTTATTAGATGCAAAACACTTTCCCTTTTCGCAGAGCGAACTTACTTCCGAAAGAATGATTTTTTCATTCAAACATAGATTCTCTAGCCCATCGATATACGAGGGTATCCAAATACCTTGTCTCATAGAAACATCCTTCGTTCCATGTGGGCAAACCTTCGGTCTCGACATGGAATCGTTTTTACCTTCACCTTACCCTATAGGTACGGTGATTTAGATTGTAAGAGGATTTTCTCCTCCAAGCATGTTATAGGGGTGTCGATGCCCTACTCTACCCAATTGCCCATAAGTAGACAGTTTAGACATAAGCAGAGCAGTGAGGTTTTGTCAAGCACTAATGAGACATAATTTCCGACTCAGCGGTTGGCAGAAAGAGTCTTTGGTTCGGGGATATTTGAGGAAGGAAAGTGCTCCCTTGGTTATTTCGACACAGACCAAGGGAGCTTTGTCATCCATGCTTGGAGAAACACTGGTTTCAAAGACATCTACATCTTATTCTCCCGTATTATTAGTACAAGCTTTTTTTATAAAAAAAATTATAAGTTCGTACTATTGCCGTGTTTGAAAGCACATAACAAATTATTCTCTTGCAAACAAATCTTACTTAAGGTTCATATTCAATTAAATGAAAATCATTACGATTGCATCGCTAAAAGGTGGCGTTGGCAAAACCACTTTGGCAATTTTTCTTGGCCTAACTCTCTCTAAATTGAAAAAGAAAGTCCTCTTAATTGATGCTGATCCCAACAACAATCTTACCGATTTTTTTCTCAGAGATGAAGATACAGACACCTTAGAGGCAAAAAATATTTATTCTGTTCTGACTGGCAGAAGTCCAGTACAGGACTGCATCCGCTCTCATGAGTATGGAATAAACATTCTGCCAGCAACACCCGATTTGGCAAAGTCCCAAATCGAACTTGTCCAAGATCCATCGGCGATGATCCGGTTTTCCAAAGGGATCAAAAATTTAAATTATGATTATGTGATTTATGATACCCCTCCTTCTTTAACTTACGAATTGTATTTAGCAATCCATGAAGCGAATGTCGTACTTTGTCCTGTAGCATTTTCTCGTTGGACATTTCAGGGTTTTGATTTATTGCGCTATGTCTGCCAAAGGCAGGAACAAAGTTCACCGATAGCCGTCCCTTCTATGGTCAGCGCAAAAGACCTCGAACGTATCCAAGCAAGCGGCATGGAAAACATCTCAAAGTCATTTATTACAAAATCATCTGCATTGTCCCAAGCGGCTACACTCGGCAAACAATTGCCCGATAAATCTGAAATATGGGATCAATTCAAAGCATTGGCAAAAGAGGTTATCAAATGAGTAAACGTGAATCACTTATCAATTCAATTTCTGGAACACGCCCAGGTTTCTCCAAGTTGGTCGAGATATCTAAACCTGCTGTTGATCACGAGATCACGACTCTTCGAAACTTACATGAAGGCATAATCGCCAATGCAAGAAACATGGTTCAAAATGCGATCCTAATCGGAGAAATTTTAACACAAAAAAAATCCAAGTTAAAACACGGAGAGTTTATTCCATGGGTGGAATCAAACTTAAATTTTAAGATTAGAACAGCACAACGCTATGTCAAAATGTTTGAAAACAGAGAGCTTATAAATGCGTCTGCGTTGACGCATTTGGAAGATGCGTATAAATTGATTGCCGGTCCCATTGCAGATGAAAAGGAAATCAACCCTTCATCTACAAAGAAGCCCGATGATCTTTATAAAGAATGGAAAGCTGGAAAAAATATAAATAAAAGTGATAAACAAGTATTGGCTACTTGGATCAAAGAGAAAACGACAGATTTGAAATTTAAGATTTCGCAATTGGAAAGTGATCTTAAAAAACTCAAATGACCCTAAAAAATTTTAAACAATAATCTAAAAAAAACTTGTACTTCATTCATGATTTCTGATACTGAGGATATCCTTTACCGGATGGTTCCTCATTTGCGTTCTGGAGGGAGGTGAGAGTCCTTCCAGAACAACCTCAACTCAACTCAACTCAACTCAACTCAACTCGGTTCGACTTCGATTTTAGCTATACTCAAATAAGATAATTATGTCTCATTTTGGTATTGACAACTTTTGCTGATTTCCTATAACTTGTACCCGTTCGGTAAGACACGACCGAACGCGGCACTCTCACAATCGCCGCGAGAACCATCTGGAATCCAAAAATTCCAGCTATCAGAAGTTTTTCGGAACTTTAAAAACTTCTCTTTATCTCGGCACCGGAGGTTTGTCCTCATGTTTCGTGAAGAGAGGAGGGTAGGCTAATCAAATGCATTCAACTACTTTGGCCGGAGGCGTGTCTGGTTGTGCAGAGGATAAAATATGAGACGAGGAATATGGATTCCAGAATGGATCGAAAGGTTGATGTTACCTGCAAATGAACGTTTGCTACTAGCAGAGATTTTTTCGTTGGATCAAAATGGAGCTTGTTTTGCTTCAAATGAATACTTTGCAAAGATTCTAGGAGTGAAATCGGATACGATCACTCGGCTCGTTGCAAAATTAAAAAAGCGAGGCCTGATTGAGCAGACTAAATTTGACGGAAGGAAAAGATACCTCAAGCCAGTATCGGATCTCACTCCGAGTCCAATACAAAAACAGGAAGTAACTTCCCGTGCCAGAGAAGTCTTGCCGACCGAGGCAGACTCGGACAAAATCACGAATCCTATTAGTACAGTACAATTAGGTACAAAAGTACAAAGAAAGGATCAATTTGAATTGCAGATTAAAAAATTCTCAAAACAAACACAAGAATGGCTGAGAAAGATTTATGATGGGACGCTAAATGCTGAGATACCTGAAAGAGTGCATATGATTTGGCTTGGGCTTCAATCTACACACTCTTCGGTTGGGTGCAAGGTTACTTAAAACTCAGTGCCCTCTACTTCTGATTCGGAAAATGATTTTTTACCATCGGTAGTGAGGACGTGATATGTATCGCCTTCTTGGATCACAACACCTTGGACTCTAGTTCCGTTTTTGAGAATCAGAGTTTCAGATGATTTGCCAGTGATTTGTTCGATACGTTTTAAGAGCTGGTCTTTCTTAGATTGGTTTCTAGAAGTGATCTCTGTTTTTCGAGATTCAGCATTGTCCAATTTTTGTTTCTCGATGGCGATGAGCTCTTCAAATTCTTTCAACTGAGACTGGATGTCTTTTTGAGCAACCGTTTGGACGGAGATTGGTTTGCTCGCAGAGAGTTTTTCAGAAAACTGTTTTTTCTCCTCTGCAGTGGAACCGGAAGTTTGATCAAGTTTGGCCGTGGCGGCGGAAAGATCACCTTTCTTTATCGATTCATTGGCTTCTTTGATGGCTGTGTCTAGCCCTGATGAGACGAGGATGTTATCTGTGTAGGTTTTTGGGATGGTTACCATCTGCCCTGGCTCTAGCACTTGTTCGCTCCTGGAAAGAGACTTTTCTACTTCTTGGATGGCTTGGGAATTGTTTCTAATTTCTTGTGGAAGACTATCGATGGCTTCGATCGATGGACGAGTAGAGACTGATCCTTCTGCTACCTGAAGGGAGACGTCGCCAGATTTTGAAATTTGAGCTGAGAAACTCGTACCTCTCACTCCGGCAACCATGGTTGGCATGGAAACGCGGATGGATTGGTTTTTGGTGAGTTTATTGTTTACCTTAAATAAGGCTGATCCAACCCGAAGGGCCATGTTTACGTCAGATCCACTTGTATCGGTGGATGGGTTTAATTTGAATTCGGAATCTGCTTTGATACGGATCACGACTCCCGCTTCTGAATTTGATAGCTGGATATCGCACATGGAGCTTTTGCCTGTTAACAGGACTTCTGATTCATTGATGGTATCACCTAAGGAAAGTTTTTTACCTGCGATAGTAACATCACCAACGGCAAAAATAACGACGCCTGTGTGTTTTACTGGTTCTGGTTTTTTACAAGTGATTTGTGATGAAAACGTAATAATAAAAAGTCCTAAAAATGAGAGATACTGTCTTTTCATATGATTGAGCCTTGTTCCTTCAGGAAAGATGGTCTACTTTTGCAGTTGTGCCAAGTAAAAATTTGAGTAAAGGACGTAAAATCGTTAGATTCAGACTTCATAATATGTTCTTAAAAAGACTGGAACTGGAATCGCTCCTAATAAGGATAATCAAAAGGGGTCAATTATGCGCGATGAATCGGAGAAAAAGGATTTTGAATTGCATTCGATACGCAATTTGCTCGGGATCAATCAAACAGAGTTACCTTTTTTAGATAAACTAAACGCATCTGAGATTTTAGAATTAAAAAATCAGTTTTTGACTTCAATGCAGGATGGACAGAGAGAAATCTTTGTTACTATAGCAAAGGTTAGTAGGTATATGCCTAACTTTCTTAATGCGAAAGTTTCCCAGGATATCTTAGGTCCTCAAATTACTGCAAATTTGTCTTACTTTATGACACCTAAAGAAGCGATTGGCATCGCATCTTATTTTCCTACTTCCTTTTTTGCGGATGTGATCGAATACCTTATTCCCGAAAAAACAAGCGAGATGATCAGTCTCACGCCATTTGAACAAATGAAAAAAGCAGTCTTTGAACTGGTGAAGAGGGGTAATTTTTTTGTCATTGGTTCGATTATGGATTATACGCCTATTGAATTTGTGGATAAAATGGCGAGAAGTTTGACAAGTCCCGACCATCTAATCCATATTACATTTAATTGCCGGGATAAAGGCAGAGTATTAAAATTATTTGAAAACTTTGGAGAGACAAAGGTATTAGAAGTGATTACCGCAGGACTCAGACCTGATTTGTTTACCGAAATGAAAGTAATCTATGAACATGCAGATGAATCCCTGGTTCAATTCACCAAAGAAACGATTGAAAAGCATAATCCGGAACTGAATGAATCTTTTTTGCAATTATTAAGACCAGGATTATAAGATCGGACGATCCTTTCTGCCATTCTTGTTATGATGAAGGCAGGAAGGAAAACAATGATACCAACTCAAAACCAACTGAAAAAAATCCTATTGTGCGTGTGTGCGTTAGCGACATTGCAACCAATGTATGCGGTAGAGGTCCCAGCAAAGGAAGCTTTGCAAAAGTTGAAAGATGGAAACCTACGATTTTATTCTGGGAAAAGTTCAAGACCCAATCAAACCTTAACTCGTATCAAGGAAACTGCAAGTGGTCAAAATCCTTTTGCGATTATCGTGGGCTGTTCTGATTCACGAGTTCCAAATGAGATTATTTTTGATCAAGGAGTAGGGGACCTCTTTATCGTAAGAACAGCAGGTCAAGTGTCAAGTTATGCTTCTTGGGGAAGTATGGAGTTTGCGAATGCAGTTTTAGGAGTAAAGCTAATCGTTGTTTTGGGGCATACAAAATGTGGAGCGGTTGCCGCCGCGTGTAAAGTGCCTGAAGTCCCGGGACATATTGTCACACTCATCAATGCCATAAAACCTGCCGCTGAGAAAGCATTGACCATGAAAGGCGATCATGTGGAAAACAGCGTAAAATTGAATGTGGCAATGCAAGTGTTACAGCTAAGATCTCTGGAACCAGTCCTCAGTAAAAATGTCAAGTCCGGGGACCTAATGGTTGTTGGTGGGGTCTATGATCTCGATACAGGTAAGGTGGAGTTTTTAACAGAAGAGTTTATCGCTCAGGCGAAGAATTAGTCAGACCTTTTGTGCCCTCCTATCATGATTCTGTGAAATGAGGGCACAAACTTTTTTATAAAGGTGAGAAGGGCGCCTCGCATTTATCCGTGAATAATATCAGTTATAGCTAAGCGATCGGGCTTTTCGCTCCAATCTTCGCGTACGCGAATGATTTCCGCTTCAATCCCTGGCGCGGGGAGGGAAGAGAAGATGGCCGATTTCAGGTCTGGCTTTTAAATAGACAGATCAACTACAAGAGTAATAATCTACTTTCATTTTTGTTTGCAATTTACGAACGTTACTCTTTGCTAGGATAAGGTAGGTAGGAGTAGCTTAATTTTGATTGATTTGCCTACACATAGAAATCTTCCCATTAATTACCTTTCCGCTTGTTTCGATAATGTAACAACATCGTATAAGTTTTACTGGTTTCTTGCAATCTTAGATCATATCCGATATAAGCAAACGAGAATTATATCTGGAAAAGAGTTGCTCACGCGAATGATCGCTTCCGTAGTATATCCTACTAACTACTATCGTCTATCATTTGGTAAGCAGGATCGTTTGACTTTATTAGCGAATAAAATTACCGAGAAAAACCAGAATCTTTCAATAACGAAGCCAAGTGAGATTCACAAAATGATTGAGGAAAGAATACTTATTCATTCCTCAATTTCACACGAAATCGGAACTCTTCTTGCTTACGTACCATATCGATTTTTACGTCCTTTTTTTGCGAAAGAGCTAAAAGGGATAAAGGATGTATCTGTAAATGGAATGATCAAAAAGTATGCAGACGAATCTTTCGAATCAACTTCAGGTTCTAGTATCTACCGTTTTCTCCCCGAACAAGACGGTGATATTGAACTTCAAATCGAATGGTTTGATTATTTAAATGAGCATTTTACAATACTTCGTGGATTTTGTCATTGGCATCTCTTGCAATATATCCAAAAAAACAATCCCAATGTTCCAAATATTTCGAACAAACTTTTCCCACCAGAGAAGCGTGATATGCGACTAGCGCGAGAATTTTGGAAATTGGCTTTTAATGCATTTGGGACGATCAAATGTATTTACTCTCATCAATATATGAACTCCGATACCTTTTCGCTGGATCACTTTTTGCCATGGAGATTTGTTACACACGATTTACTATGGAATTTGGTTCCTGCTCCAGGATCTGTGAATTCAGCCAAGAGTGATAGTTTGCCAAGCTTAGAGAATTACTTAGATCCGTTTTTGGAGATGCAATATAATGCTATGAAGGCGATCGTTTCAAGTAGAAGAGTTAAAATGTTAGAAGATTACTTGTTTCTTTTTAAGGTGGGTTCCTACGATGATCTTCAATCTTTAACCCTCAGCCAATTTCGCAATACATTGGCGGATACAATTATCCCTCAATTTCAAATAGCAAGAAATATGGGTTTTGAAACAGATTGGAAGTACGATTAGAGGCTAGTCTCCTAGATGAAAGAATTTGCATCCCTCTTTTTGAAATTAAAAAACGCTAGGCCTAGAAAACATTAAAATTAACGTTTGTAAGTAATTAATTCTCTTTAAAGTACTAACCAATATTTACCAACCATGATCATCTATAAATCTACCATACAAAAATTCGGTCTCGATGTCGATTCAAACGGGATCGAGGATATCATGGTCGACACTTACTATAAACGTACCATGTCCCACGTTTCCAAGGCTGAAGTTAAGGCATGGAAAAACTCGCTAGTTGCAATGGAGCGTATTGTCGGTAGAAGTGAGCTCCCGCTTGATGCCGGAGTTGCCATAGAATATAACATACCCGCAACGGCAAAACGAGTGGACTTTATTATATCAGGCTATAATGAAATGAAGAAACCATCTGTTGCTATCATTGAATTGAAACAGTGGGAGGAAGCACAAGCAACATCTAAAGATGCCATCGTCAAGACTAGATTTGGTGGTAATTTGGTAGAAACAACACATCCTTCCTATCAGGCATGGAGTTATGCTGAACTGCTTAGGTCGTTTAACGCGGAAGTATATGAAAACAATGTAGATTTAATCCCATGTGCCTATTTGCATAATTTTAGTCAGTCACAAGGTAATATCAATACATCCTTTTATTCGGAGCATACACGGTTAGCACCACTCTTCTTAAAGGAAGATGCTAACGCATTACGTAATTTCTTAGCGAAACAAATCAAAAAGGGAGATGATGCATCCATTATCGAACGTATTGAGAACTCCGAAATTAAAGCCTCTAAGGCACTCGCAGATTCTGTTTCCAAAATGCTCCAAGGCAATCTAGAATTCGTAATGATCGACGATCAAAAGCTAGTCTTTGAAGAGGCATTGTTTTTAGCAGAAGAAGTAAAGAAGTCGGGGAAGTCGGTTCTTATTGTTGAAGGTGGCCCAGGAACCGGGAAGT
>JAPZRK010000024.1 GCA_027531445.1 Leptospira sp.
GCAAAAAATAAAAGCAAAAATACGCTAGGAAAATAGAATCCGTTTTCCATCCAAAACCTAGTTTCCGCTTCCATACCAAACAAAAATAGAGGAATTGAAAAAGGTAACTGAAGTAAAGGAAGGACAATCTCTTTGACGCGGCTTTCTTCAGCGACGAGTCCCATAGAGACCCCTAGAAAAACGAGCGATAAGCTTCCTAAATTTACAAACAACCATTCTCCAAAAAAATTTTCTATACTTGTATTTTGAAAAAATACATTCAAAACTAAGATAAGTAAGGCGTTTACAAAAGAAGTACATAACCAGATTACGATACACTTTGCTAGATACAATTTTGAAACTGAGATGAGAGACAGAGAGGCAAACCAGGCACCTGATTCTCGCTCCTCCCATAAAGACTGGCCAACCAAAACGAAGTTCAAAAGAAAGATGATCGCCCATTTCAGGCCACGTATACTTCGAATATTTAAAGTTTCATTGACTTCAATTGATGAATAAAAAATAAACATTACACATAAACTTAATGAAATTAATGAAATCAACCCCCCGAGAGATTTACCAACTAACAAAAATTCCTTTTTTAGCAGACTTCTTATCATACTTTCTTTTGTTCCAATGAGATCGTTTCATTGATTTGTAAATTTGAAGGAACGTCGTGTAATACAGTTATTATTAACTTTTTCTGAGATTCTTGATTTAAACATTCGGTTAGTAATGTAGTTGAATCCATATCTAAACCTGTATATGGTTCATCCAAAAGGAGAATTTTTGGAGAGGTTGTCAGGGCTCGAATGATCGCCGCTTTTTGTTTCATTCCTCGAGAAAATGTATATATGGGATCCATAAGCCGACGGTTCAGCTGAAAGTATTTTGTGAATTCGAATATCTGATCTGGATTTAAAGAGTCGTTGGATAGTGAAGCGGCAAAAAGTAAATTCTCCGAAAGCGACAACGACGAATACAATCCTAGCTCATGACCAAGGTATCCAATTGTTTTCTTTCCGAGAGGCCAAACCCATTTTTGCGAATCTGGAGCGTTCAAATAGATTTCTTTTAGGAGGGTTGATTTGCCCACGCCATTCTCTCCCTTGACTAAGACGAATCCAGATTCAGGAAAACTAAGTTCCTTATCACGAAAAAGGGTTTTGATTCCGACAGTTAATGTGAGAGATTTGTTTTCAAGAATCACATTTCTAGCCATACCCATACCATGTTCCGTTTGATACTTACTTTCGCACTTCTGTTTTCCCAATCCCAATCTTTATTTGGCCAAAAACAGATTGGGAATAAAGAATACATTGAAATCCTTTGGGGAAAAGATGAAGAATTTGATACATCAGATTTTCCGGATGGTTCGTTTATCTACCATAATTCAGACTTTATTCTTGCCCGCGGAAAACTATTTTCGGGCAACCCACCCTCTTCCGTTGGTTCTTTCGTTTATGATCAAAAAACAGTAACCAATTCTGGGGAATGGAACAATGAGGCAATTCGACTTGTGCTTACAGGATTAGAAAAGGATCGATTGGAAGCCAAAAGAATGCTCGAAGCAGGTGTGAAATTTGATCCACAATTTTTTCCATTTCGATATAACCTTGGTAGAATGTATTCTATAGATTTAAAATACAAAGAAGCTTTGATTCAATTTGAATACGCAAAAGCAGAGGTTCCTGATTATTTTAAAACCTATCTTCATATTGGTATTTTATCTGAAATCACAAGAGAAGTCCATTATGCGATCGACCACTACAAAACTGCCTTCAAAAAAAATCCATATGATACAGAAGCGCTCATTCGACTCAGTGATCATTACATTTCTACTGGTTTAAAAAATAGAGCCTTTCTGTATTTACAAGAAGCCGAAAAAATCCAAGAAGCTAGTCCCAACGTCAAACTGGGATACGCAAGATTAGAAATGGAAAGAGGCAATTATCATATTGCCTACAAAATTTTCTTAAAAACAACTCTCACTTCGCAAGAGGGAAAGCCTGTACCTTACGATAAAAAATTCCATTACTACTTTGCAGAGACTGCGTCGAAAGTAACTGATTATGAAATGGCAGAACAAGAGTATACGAAAATGCTTGCATTTCCGAATGACCCCTTCTTTGCAACAGTATCTGCAAAGGTGATTGCAAGACGAAGAGACATTGCTAAAAAATTTGCAGAAGCAAAACGCTCTCAACTGGATGATTCAGAGGAAGTGACTCCTGAAAATCCGGAATAACATTGATCTATAATCTACTTAAATCTCGTGACTCTATCAATTGTTTTGTGAATTCTTGTTTTGGGTTTGAAAATACTTCCAGTGCCTTGCCAGACTCAACAATGTGTCCCTCATTCAGTACATAAACAATGTCACTCAAATGTTTAACAAGCCCTAGATCATGAGACACTAGAATAAAACCGATGCCTTGCTCAGCGTTTAATTCTTTAATCAAACGAACGATCTCCACTTGCACAAGAGCATCTAAAGCAGTTACAGGTTCATCCAGCAGGATCAATGCAGGATTTGCCAAAATAGCCCTTAGTATTGCCAAACGTTGCAATTGACCACCGCTTACTTGGTTGATTTGCTTCTCCAAAATCGACTTGGGTAGTTGAAACCGGTCGAGCAATCTTTCGATTCGTTCCTGCTCTATCAATAAATCAGATTTTGAGATAAAAAAACCATTGCTTGTATACTTTGGTTCTAAAAGACTTTGCCCTAACTGAATGTATGGTGAAAAAAAAGAGAATGGATCTTGAAAAACTGGTTGGACCGGCTTGGACTTCATTTTGGATAAATTCTGTCCGTTCCATAAAACATTTCCGCTTATTTTCATATTGGAAATCATTTCAGGAATGGAAAGTATCACCTTAAATAAGGTAGACTTTCCAGAACCAGACTTTCCAATAATTCCAGTAATCTCACCACTCTTTGCAGTTAGATGCAAATTCTGAAGGATTTGTCGATTAGAAACTGATACCGTAAGATCTTGAATGGAAAGCATGATTTATATTGGACAAAAAGAGAGCTTATGTTGACGTCAAGATGAAGATTAGATTTTGTATGGCGGTGGCAAGTGAATTTTATAAAGATAACCGAAGTTGGTGCGCGTGATGGACTTCAAAATGAAAAGCAAATTGTCACCACAGCCGACAAATTTAAATTTATAAATTTACTTATTGAATCAGGCCTCCAAAACATCGAGGTAACTTCATTTGTCAAAAAAGAATGGGTGCCTCAGATGGGAGATTCTACAGAACTCTCTGATCTCATCTTCCAAAATAGGAATCGGTTTCCAGGTGTTTCCTTTTCTTGTCTCACTCCCAATATGACTGGATACGAAGCGGCTTTAAAAGCTGGATATAAAGAAGTCGCAGTTTTTACTGCAACCTCAGAAACCTTTACCAAAAAAAACATCAATCGTTCAATCCAAGAATCTATCGATGGTTTTAAACAGATTTTTAAAAGAGCAAGACAAGATGGAATCCGCGTTAGAGGATACATTTCAACTGTCATCGCTTGTCCGTATGAAGGAAAAATTCAACCAGAAAAAACGCTGGAAATCTCAAAACAGTTGCTAGATGAAGGAGTATACGAAATTTCACTAGGCGAGACCATAGGTGTTGCAGTCCCTATCGATATAGAAAACCTACTCAACACTTTATTCAAAGAATTACCTAGCTCGGTATTTGCAGGACATTTTCATGATACGTATGGAATGGCGATCGCAAATGTTTCAAAATCCCTTGAACTTGGCCTTCGTTCATTTGATTCATCATCTGGAGGCTTAGGCGGCTGTCCCTATGCAAAAGGAGCATCAGGTAATTTGGCCACCGAAGACTTGGTTTATTTTTTGGAAGCTTCCGGATATGAAACAGGAATTAATTTATCAGCAGTAATCGATGCATCAAAATTTATACAAGAATGCATTGGAAGATCCTTAAATTCCAGAACGTTCATAGCCCGTTCCAACTTATGAGCTTAAAGACGGGGAGCCGATTTCCAATAAATTTGAAATTAGCATTAGATGAAACGATCAAAATTTACAGTCATGATGATTACCTAGCATCAGATCCCATCCTATTTCCAAAGCAGTACAATCGAAAGGAAGATATCGAGATCATTTCCCTGCTCTCTTGTCTCTTTGCTTACGGCAATGTCAGATCGATCAAATCTTTTTTAGCTCCAATCTTTCAGACACTTGGTCCAACTCCTTACCATTCACTTGCGACTCGGGATGACTTTTATACGAAGGCTTTAAAAGAAATCAGTTACTACCGCTTTCAAACCAAAGCTGATAATATTATTTTCCTAAAAGCGATTTCTTCTATTTGCGAGGCACATAGAAAATCCAAAACGAACTCACCTATATTCGAATCCGCTTTTTTAGATGATGGTGTTGAATTTGAACCTATCTTTGGGATTAGTAAATTTCAGAAATTTTTAGAATCTAATATAACTTTCGTCTCTGATTCCAAAGCGCTTTCACCTGGTTTACGTTTTTTGATCGGTGATCCGCAATCAAAATCTCCTAAAAAAAGAATTTGTTTATTTTTACGTTGGATGGTGCGCGATGGTTTTCCAGATTTTGGAATCTATAAACAGATTCGCAAAGAACAGCTCGCCTTTCCATTGGATGTTCATATCCAAAGGTTGATAAAAATTTTAGGCATCTCCAAAAGAAAAACATTTATTTTGAGCGAAGCGAAACTCGTATCCGAATACTTCAAACTATTGAATCCCGACGATCCTTTGTTATATGATTTTTTTCTAACGAGAGTTGGAATGATCCAAAAATGCAAAGGGGTGAAAGTCGCGGCGATTTGTAATCAATGTAAATTGGAAGATGTTTGTTTGATTGGTAGTGCCACGGGGAATTGAACCCCGATTGCAAGGATGAAAACCTTGTGTCCTAACCATTAGACGATGGCACCGTATTGTATCAGAGACGAAAAACTTTGAGTCGTCGGGGATTCGAACCCCGGACCCATTCCTTAAAAGGGAATTGCTCTACCAGCTGAGCTAACGACTCGTGCTCTTGTTGCCAAGAATAAAGACCCGCCCCTCTTGGTCAATCAATACTGCAAAAAATACCTTCCCTTTTCCAGTAAAAATAGCACTCCTATTTCATGATTATTGTATGATCTCTATCAGGCCCAGTGGAAACGATACTTATCTTTGTACCTACTAATTCCTGAAGACTGTTGATATAACTTTGGCAAGTTGGAGGAAGTTTAGAAAAATCAGAAATACCTACAATATCATCTTTCCAACCCTTAAACTCAGCAAACACTGGTTTTACGTCTTCTAAACCTTGAGAAGGAAAGTGATTCAGTCTTTTGCCCTTGTATTCATAACCCACAACAACAGGTATCGTATCGTAATGAGAAAGTACGTCAATCTTGGTTAAACAAATACTGTTTATTCCATTGACGACAATCGAATGCTTCAACATCTGAACATCAAACCAACCACATCTTCTTGGTCTGCCAGTTGTAGAACCATATTCACCACCTAGTTTCCTGAGAATCTCACCAGCTTCACCTAAAATCTCTGATGGGAATGGTCCCTCTCCCACTCGAGTGGCATAAGCTTTTGTAATCCCAATAACGTCCTTTAAATAACGGAAGTTTACACCGGATCCGGCTAGGGCTCCACCCGTTGTTGGATTGGAGCTAGTTACATAAGGATAAGTTCCAAAATCTATATCTAGCCCAGTACCTTGTGCGCCCTCTAATAAAACTTTTTTACCTTGCGACAAAGCATCATTCAAATAGTAGATCGTATTGACTATGTTAGATCCAATTTGCTCTGCAAAACTCAAGAGGCTTTTGTAAATTTCATCAAACTTGACAGGCTCAAGATCGTAGTATTTTACCAATTCCTGATTTTTGACTTCTAAGATATGAGTCAATTTTCGTTTCAACATGTCTTTGTCTAAAAGGTCACCTGCACGAAGTCCTATGCGGAGCATTTTATCAGCATAACACATTCCAATGCCCTTTTTTGTAGTTCCAATCTTTCCTTCTGGACTTGAACCCAATTCGCGAACCTCATCGATCAATCGATGGTGCGGTAGTAGAATATGACAGGAATCACTTATTAGAACTTTTTCCTTAACTTTAAAGCCACTTTTTTCTAAATCAGCACACTCTTGCAGGAAATATTCAGGGTCAAGTACCACTCCGTTCCCGATGACACAAACGGTATTATCATAGATGATTCCAGATGGAACTAAATGAAATACATACTTTTTACCACCTACGACGACTGTGTGACCTGCATTGGCACCGCCCTGGTATCTTACAATGATATCAGTATCCTTTGAAAGGTAATCAATTACCTTAGCCTTTCCCTCGTCACCCCATTGTGCTCCGACAACTAAATTCGCTGGCATAAACTACCTCTTTTTCCTTGAATACATCATTTCCTCAAGTGGATCGATATGGAGAGCAAATCCACAGGCATCCTTTTTCACATCTGTATACGATTCGTACAATTCATTATAAACACCGCCGGCAAACACAGGTTCAGTATACCCGTGCATAAAACCTTGAAACACTAATCCCGAATAATAATCCAAATCACGAATGAGTGAGAGATCCCAAATCCCATCGAAACCAATCGATCTTTCATTCCAAAGGCGAATGAATGCTTCCGCATCAGCCAAATCATTGGAAAGTTTCGTACTCGAATTCAAATTATTTGTTAGAAGAAGTAGTTTATTTTTGAATTCAGAAAAATTGGAAAAAGATATTGGTTTCAAAACGAGAGGCAGTAGATTAAACAGCTCTTCTTTTAAACCTAATGTCCTTACAAAGTTTTCGAGTTCAGGAACATTTTTTGTAAAAAGATATTGCGAAATGATCGCATTGTGACTCGGATCAAGGCCTAACATATCCATAATGGAGGAGAGAATACCGGCGTGTCCTAAAACGAAAGAAGCTCTGGTATCTGGCAGAGATTTCTTCCACATTCTTTCTAAAATTTGAATTTGTTCAATCACATTCTGCGGTGAACTATTCCCAAACGACTCTCCACCAATTTGCAATATTTCTCGGCGAGATGCATTCTTCTTTTTGTGATCTCTAATCTTCCGTCCAACATAATAAACGTTCTGATTTTCTTCCCAATGGGAACGAGAAGCCATACCTTTAACCACTTGCAATGTCAAATCTACGCCGGGAGAGAGGACATATCCATCGTAGTCTTTTGCTGTTAAAAAGGCAGAAGGTTCCAGACCTCCGATAAATGATTGGAATGAGGATGTGTAGTCAAAGGCAGGTAAATTAATTTCAGAGTATCCAGCTTCTTCAAAAGAGGATGTGAGAGATTTTATCAGACGTCTTCTTTCTTTACTTTCTTCCGGACCTAAAAAATGAAATCCGTCTGGAATCCAGCGTCGTTCTGCTTGTTTTGATTTTTTGATTGAATTCATTGTCGGGAATAATGCCCAAGAAGACAGATTAGATAAATCGAGGATTTATGCAATCACTTGTAAAAATCGGATAGACAAAACAGAATCTTTCGTTAAATTAATGTCGGTTTAGGGGATACGAATGACAGAAAAAGAAGCCACTCTTGGACGTTGGCACAAAGAGTTTTTTGAAAACATACATCTATTCATGAAATCTGGGCTCACGGAGTTGGAAGCAAAGTCCATACTTGAAGAGTTTCTCGTTCTTTCTCAATCAACACCAAAACCCAAAGTGATGGAAATCTTCCAAGAACCCGAAAAACTGGAGGAGATCGGTGTTTATACAGACATAAAGCAAGAACCGAGAGACTTTATGCTCAAATTTCTCGACCCGATCATGCAAAAGTTTACGGTCGAGGGAATCGAAAACTTGGATTTATTAAAAGACATCATTGGAAAATACCCTGTTACCTTAATTTCAAATCATTTGAGTCACCTAGACGCGCCCGCTATCTTTACACTCCTTTACAACACTGGAGAAATGGGGCGAAAGATTGCAGAAGCGCTCGTTTTTATTGCTGGTCGTCTCGCTTTTGAGCCTGATTTTACCCGACTTGGTCTTTATATGTTTGGAACCCTCCTCGTTTGCTCCAAAAAAGATATGGCAGATAACCCATCACTCTCAGATGTGATGACGAAAATCAACATGCGTGCATTTCGAAATTCGCAGAAGCTTCAATCTGAGGGGCGTATCATTTCTATTTTTCCAGAGGGTACTCGATCGAGAGATGGTCGTTTGATGCCGTTCGTCGATACTGTCTATCATTACGTTGCAAATAAAGTGATACTTCCGATTTCTTTGGAAGGAACAGATCGTATCCTCCCCATAGAAGGACTCCTTTTCAATCAAGCGGTTGGTAAATTGGTGATTGGAAAACCTGTATTAGTTGGAGAGTTGACCAAAAAGGAAATGGCAACCTTTCCATCCCACATAGAACAGATTTCCTTTCCAGGAGTGGGTGACAAAAAACAGTTTATCATTGACAATTTGGCTCTCCTCGTAGGCTCAAACCTCAACAAACACAAACATGGCACCTATCGCAATTTGTATAAGGGCGATGATCAAAAATCCAATCAACTCATTACCATAACCTCGGAACCAAAAGAGCGCGTAGTTATCATCGGTTCTTCGAACATGTCAGTGGCTATCGGGTGTGTTCTCGCAAACAAAAATGTTGAAGTGATCGTATATCAACCAGATGTTGAGGTGGTCAATCAATGTAATGAAGAAAGACGAGATGTGATCCACTACCCGATTTACAAGCTACCGCCAAATATTACATTTTCATCGAATCCAGCCGTATGTGAGTCCGCTACCTTGTTCGTCCAAGGGACAAACCCTTGGGATTTTGATTCTGTATTTCCGAAGATCAAAAGTTACCTTCAAAAGAACAAGTCCCCAATCATCAATGTAATCAAAGGCTTTACCGGTTCCAAAAAGGGTCTGATATTAGAAGACTTACACGAACTGATGGGTATCGAAAGAGACAGACTAGCTGTAATCTCTGGTGCATGTTATCCTGATCAAATTATGGAACGCAAAATTTCTGGCTTTGAAATTGGTTCCTTCGAAGACTCCTTGATCCCAAAAATGCAAGGTCTTTTTAACACAAGTTATGTATTCACACGACCTGCAATCAATTCGCGAGATACAAAAGGTGTTCAGTTAGGTGGTGCTCTTAAGACAGTTTATGCCGTTGCTATGGGGCTTGTAGAAGGTTATTTCAAACGTGAACTAGGGGGAAATGTCGACAATACCCTTTTCCACTTATCAAATCGATTTTTCAATGAAATGGTTTCGCTAGGCGTGCTACTTGGTGGAGACCCGACAACATTTAATGGTCTGTCCGGAATGACTGATTTTATGTTGGCATGTTTTGGTTCAGACACACGGGATAGAAAATATGGTTATGATTTGGCTTATGGATCTCGCCCAGAAAAAATCACCAACGGTTTCTATGGACTGAAAGTCCTTCCGAATCTCATCAATTTAGATGAAAAAAGACATCCTATCGTTACGGCCTCCTACCGGGCGGTCATTCAAAATGAGGATTTTGATAAAATAGCGGAGTCACTCCAATTGCAATTAGCAAGAAACTAACGACAATCTAACGAATCAAGCTCCATTTGGTCTTTTGAAAAACAAAGAGCTAGGGTGCTATGGACAAAAAAAATCCGCTAAAATGAAGCATTTCAGCGGATTTTACCAATAAAGAGAATGGAAAGTTACTTCGCTTTCGCTACTTTCTTTTCCTTCTTCTCTTTTTTGGGTTTTGATTCAGCTTTTCCCTTTGTGGAAGCAGCTGTCTTTTCGCGTTTCTGTCTAACTTCTTCTTTAAGTTCGTCTTGTGTCTTACGCTCAACTAACTCAAGTATGCCCATTGCAGTGTTGTCAGATTGCCGATTGACTAGTCTGATGATTCTAGTATATCCACCTACTCTAGTCGCATAACGATTTGCAAGGTCTGTCAAAAGCTTCGTTACGATTTCTTGATCTGCCAAATGTGTGTAAAGATAGCGAGTATTGTGCAAGACAGTCTCTGCTTTTTTCTTCTCATCCATATTTTGCAAGTTAACATCTAGGTTTCTTTTCGCGCGAGTGATGATTCTTTCCGCATAAGAACGAGCTACTTTTAACTTAGCAACAGATGACTCGATTCTCTCATGTCTTAGAAGAGAAATCACCATATTTTGAATCATTGCTTTTCTATGATCAGCAGATCGATTGAGTTGTTTTACTTTATTTCGTTTGTTCATTTAAAAATCTCTCATTCCGAAAGACAATCCAAGGGAAGAAAGTTTAGCTTTCAACTCAACCAAACT
>JAPZRK010000042.1 GCA_027531445.1 Leptospira sp.
TGTCTCTTTGTCTCTTTGTCTCTTTGTCTCTTTGTCTCTTTGTCTCTTTGTCTCTTTGTCTCTTTGTCTCTTTGTCACAATAGATATTTAACAAAAAGGAACGCAAAATATTGAATCAAATTCCGCGTTCGCATTCTGCACTGATTGATTTCCAATCTTTCGAAGGGGGTTTTTCATGGTTCATGCATGAAGGATACCATTTTGAAATCGGATGAGCAAGGCGGTATGATTGCGCAGATATTCCTTACCTGCAGCCTATACCGTTTTCTTCATCATACTTATAACGAGACGATCCGAATTTGAATTAAGGTTTTTCTCCTGTTTTTCTACCATCATTGGCTTAGGGATAATTTAGAACACAAATCTTATCCTTTATCTTCAAAACTCAGCTTATTGCGATAGCTGCTTCGCTTTGAAAAAGGAATTCTGCAATCTCAAATAAAGTTTAATTGAAACTGGAAACCCTTGCAAGGATTAACGCTTACACCTAACAAGGTTAGTATAAGTGTTGGCGAAGATGACTCTGCCATCGTCGACATCCAGATTGTAATACCCGCCTTGCCAATAAGGCGTAGACGACCAATAATTGTAACCATCTTTCCGCCATGATTCTGTTACTTTTGACGCATATGCGGCCTTCAATTCATCATTGTTTGGGAGTCGCATTCCAATCTTTTTGCACCTGGCATTGGCATCGACCCAACTCATCTCTCCCAGGCTAGCGGACCAACCACCACTGCCTGTAGATCGATTGTTCCTTTGCTCATTTTTTTTTGGTTTCCAGTCGGGGTCTTTTCCCACAGCTTTTGGACTCCACTTGTCCAATGTAACCGTCTCCGCGACAACTCTTTCTGTATCGAAGAGCAGGATTCCTATATCCTCACTCAAGTAACCATCCTTTTGAATGGTATAAATATATTTGCCTGACTTGGATCTTCTTTCTGAATATGGAGTCTGACCTAAAGTTTCTGAACTTGCCGCATCCTTTACTATTGCCCCACTAGGTATGCTAGTTATCAGAATATTATCCTTCGGGATAATTTCGTCCTTAAAGAAATATCCTCCACCTAGGATGAGTAAGGTTAAGCCAAACACCAATACTTTCGTCTTAGGTTTGGCCGAAGTTTCATCCTTTTTTTTAACATCTAGTCTTTTGATTTCATTTCCTGTAATGACTACTTTCTCACTGATGATGTCCTCTAGTGCGGCGGCCATCTCACTCGCACTCGCATAACGTTTTTCTTTCTTCTTTTCGCACGCTTTTTTTATAATTTGTTCCAGCGGTCCAAAGTGAGAAGATCTGACATTGGCGGCTTGACCTGCTTTTGTTTTCCATAATTTTGATAAACTTGGAATCGGCTCATCCAAATGTTTCCGGATCACCGAGATCGGATTGTCACCTACAAACGGTTTGTTTCCAGTGATGAGTTCATATAGCAAAATTCCCACCGAATAAATATCGCTTCGGCCATCAAGGTTGCTTGCACCCTCACATTGTTCGGGACTCATGTATGCCACCGTTCCTATTGTTAGTCCAGTTTGAGTTTTCTGCGAAGCACCCTTTACCTTCGCAATCCCAAAATCCACAATAAAGCAGTCTCCATTCTCACGTAGCATAATGTTGTCCGGTTTAGTGTCTCTGTGCACGATTCCTTTTTTATGTGCAGCATCTAACGCCCTCAAGATTTGGATCGCGTATTTTGCCGCATCTTTAATAGGAAGTCCTTCTCCCGTTTCTCTTTTAACTTTGGCTAGGCATTCTTCCAAGCTCCCGCCAGAGCCGTATTCCATAAGTAAATATGGACGACCGTCTGCTTGGCCGACGTCAATGATATCGACAATGTTTGGGTGTTTGAGATTCGCCGCTGTCTTTGCTTCCTGAACAAATCTCTCCCGTATCCCAGAATCCTTACTCATTTCTGCATTTAATATCTTAACGGCCACGCGTCGTGAAAGGGCCGTTTGTTCGCCTAAATATACGGTAGCCATACCACCCTGGCCGAGCTTTGCATCGATTCGAAACCTAGGACTGAGCGCTTTTTGCAATAGCTCCAGGTCTTTATCGGTATTTGGTAAATCCGCAAGATTCGTTCCGCAGTTCCCGCAAAATCGCGCACTAATGGGATTTGCGGTCTGGCATATTGAGCAGGTAACGGAGGGCATGACGGAAAAATAGTCATTTCAAGGATTCTTGGCAAGTTCATTTTAAGGAGTGCCTTCGCAGTCAAATTAGATTAATCGTCAACGAATCAAAAATTTTAAGATCGGAATACCAAAGTTGTTGAATTCATTTTTGGATTCCATAGTATCAGAAGGAGCAATGAATGAGATCGTTACAAAGTCAGGTCATCCTCTCGACACCAAAACACTCAAAGAGGTTGAGTATATATCCAGTCAAATCATAGACTTACTGCATCCAATATCGATTTATCTTTTTGGTTCTTGTATTTACTTTACGTGGAATTCTTAGAACGATCTCGATTTCATGATCATTCAATACACAGATGAAGAGCAATCGATCTAAAATTCGAGCAAGCTTTATAAGAGCACCCGTGAGGGTATGATTACTACTGACCTTATTGTATCCAATCTGGAGCATCTCGATTACAGTAATGGTATTTTTTGTTTTTTATTATATTCTAATGTACTATATATTGAGATAACTCTTCCAGTTCCTGGATCTCAAAGAGTCTGACTACAGTATGCGAAAAGTGATCCTGCTATGACAAAAACAAATATACTAAACTATACTATACTACACTATCTCGATATCCAGGAGATTTCGATTAAGTTTCAAAAAGTGTATACATCGAGGCCATCAAATATAGTCGCCACTCGCACCATTCGACTTCCAAAATAGGCATTGAGTCGTGTGGACGGAACAACCATTTCCAAAGTTCTATGCGGGCCAAAGATCGTTAACAAGTACCGGGCAGAAATGACGAAGGAGCCATTTCGAGCTTACATAGCCACATTAGATCTCCGCTTTATGCGGTAAAAAAAATATACACCCATACTAGTGAAAGGTGGATCGGGAAATTTGTAAATCCACGAAAAAATGAAATTTTAATCATTTAGGAAATACGTTGTTTTCTTCACCAGAAAATTATTTGTTAGATACTCTGAGATTTTTCGCTGGAGTTGATTTACCAAACCAAAGATTTTCTAATACCCATTTACTTTTTAATCGAAAAACATGACTACAATCCTCCAAGGGAAATTTCTGCTCCGAAAAAAATTAGTGAGGAGAACCAAAGGTGTCAATGACCGAAGTAAGAAATGGATAAAAATAAAATCATTTCAGATATAAGAGATGTTTTTCCTACTCTCGATTCATTTCTAATGGAAAACGGCAATAAGCGAATCAACGAAGAAATCGATCCCTGGACCAAATCAAATCATATGTTTGTGTATCAAAATAAATTATTTCTGAATAGCGAACAAATGAAAGTGATAAAAAAATATACTTTCAATTTGAAGGCCGAAAAGGAGCAAGATTATTTTTTTATCCAAAATGAATCGGGCAACAAAGATCGCGTTATCTGGGTAAATTCTAACGATTACCAGTCGATGCACAAACAAAAAGATGAAACAGAAAAATGGGATCAAGATAGGGAGGAAAAAGTCAGAAGAATCGATAAACAAATCGAAGATTGGAAAAAAATCAAAAAGATCATTCAGCCTTCGACGATAAAGATTCCCGCCAAATCCTTTGAGATAACATTGGAGAGAAACAAAGATTCCGATAGAATTGATGTGCTATTAAAAATTTTAGAAGATTATGGAATTGAACTTTTATCAAGTAACACCCAATCAACTAACTCTTGGCATGCATGGCTATTAACAGGAGAAAAGTCATTTTTTTCTTTCGGATTTAGCAGCTTGGATGGAGTAAAATCTGATTGATCGAAATTCCTAAATTTTCGATTCTCTACCAATTGTGAAAAATTTTTTACTTAGTTTGCTACCTTGGTCGAAAAAAGAATGGTCCGATTTCATCGCGGATCTAGCTCCCCTTCTCGGCTTGTTCGTTTTTTCAACAGAGCCAAGAAACATTATGTTACCATTGTATCCAGAACTTTATTTTGTTTTTGGCTATGGTCTCATTCGTTTAACATCGATTTCACTTTATGCCGCAGTTAAGCAGGGAAACGAAATGGGACTTCGTGACTTGGAAGTTCCAGAACCATGGTTTGGAAAAATTTTTTATGTGTTCTTTATCCTCTTCTTTGGTGCTATATTAATTATCGTCATCATTTGTATCATTGCGCTACTGATCGGTTTTAATTTCTTTTTCTACTTACTCATCGAACTTTTTTTGAGTGTTGCCTGTACGGGTGGTATGGATGCAAATTTCACCTTCCCTACACTTTACAATTCCCTCTCCCCAAGTGAACAATATTATATCTGGGGTATGTTTCTATTTACATTGTATCGCTATATGCCGAGAGTTGTGGGTTTTTTCAAAAACCGCGAATATAGAAATGAATCAGAATCATGGGCATGGGTTGCTCTGGGAACACCACCAGTTCCAGAGAACAATCAATTCCAGATCATGGTAAAAGCTTTCCAAACAATGAGGGGAAAGGAAAAGAATCTAGAAGAATCTGATTATGGATCGCTCGGCGGAGTTGTTTACTTTTCTTTTTTATTTTTCTATTTTGGAGCTATCATATTGATGATAAAACTTCCATTAGCAGGTCCAGTACTCACTCTAATTGTGAAAGCATTTTTCGAATTGTATTACTTTAGATTGCACAAAGAAATAAAATAGACAATTATATAAACTCTTTAGAAATTCTCAATCTGTCTCTCGAGGGGAAAAGAAATCGTCAGTAAAGACAACAATACGGGCGATAGGTTATAGGAAGAAGCCATGATTAGTGAGATTACTATTTTTTAGTTCATAGCTTACTTCAAAATCTGGTGTTATATGAGAAATGGATATTAATTTTATTATTTTCGCAATGACACAAAACGTAGATAAGTAAAGATAAAGCTCGCTGAAAGTTATTTTATCAGCTTAAATATAAGCTGGGCCGAAGACTCACCTCTTGGACAAGGACCAACTGGCAAAAGCATCCGATCGGGAAATCCACAAGTCATTTCGGACACCACCCAAGACGATACATTGACTTCAGAAGTTGTACAAGTTTGTTTTTGGCATATCAGGATCAACCTGAGCAATTTCTTCCTTAAATTGATTTAATGTCGAAAGGATGAATGCAAATCTAACCGA
>JAPZRK010000006.1 GCA_027531445.1 Leptospira sp.
GTTTGGTGGTCGGCGCCAAACGACTTTGATGCTAGAGCTCGAAGCTCACGCATCAAGTCGGGTGCTCAAAGTCGCCGCTGTGCGGCTTTGTTTTCCGCAGGCTTTCCCTCGTTTTAGGATGAGGAGGCATTTGTGGGAATAGACCATAGAAGAGAAGATGTTGTATATAATTTGTTGCAAAGCCATCCTACTATAGGGTGGCTTTTTTATTTTCTAATCCATGTTAGTATACTATTAATAACACTTGGCGGAATGTCTTTTTAGCGGAGGCGGAGCAGGATTGCGTAGCTCATGAGTCGTGACACGGAAGTCACGCGAGCAGGAGCTGAAAGGATATGAAGCTTTGCGAGAGCTCTCGAATCGTGACACGGAGGTCACGCGAACAGGAGCTGAAAGGATATGCAGCTTTGGCGAAGCGCCACTGAAGGGCGACTTTATTTTTGACATGTAAGGAAGATTTGGCTTACATGATTTTCTTTGGAGGTTGTCTATAAAGGTTGCAAATAATTCGCGTTTGGGCCAATTTTGACAAGTTAAGTGAAATTTGATGCTAACAAGGAACTACGATGAAGCGAATTTTTTTTCTACCATTAATTCTTTTCTATACAAACTGTATTCTCTCAACTTTCTTCGATAAAAACAAAACAGAATCTTCTTCTGGTGGATCGGACCTTATTCTATTGGCCTTAGGTGGTGCTTCTCCAAACGGAAACCGAACTGAAGAGCCTGTCGGTGGTGGAGAAGTTACAAGCTCAGGAACAACTCTTCGGTCGACTGATGGTGCGATTACTATCGATATCCCGGCGGGAGCAGTAGACCAAAGCATTGAATTTACGATTACGAAAATTTCACAAGATACAGCTGTTTATCCTGGAAGTTACATTCCGACAAGTGCGGCTTACGAGCTTTTGCCATCATATCGATTTAAAAAACCTGTCAGTATAAGTTTAGCTTTAAATACTACAGAAATCCAAGGTCTTAACCTGGATAAGTCGAAGACTTTGGGTTTTTCTTTCAGTTCTACTAGTGCAGTTGACAATGCAGGTCGTTTCCCTGGCTGGGCAGCCCACGAGACCAAGGTTGTTGGCGATAAAATTGTATTTTCCTCAGAAACCTTTTCCATCTTCGGGACAGCAACTCCACCTGTTGGGAACCAGCCTCCAATCAATTCGGGTGCCTTTTATTATTTTAAACCAGGATGTGCCTATTTGCCGTATATGGTTCGCACTCAAGTGATAGATCCAGATGGAGATCCTGTACAGGTCTATCTGATCACAGGTCCGAATAACGGAGGTGCGATCGCGATACAAATGACACGTGAAGGTGCCACAAACTGGTATAATGCGAATATTCCCTACGAGGCAATGGCGGCTTCCGGCATTCAAATGCAAGTTACAGCAACAGATTCAAATGGACAAACAAGTTTTGTCCCTTCCAACACCATCTTCCGATATCCGGCTAGTTCCAATGATCCAATCTTCATTGCAAATTATGACCGTGACAGAGACAATGACGGTCTCTTGTGCGCCTGGGAAAGAGACAATGGAAAGAGTGATACGAACGCAGGAGACGTAGGAACAGCTTCAGATTCGGACGGAGATGGAATTCCAAATACTTCTGATCATACGCCTAATGGTGAAACAAATCCTAATATTGACAGTCTACAGATTTTTCCAACGATTGTCACGATGGATTTTACTGAAAAAGTGATATTTGGCGCAATGGCTTCATTAGGTGGCCAAGTTCGTTATGTGAATGCGACCTACGACGCGACGGGGATTGCATTAAATGGAAATGCAGTTGGTGCCATGGTCACACCCAGTGCTCCGAGTACTTTTCAACCCAATCATCCAGGTACGGCAGGAGTTGTTGCTACTGTAGGTGCTCGCAATGCTACTGCCACCGTAATTGTAAAAGACACACTTGGTCCAAACAATATTACAAATCTAACAGCGATTTCTATTTCACAGAATAAGATCCGTTTGGAGTGGACGGCACCGGGCGATGATGGTACTTTTGGACGTGCATCGATTTACCAAATTTATCGATCTACCTCTTTAATTAGCAATAATGTGAACTGTAACGGAGTGCTCATCAATCACGGGCTTACACCGAAAAATTCGGGAATTTTAGAAAGATTTGATGTTCCAGGACTATCACCGAATACAAATTATTACTTTTGTATTCGAGCCTTTGATGATTCAGGGAACCTAAACACATGGAATGGAACGGTCAGTGCTACGACGCAAAGTGTTCCCGATATCATTCCACCGTCAGATATCACTAGTGTCACTGCTACTTCTCTAGGGATCGACAAGGTGAAACTAGATTGGATCTCTGTCGGCGATGATGCTAATGTTGGAACACCCGCAGCTTATGAAATCTACCGTTCAACCTCACCTATCACGAATGATAACGAGTGTCGGAGCGCCGTTGAAATCTTAAACAATGTAACGCCCACTAATTCAGGAATGCCAGCTACTTTTACAGTGTCTAACTTAGCAGACAATACTGTTTACTATTTCTGTGTTGTTGCGGTGGATGAGTCTGGAAACTACAGTAAATGGAACAATCTTAGTACTGCAACAACATCTCGTGCTAACCGTGCACCAGTGATTTATTTCGCAAGTAACAATATCACAGTGCTTGGATTTACATCGGTTACACTTGATGCTTCTGGATCAAGCGATCCTGATGCGATTGCATGTGCAGCAAATACTGGAAATTACAGTTATTCTTGGACTATTTTAAATAAACCTCCATTATCATCGATTTCATCTTTGAATATTGGAAATAGTAATACCCTTGTAGCGAATTTTATGGGAGATGTTCCGGGTGATTATTCGCTTCAGTTTGTATTTATAGACGATAAAGGTGTTTGTGGTGGAAGCAATGTTTTACAGGCGAAAACTATAACAGTTAGATTCAACGCAATTTCAGGATATAGTAATGTAAGTTACGAACTCATTGATACACAAGCTCCTCAATATCTTTACAAAATACCAGTGGAGGGAGTTGATTTTTATTTTGACCCATTAGAAACTGTGGAGCCTCCGACTACTTGCAGAGTTACGCGAATCCAAATTGGTGAGATATTCGATTTTAATAATCAACAATGGACTTCAGCAAATAAGCAATTAGCAGTACCCTGTTTTGATCCAATATGGAATGCCCATCGATGGCCCTGGGGGGCTGCTTTCTTTAGAACAGTCAACGGACCAGTTTGGATATCCTCAGGAAATGTTGGAACAAAAACAGTCCCTCAATGGAATGCTCTACAAGCGGATGTACTCTCCGGTACGAAGCGCAATTTGGTTGGAACACCTTTTTAAGATCGAAATTCAATGACGCCGGGGATATATCATTTTCCATGACGGGAAGTTCTCCGGTAGAAGCAAAGTTTGACGAAAAGACAAGCAACTTTGAAATTTTCCAAGTTAAACTGTGATACGATTTTTCCTTTGTCATTGAGTCGAGTTTATTTTATAACGAAATGATATTGTTTGTTTCTTGGAATCGACTTTTTTATTTTCTAATCCATGTTAGTATACGATTTGTAACACTTGGCGGAATGTTTCCCGAACGCAAGCGAAGCCACGATGGCGAAGCGCCCGAATCGGGACATGGATGTCCCGTGAGGGAAAGTCGGGGAACATGAAGCTTTGCGAGAGCGCGCGAATCATGACACGGAGGTCCCGTGAGAAGGAGCTGAAAAGATATGCAGCCCTTTGATGACCCGAAGATCAATCCACCAACGATTTGGTCAGATTAAAAAACTGGTTTCGGAGAAAATCGTCAAAAAAAGAGCAAAGATTGCAAGCGTATAAGAATTGTTTTTCGGTATGCCAAAGTAGATAGGAAAACATTGCGAAACTATACCTAACATGAGTGCTGAATTTTCTGCTCGGAGACTATCAAAAAGAAAAAGTCGTCTAACAGTGTGGGACATCAAGGCTCTCGTTGAAGTTTAAAGCGGAAGAATTTTTGTTACCTCTTCTATGCATAATCCAAAATTCCGCAAAAACAATATTGATAAGCCAACCCAAGGCCATCATTGCATCGCGGCTCGGACCAGCTGGAATACCAATGATAAGCATAAAACCGATATGGGTAAATACTTGGGTACCGGCGCCAAGAGCTAATGCATATGCCCGCACCATCCAATCGCCATGCTCGTGAAAATTTTTTTTCGCTAATGCGAAAATTGCCATGAGAAGACAAACTGCCATTGCCGGAGCAATAAACAGCCTAACATAAAATAAGGTAGGCCCATCATTTTTTGCTGCTGGATAAACTATAGTCATCCACAATCCTGTCAGGGCAGATATGAGTCCAGAGATTGCGATAACTTTGCCTGCCTTGCGGTGCCAAGAATGATGATACTTCCGAATATGCGGGAGAAATTGAAAGGAGCCAAGAATTCCAAAAAGTAGAGACGAAATGATGTGTAAAAAAATAGGGATGGGCATTGCCATGAAACGCTCATTTTCTGGTGAGATTTCAACCCCACCGAAAATATCTAAGATACGGATCGCACCACCGAGGAAAGGCACAACGTTGAAGAGCAAAAGTCCCGTAATCCACAATATCTCCTTTTTCGGAATTCGTTTTTGATCCATTTTATGAAAACCTCACCCAGCACTAGAATATCTAAGGTATGCAAAACTTGTCATAAGGTCAAATATATTTTACATAATGTAAATAAAATCAGTCATATTGATTGATAAATTTGACTTGAAGATTGGAGCTAATGACGAGATCAAGGAGTATGTCTTACCAGGAAAGACGGGCCATTATTGGTTCTTTTGCGACTACAGCTGTTTTTTGTGCGTTCTGCTATGGAACCTACATTTTTTTTGGAAGTACGTTACATACAAATCTGAATGATCTGTCATTTTGGGGTAAATTTAACTTATGTTTATTTCTAAGTCTCATTGCCACAAAAATCGTCTCTTCCTCAGTATTTGCTATGGTGTATCCTAGAATAACAGGAGAAACTTTGCCCAAGGTGTTTGACGAACGCGATACGGTCATTGAATTGAAATCAATTTGGATTTCGCACTGCGTTTTTATTTTCAGCTTTCTGATCTCTCTCAGCTCTCTTGCATTCTCCTTACAGACTTGGATTTTTTTTGTTGCTCTTAGCCTTTCAGGATATCTCGCCGTTGTAACAAACGAGATTGCTCAATTCTTTCTTTATCGAACGGGAGAATGACTTGGCTAAGTGTCACATCGGTAATTCAATACGAAAATATCGCTTCCACCAGAACGAAATGACACAACAGCAATTGGCTGATGCCGTTGGTGTGACTCGCCAGACTATCGTCGCAATCGAAAATGGAAAATATTCACCGACGCTTGAACTCGCCTTTCGTATAGCACGCGTTTTTCAAGTGCCGCTCGAGGACGTTTTTAATTTTATTGCAGATCCGTCGGAAAGTAAGGGCATGTAATAATCCATCAAACTAGTAAGATGCAATCACCAAACTGGTTTGATCGGTACCCGCTGTAATCGCACCCCCAATCTGTGCAGGAACTCCGGTTGAGGAATTCACAGAGAATGTGCGAACGTTTCCACCGGTTCCGGAATACAAATAGGTACCGGAAGGTTCCATAGCCAAGGCACCGGTAAATCCTGCAAACGGGGACCCACTCATCGCTGTTAACCCACCAGTTGAAGAGTCAATTGTGAAGCCGGCTAAACTACCTGATTGGTTTCCAACATAGACAAACCGATTTTTGGGATCTACGAGGAGGGAATCCGGTGAATTATCCACCGTGCTGTAACCGGCTCCCAAGCCTGCAATCTGTGCTAAAACGCCGGAGGTAGAGTTGATCGTATAAACAAAAACCCGACCTGGAGCTAAGTAGTTAGCTGCATAAAGATAACGACTTGCTGGATCAGTAGTGATTTCAATCGCATTGCTACCACCGGCAACCGATGCTCCGACTGAAGTTAGGGCCCCTGTCGAAGAATTGACTGTCCAACCATCCACGTTGCCAGTATTTGCCCCTGCCCCGATACCAGCGTAGACAAATTTTCCGGTTGCATCGAAGGTTACAGCATAAGGCTGTGCTCCTGAACTTGTATAGCTTGCAAGAAAAGTGGGTTCCCCTGATGAAGTATTCACAGAATACATATGGATCGTCGAAGATGGGTTATTCGTTCCGACAACCAACCATTTGCCGGCAGGGTCCATTGCGAGTCTGGTTGGGCTTCCGGATGGCACCGAAAAGGGAGATCCAGATATTTGTGTGAGTGACCCGTCACTCTTACTAACAGAGTAAACGCGAATTTTATTTTCTACTTGGCAGGCGGCATAAACGAAGTTAGAATCCGGTGAGAGACTCAAGCCACGAGGTGCACAGGTCCCCGTTGAGAAGGGTGATCCTGCAATTTGTGTCAAAACGCCTGTGCTTGGATTTATCGAATAGACGGATATATTTTGAGAAGTTACGTTTGATACAAGTAAGTATCCCGCCTGCTTTGGTGAACATGACACTGTAACGTTGGTTACATCTGAAGATGCACGTCCAGAACCATTGGCAACAGTGCAGGTGTAGTATCTGGGTTGACTTTTTACTGTAACAAGATAGTCCGTTACCTTGGTAGGGAAGGAGAAACTGGTTGCCGCATAACTTATGACTTGTTCTTCACTTCCATTATTTTGAAGGACAAGATCGGATGATAAAAGACCTGAAATCGTTCCTGAAATCGTATAGGAAGGGGTAGTGACTAAATTCCGAATTGATAAACCGCAAATGGGACTTTGATCTCTCAATGCTTCTCTAAGAATTAAGGATTCACTTAAGGCCTTGCCGTTCGGATCACACGGATTTAAAAGTTCGGAGGTTCGACAGTCGACCAAAAAGGTCAAGAAAATGAAGAAATCCAAACTTACGGTCAATAAAGATAAAAATCTTGGCATCGCTCTCTATACTACAAAGCAACCCGCAATATGTTTTTTCAAGCCTAATCCGTAAAAAATGTACTAGCTCATAATTAGTTGATCAGATTGATGTTTTAATGTTTCGATTTCGGAATGTAGGCCTTGAGCTGAGACTGCTAGGTTCTGGGTGGTTTCGTCAATGGTTGTCATGGCTCTATTTATCTCATTGTTTCCAAGCTTTTGTTCTTCTGCAATTTGTCCAATTTGGTCAGACATCTGCCGTAATTCCTCAATTGTTTGACGCAAACTTTTGTTTAATGTTTCTTGCTTTGACACCTGTTCTTCAAGATTTAAGATATCTGCTTCAATTTTTGCAAGGCCGGTATTTTGATTTTCAACTTTTAATTTGACCTCCTTTGAGAAATTCGTTCCATTCTCAATTATCTTTCCAGATTCTTTTACAATCTTTGCAATAACACCAGCATTGGTAGACGATCGTTCAGCTAACTTGGCAACTTCTTGTGCAACCACTGCAAATCCTCTACCATGTTCGCCCGCTCTTGCCGCTTCGATAGAAGCATTGAGTGCTAAAAGATTTGTCTGTTCTGCTATTTCAGACATCATTTCATTCATTTCCTCTACTTTTGTGAATGAAAGTTTAAGTTCTTCCAAGATTGCGTTCAATTCGACTGCAGAACTTCTTACCTCTTTACTATAATTAGCCCCAATTCGAACGTCACCTGCTATAAGATCAGTTTTTGCTTTTACTGTGTCACCAATCTTCTGTAAGTCGACAAAATCTTGATCTACAATTTTTATTTTTCTCATCTGGTCAAGAACGAGTCCGGAAGAATTTTCTGAGGAAGCTGATAGCTCTTCCATAGAAGCCGAGATTTCTTCCACAGAGGCGGCTTGATTTTGTGCTTGGCTATGCAAGTTATCAGACATTCGTTCCAATTCTTGTACTGTCAAAATGAGTTTTTCTGCCGAAGCTTTCATTCGATCTGATTGAATTTCAATTTTGTTTTGTTTTTCGAAAGATTCAGTAAGTCTATCTTTCAAATTTTCTTGCATATCTTTCATAAGTATCACAACAAACCGAAAACAAAAGATCATCGCAAAAAGAAAAATAACTTTGATAACTTGGGTAGATAAATAAATGCCATTGGTAACTACGACAGCCGAATCATTAGAGGCGACAAATGTCGCTCCACACATCACGGCCAAATAGATAGAAAAAACATATGCCCCTGTAGACAAAAATCCTAGTCTAATGACTGTTTTAGGGTGGGAGAGGAAACCCGAGTAGATCACAATAAATAGGTAAATGGTATAGAACAAACCTCCTTTGATAGGGTCTGCTGAGCTTTCTGGTTTTTCTGTTAAAATCTGCGCGTAGTAGAAAAAAGTAGAAAGAAAGAAATCAAAATAAATCACATAAAAGGGAAAGGATTTCGGAATCTGTTTTCCAGTGCTTCTCATCCATGATATGAACAAACTGATACAAATGAATAGAATCGTGCCTGCTAACATGATCCAAAATATTTTCAAACCAATGAGAGAGATTACAGCTAGAATGAAAGAAAGGCTGAGTCCGTACCTTACTTTATTGATGAGATCAATTCCTCGGATTCGATTGGCTTCTGCAAATGATTGTAACAATTCGTTTGAGTTCATAGATTTTCGTTATGATAGTAGTAAAATCGCAAATAATGGAAACAAAGAAAAGATTTAAAATAGTAAAAATCTGACAGGGAATCGAGTCCTTATGTCACATTCAATCTTTAAATCAATCGGAAGTTAAATGTTTGGGAGAGCGACTGATGACAACCTGAAAAGAATATTTAAATAGAATCAGATGTATAAGGAAATTTGTTCATAGTATCACCTAGCGTGTATCCTGCGGGCAATTTTAATGGATTTACATAGATATTAACTTTTCTAAACTCAGTCGTTACCTTTACTTAGGCAGGCTCTACTCATGAAAAAACTTCCAACATTCTCTCTCATTTTATTGATGCTATTTCTCCAGATTCAGTGTAAAGACAATCGGGCCGCTATAGGCGTAGGATTTGTCTTTGGAGATATTTGTATACACGAGAAACCCAGTTTAGCTAGCGAATGCATTCAGAAAATCACTGCAGGCACTGAAGTAGATTTACTTACAAAAGAGGTGAAAGACAGCTCTGGGAAGAGCATGCAATGGCAAGAGATACGTTATGAAAAAAAAGTTGGATACATTTCACAAGACGAAGAAAGAACCTATAATAAATTTGCCGCTATTCTCGCAGATGTCGAAAGAGAAATGGTTGTCTCTGCCTCCTCGCTAAGACTACGAAAATTCCCTTCCTTAACTGCTGAAGTGATTCAGTCCTTGCCACGACAAACGCTAGTAACAACTTTTGGCAAGTCACCTTCTAGCTTTCGTGTAGAAAATAAATATGATTCCTGGTATCGGGTGAAAACGAAAGATGGAATCATCGGTTTTTGTTATGGTGGATTTCTCGAGTATCCGAGTTCCAAAGATCCTGATACAGATGCCGAAGATTACGTTCCGAATGAAATTCAGATTTCTGGATTTGTAGAGCTTACAAAAGATAACCCTACATTTTGGTTGAAACCAGAAGAAACGAAGGTTACCAATGAGTTCCTTAAGTCCTATTTGTCTGGAAATTACATCGAAGTAGAATCATTTGATAAATTTTTAAAATCAGGTGTAAGAATTCCTACACAAAGAAAGGTCACAATCAATAACAAGAATTACTACTTCGTTGAGCGTGAGTTCAAATTTTACGGCGGTAACTCAATGGATAGCGCGGGAAGTCTCCTCGGATGGGTGTCTGAAGAGGATGCGCGTCAATATGATGATTCGTTATTTGAAAAAACCTTAAAAGAATATTCCGATTCAGCTAACAAGGACTTGATACAGTTTCTTCATAAACTTTCCGATCAAAACTTGGATGATGTGAGTTCATTGAAGGTGTCTAAAGTGTTTTCTAAGGAAAGTACAAAAGAAGCTCTTTGGGATGTTAGTTATGATATTTTGGATAGTCATTTTAATCACGAATATAATAAACACTTACTCGTTTTACAGAATAAATCAGGCTTTTTTGTCCAATTGGATGGCTACAATCAAAGTGAGTCTCTCGATCTTGATAATGATGGCATTCCTGAGTGGAAATCCTATTCTTCTGGGAGAGCAGACTCATCCGTCAGTTACTACTCGTTATCTTCAGCAAAATTCGAACCATTTTTGAGAATTGAACAAAATGATTACGACCAATCCTGCAATATAACAATCAATAATAAAACGACGTTAAGCAGAGCAGAGACTACGAACGAGAGTGAGAACGCAGTTTGTGATTTCAAATTGGATGGAAATAAGATTAAATTGCAAATCGATAAAAAATCTTATAATTATGTATATGAGTCAGGTAAGTTGACAAAACAGAAATAATGCGAAGTTTTCTTTGTGACTATCTTTTTAAGGTAGTCCTCATCTCTTCTGTCCTGACTTTTAATGTATGCCAAAAAAATCAGGATATGTCGCACTTTCGGTTTTCGAATGGAGTTTCGCCGGTGTTATATGACGTAGGCAGAGACTCCATTACAAATCCGGACAATGAACATCAATTATTAACTGATAGCAAGTCTTGTGCTTCTTGTCATGAGAGAGTTTATCAAAATTGGTTAAGATCTAGGCATAGGGTCTCATACACCAACGAAATTTACCAACAAAGCCACAAACAAGAACCAATGAGCTGGTGTTTGAATTGCCATGCTCCTTTTGTAACTCTAAATTCGGATCATGATAATCCCTTAGATAGATTTCAAAAAGAAGATGGAATCTCATGTATCACATGCCATGTGAGAAATGGAAAGATACTAACATCGAAAATTCCAAAAAAGGAACTACTTTCGCACCGATATCAAGAAATCCCTCAGATGGAAACTTCAGAATTCTGTGCCAACTGCCACCAGTTTTCATTCCCAACTGTAAAATCCATGGTCAAAGGGAATGCAGAATTTCACTATTCCAAACTTCCTATGCAAGATACCTACGAGGAATGGAAAAGAAGCCCGTATTACAACAAAAAACAATGCCAATCTTGTCATTTGTTTCCTCGGAGTAAGTTTACTCATTCTTTCCCTGGAGGTCACTCGTTAGATGATCTATCGTCTGCATTTGTGATTTCAATAGAAAAGAAGTCAGAAAATGCATATTTGGTGGAGATAGAAACTAAAAATATCGGTCATTCGTTTCCGACAGGGGATTTGTTTCGAACAGTTCGATTGAGGGTTTATTCTCCTGAAAAAAAATTCGAGAAGGAATGGGTTTTTCGAAAGGCTTTTTCAGTACGACAAAATCCTAAATCAGACGAGGCATCAAAAGTTCTTTCCGAGGACACTGTCATCGAATCTAATTCGTTAAATGGAAATAAAAAATCTTTGATATGGATGAGCGACAAGCGAATTGAATCAATTTATTATGAGTTATTCATTGAATACCAAAATGGAATCAACCAACTCGTTAGCAAAATTGATTCTGAAGATACGATCAAAAAATTTCAATCGGGAACAATCAAGGTATCAAAATAAATCTCTGCATACGACTGCTAGATACTATGCTTTCTAAAAATATCCGTTAGATGGAGAAAGTCAGATAACTCGAAGATTTGAAATGTGCAAGGATCCGTCTCAACAAAGGGAGAGATTTGAAGTTGGTTTAAATAGACTTTTAACCAGGGATTTGTTTTTGGAAAGATCGGTACGATCTCACCGTATTGATGGTACATATGATAATCATTTGGCAAAATCATAAAATTTCCAGCTGTTCCATAGCGAAAGGTGAGTTCAAATGGATCTTCTCCTAAATCAGAATCGTCTTCTTTCCAAAAGCCAGAAAATTTCATTCTTTCATTTAGAAGGTATTTACATTCCTGAGCATTCGGTTTCGTCACTTGAAGGAGGATCTTTTGCAGGAAGGTAGAACTTCCCTTCACGGTTAATGATTTTTTTTCGATGAATAGAGATGGGTGACTTTCTAATTTAAGTTCGCTCTCGAAAAAAACTTCGATAAATAGTTTTAAACCATTCAATTCATCTTCGATTTTCGAATCATAACCCAAATTTTCAAATTCAATAGAATCATTTTTTTTATGGACTAACGTCCAACCATCGCAGATTGGTTTTCGCAAATCGTCAAAAATATAGATCAAACCAAATGTTTCACTTTGATTCAAAAACTCTGGGCATAAAGTTAAATCTTCCCATTGATTCGGATATGTGTTCAAAAACTGATCCTCTAGAAATTAAATCAAAAGCAATTCTTTGATTTGGATTTCCATTTGAGTTATGTATGACTCATCCAAAGTGATACGCCAATTCATCAATCCACCTTCATAGACATTGATCATCTTTCTAGTGACAGAAAGTGAATTCAGGTTTTTTGGGAGGCTTTGATTATCTTTCCATTTTGATAATTTTCTATCAATCACCATCTCCCAATTCTTTGCAATCGATTGAAACTCTACAGAAAACGGCTGTTTACCTACTGGAAATTGGCATGAGAAAACTGCAATTGGGCAACCTTGGTAATAAGAAATATCTGATCGAATCTGTGCACGCACCGCCTTTGAAAAAACCTTAACAAATTGTTTTGGATCTTTTGACTGATAGAGAATGTGCCTGAACCATACCAATATATCTCTTCCATAGGATCGAATTACATGGATTCCTAAATCTTCTTTTGACGAAAAATGATCATAGAACGAGGCTTTAGCGGTGCCTGCCTCTTTAATGATTTGATTGATACCCGTATGATAGTATCCGTTTTCATAAAATAAGTGTTTCGATATTGTTAAAATGCGAACTTTGGGGGATGACTTCACTCAATAACTATATCTCCTCTAGTAAAGGAGTCAAATTTTTTAAAAAAACAGAATGGTCTGTTCGTAAAAATTATTTGCATTGGATTTGGCTAAATTTATAAATGAAATTATTGAGGACAGAACAGTCTGTCTGCTTTATTCGATTTTTGGAGATACACTATGGATAAACGACTAGCTTTCCATTCAACGGAAATCCCGATATTATGGAGTCAAATGGATGCAAATGGTCATGTTGGAAATGGGACATATCAATTTATTTTTGACGAAGCAAGGATGCGTGCCCTGGAGCATGCTGGGTTTTCGATTGCTCAACTACGAAAAGACGAAATTGGGCCCGTCATGCTTAAGGCTGAACTTACCTACCACAAACCAGTATCGCATCCCGACAGTGTGCGTATAGATACGGATTTTGGTGATGGAAATAAAATTAAGGGTAAAATCTTTCAAAACATGTATCGTGTATCCGACGGACAATTGGTGTGTGAGGCGATCTTTTTGGCAATATTCTTTGATTTTAAAAAATCCAGACCTATGAAGTTGCCTGATTTCTTTGTCTCAAGATTTTCATATAATCATTGATCTGGTCAATCGACTCGACTTTTCTATAAGTATGACCAGTCCACTGACTTTTCAGGGAATGAAACGTCTGTAAAGAACAGGCTGGCGCCAAAGATGTGTTTAGTGGACTTGTAAACTACTGCCCAGTCTTTAAAAAAAGCCGTAATCGAAATATCGCAAACGAATTGACTCCGTTGACTCGATATGATTTATAAGGCGAATGAAATCATTAGCAATACTTACAAAACTAGTTTTGATCTATACTGCAGTCTCCTTGGATTCTGTCGTACATGCCGAAACGGGCAAATTATTACTGCATACGATTGTTGGTAACCAGCCCAGAGAGCTAATCCTCATCAATCAAGATTCTGAAACTACCTTTGAATTTCCAAGTGAATTCCAACTGATGAATCGAATCCAAGTTTCAAAAAAACGAATCCTTTCTTTGGCCGATTCCTATGGTGTAGATCGTAAGATAAAATCTTACGAGTGGAAAACGGGCAAAGTATCTGAGCTGAAATTTCCTCAGGATACAGGCATCAAGATATTAAGAGAGTTTATCTCATATATGGAAGATCTAAAC
Source organism: Leptospira sp. (assembly GCA_027531445.1). GTDB lineage: Bacteria > Spirochaetota > Leptospiria > Leptospirales > Leptospiraceae > Leptospira_A. The sequence continues at coordinate 13,923 of JAPZRK010000006.1, forward strand.
CTAACAATTTTTCAAGAAATCCATCAGGTAGGAGACCAAAGGCTTTTTCAACTCGAGGGAGATAAGCCAAATTATTTTCCCCACTTTGATAAATATAGAAAAACAGTCAGGTTAGATGATTTTTTACCAAATGGTGCACATCTATTCAGAATTTTAGAAAGAGATAGATCCGTTCAGAAATTGGAAGATCCATTTGTTGGCGCTAACGATGGTTATTCCCAAAAGGTGTTTTTCTGTAGTTCTCTAAAATGCAATCCTGAAGAAATTTTATCTGACAGAGCAATATTGAGTGCACGGTTTATTTCTGATGGTGAGTTGGTTGTATTTTTGACGCCACTATCCGCGAATTCAGATTCCAAATCATATAATTTAGAATCCTATGATATTAAGGAAAAAAAGAGAAAGAAGTTATTCACATTTAAAGTACCAATGAAAGGTCCCTCCGGAACGTACAATCGAGGCAATCCAATATTCAGAGTATTAAATCAATCTAGTTTGTTTTTACTCACCGAAGAAGTTTCCGATATCGAAGATAAAATTCAGAATTGGAAGGTCGTTGACGGACGCACGGGAAAAGTGGAAGATTTTAAAGTTCCCGATGGCTTTCGGTTTGCTAGCCTGTTGCCCGTTGGTTATCATAAGAGTTCTAACGAATCGGATAAGTCAACTCTGGAGCCTTACATCGTTTTTATAAAAACAACCTATGATTTAAAATTAGGAATTCTAAATCAATTGAAAGTGATCCAACTTCCCGAATGTAAAACAGTTTTGGAAAAAGAGATCAAGGGAAAAACTGTAATAAATGCAATGTATGTATCAGATGGTGAGTTTCTAAGTGAACGATGATACAAAATTTGCATTAACAAAAAGAACGAATCCGATGTTTTTCTTAGCGGCTGGTTCCAGATACTTGCCTGTGTGCTCGGTTATGTATAAGATATCTCCGTTTTCATTGGTCAATACACTTTGTGGAGTCGACTTCAGTCAATATTTGAAAATTTACTTTTAAGCGTTTAAGAATCTGTTTTCTATGATCTCTATTGCTTCATCCATCTCCGCTTCTGTTATGACTAAAGGAGGAGCAAATCGTATGATTGATTTATGTGTGGTTTTTGCAAGTAAACCCGATTTGAGAAGTTGATAGCAGATTTGATCAGCTGAGGGAGAATTAACGCTTGTATTGAGTTCTATGGCATTCAGAAGTCCTCTCCCTCGAATTTCTTTGATCAATGGAACTTTGGATTTCAGTTTTTCTAATCTATTACGAAAAATACTCCCCATATTCATCGCGTTAGTTGCTAAGTCTTCGTTTTGTAGCACTTCTAAAGCGGCAATTGAAACAGCCGTACCCAAAGGATTGCCTCCATAGGTAGAGCCATGTTCGCCAGGTCCAATGGTTCCCATAATCTCATCATTTGTCAAAACTGCGGAAACTGGATAAAAACCTCCTGATAAGGCTTTGCCGAGAATGAGTATATCAGGTTTGATATCATCATAGTCCGAGGCTAGCCATTTCCCTGTGCGACAGAGACCAGTTTGAATCTCGTCAGCGATCAATAGTACATTATATTTTTCGCATAAATTTTTTGCCTGTTTGAGATAACCTATATCTGGAACACGCACTCCTGCCTCACCTTGGATTGGTTCAATCATAAAACCGGCCACATTTTGATCGTTAAGCGCACGTTCCAAGGACGCTAAATCATTGAATGGGATTACTTCAAATCCAGGAACAAATGGTCCAAAGTCAGTAAAACTAGATGGATCTGTTGAGGAGGAAATGGCTCCTAAAGTTCTTCCCCAAAAGTTTCCTTGAGCAAATAGTATCTTAGCACTGTTTTCTGGTATGTTCTTATGTCGATATCCCCACCTTCTGCACAGTTTGATGGCGGTTTCCCCTCCCTCCACACCCGTGTTCATCGGCAGAACTTTTGAATACCCAAATAGATTACAAAGTTTCTCTTCAAACAAACCTAGAACGTTATTGTGATAGGCTCGTGAAGTCAGTGTCAGCCGACTCGCTTGATCGATAAGCGTTTTTAAAATATGAGGATGGCAATGGCCTTGATTTACAGCACTGTATGCAGATAGAAAATCGAAGTATTTTTTCCCTGTTACGTCCCAGACAAAGATCCCGGAACCTCTCTCGATGACGACTGGTAACGGTGCATAGTTTTTGGCACCATAATTATCTTCTAAACTGTAATAGGAGGCAGGATTCGAGCGATCAAAGGTTTGCACAAAAACAAGATGTAATAGTAGTAAATTCGTTCAACGATATATTCTCAAGAGAGTTTAAAAAGAAAGATTAGTTTCCATTTTTTGATGTTTTTACTTGTAAACCAATGATTGTGACATCATCCTCCAGAGGTTTGCCTGAAAGAAAACTTTGAAGTGATGTGATGATCGTGTCTAGAGATTGCGTCAAACTTTCATTGGCAGAAGACTGGATTAACTGGTGGAGTCTTGCTTCTCCAAATTCTTCATTCATCGAATTAAACTGTTCAAAGATCCCATCCGTATATGTATAGAGACGATCTCCTTCCTTAAATGGAAATGTTTGTGTTTGGTATGTGTTGTCTTTTGAAACGCCAATGATCTTTCCGGTTTTGGGGAGGAGTTGAAGATTTCCATTTTGTAACAATGCACATGCAGGATGGCCTGCCGAAGAAAAAGTAATGGTTTCATTTAGAAGATCTATATCTACTAGAATCGCGGTCAAAAAGGAATTCAGCGATGCATACCTTTGAAAAAATTCGTTATTAAAAATGGAAAGAATATCGTTAACTTCGAGCTCATAAAACTTAATACTATCATATATCCCTTTGATTGCCATGGTAATCATTGCACCTTGAACTCCGTGTCCCGTTGCGTCTGCAAGAAAGAGCCGGTATTTTTTTTCGTTTATTTTTCCGATCGCATAAAAGTCGCCTCCGACTTCAGCCATGGGTAGATAGTGTGGGATAAAATCTAGATCATCTAACTGATCCTTGTCGATCATCAAACTATTTTCCTGAATTTTTTTGGAAGTCAATAAATCTGATTGAATGATTTTAAGTGTCTGTTTTAGTTCTGAGGTTTTTGCTTGTAGGTCCTTGAATAGTTTAGAGCCGTAAATAATTCCTGCTAGTTGTTCCCCTAAAATCGAAAGCTTTGTTCTTGTTTCGCGTGACAAGTCCATTCTGCCCACATTAAATAGATCTAGAACTCCTATTGGTTCGTTCTCTAAGATTAATGGTATGATTAGCATATTCTCAAATTTCATAGTTTCAGAAAAATAGAGTTCTTCTTTTGTTAAGGTGGACTTTCGAATTCTTTTGGAATAAAATGCTTTTTTATTCAAAACAGCGAATGCATGACCACCTAATGGACCTGCGATATCAGTTGAGATAGTTTTTGAAAATTTAGCATCTTCCTCACTCAAAAAGTCTGGATAATGAGATTTAATACAAGTTGCAATTTTTCTCTCATTGTCAATTAATCCTAGGCTATAATATTGAATGTTGAAATTCTCTTTGATGTATTGATGAATTTTATTCATAATCAAATCGATATCATAGTTTTCATTTAAGCTTTTGAGTAGCTCGTTGAGAGACTCTGTTTCGATACGATCTTGGTGAACTTGACCAAGTAGATGATTTGTTTCAATGGCACCAGAAATTTGAGAACATAAATTGGTCAATTTTCTAATTTGATTGGCCTTTAGGGGCATTTGCTTTTCAAGATTTGAAAAGCAGAGTATACCGACACATTCATCTCGCCTAATGATGGGCACATGTAGGAAAGCCTTAATTGAAAGTGTGTTCGCAAGTTCTCTATCAATATCATATTCAAATTTTATGATTCGTGGAAGGTAAAATGCCTTTTTTCTTTGGAACACCTTATATAAAATCCCACCACTTTTATCCCTCAGTTGAATTTTTTTAGTGATCAAGTAGTTATGAATATCTTGAGATAACCCTTGGTAGCTATAAGCTTTGTAAGCATAAAGATATTCTGAATCTTTGTCAGGTAAAAAAAGCCAAGTGCCGCTTATGGAATAATGAACATTGACATACTTTGCGATTGCGTAAAAAATCTCATCTAACGTTGAAAGTGAATTTACGATGTGAATGAATTTAGATATCTCTTCTATCTCTTGTTTTGCTTCAATCAAGGCACGGGTGCGTTCATCAATTTTTTCTTCCAGATGATTTGTTAAATCTTCTGACCGGTTGAAAGCCTCGGCAAATCTGCTAGATAGAATTGCCGCCTGGAATACGACAAAGATGAGAAAGCCGTAACTTGCCATTGGTGGTGTGTATAGGTATCCCATGCCTCGGAACACATCATTGATTATAGTTACTCCAAATAATATATATCCAATAAAAAATGTTCGGGCACCTGGCCTACGAATCAGAATAGCCGATATCAATAATTTCGAAATGTAAATGATCTCAAAGAGTGTTGCCAATTGAACGATAATTAATGTCTCAACAAAGATGTGTAATGGTGTAACGATAACGATTGCGCTTCCAATCAAAAAAATTGAAGAAAGGGGCCAGTAAATTTTATCTTTATTGGCGGTTGGGAAAAGATGAGAAATGAATTGGAGAGTCACAAAACAAGTAACATAATACGTTAGATATTCAATCTTATAGATTGCGATAAAGGGAATCATAGGAAAGGCATCTAACAGAATCCGATCACCGATAATGATGGTTCGGATCGCCATAAAAAAGCAAAAGAGTGCAAAATAAAATGCGGCAAATTCAATCTTTCGATAAAAGAAAAAGCCAAAATGATATAAACCCATAATGAGTAGAGCTCCGAAAACAATTAGTTCTAAAACTATTTTGCTTTGCTTTTGTCTGTTTAAATCTTCTGTCCTTCCAATTTGAATGGGCTCCCATATACCTGCTTGGTTATGTTCAAAATTTGAGGCGTGAATTATAATATTTAATTCTTTTGATTGGCTTAATAAAAACTCAGGGATTGGAATGTCTCCATATTGTAAATATGTTTCTGCACTTTCCTTTGAGATTCCGATTTTCCCTTTCTTTTTTACAAGTGTACCATTGATATAGAATTCATAGTTAGAGCTAATTTCTTTTACAGCTATTGTCAGTTGGTGATTTTGCAAATCAGGTAGTAGAACCCGAAGGGCGTATGTTGAGTATCCTTTGCTCGGATACCCTTGTTTTTGCCATTGCCCAGGAACAGATATGGACGAATTGCTTTTGGAAAACTCATTTTTGGGTTCTAAAAATTGATTCCAATGAAAGTTCCAGTTTCCACTCAAGTTGACCGGACCATCAATTGCGAAGTCCCAACTCCTTAAATCCAAAGTTCCATCTACAACAGTCGGAATCGTTTTGTTGGTTCTATTGCAGTCGAACGATAAAAATAATAGAAATAGAAAAAGAAATTTCTTGAATCGTTTCATTATCTTCTTCGGATAACGTTTCTTCGTTTCCAAATTTAAACTAATAAGTGATCTACAATTCATAAATTTTCTACAGAAAAATTATGAAATTCGGAAAAAATCTTATTTTTTACCATGAATATGATGAAAAGAAACTTAAATTTGAGAGATTCGAGATCACTAAAATTTAGTATAAAATATAACAAAACATAAGTGAAGATCAACTCAGACGAATTTACGTTGGCCAAATTAAAATTCTCTATCTCACGAAAATATTGACGACGGATTCTGATTTTGTATGTTTAGCATTGAACACAGAATGGAACAAAATCAAAAATCAGCTTGGGAGATTCGGAATGAAAAGAATAAGGCCGGCGTTCGTTGGCTTCTTGTTTTTTTGATTGTACCTTATTTGTCCTTTTTACTCCTAACCGGAAGGTCTGTTGAGATCGGCCATGCAAATGTTTTCAATTGGTTTTACGTAATTAGCGTGGCGACTTTTGTTGTTTCGGTAAATCTACTTGTGACATACATTTTGTTCGGTGCAATCAAACGCGGATCCATCCACCCTTCAGTGAAGTATTTTACCATGATTGCCGATTTTTTGGCTGTGGCACTTGTGATGATACCCACGGGTGGGCATGACAGTATGTTTTTTGCCATCAACTACATTGTAATCGTTTCCAATAGCCTTCGCTATGGCTTAAGGATTTCCATTTTAGGAACGATCGTTATGAACTTTTTTTATATAGGTGTGCTTGCTATTGAGCATTATCCAGACAAGGAAATCGTAGGAATTCAAAAAGAAATCCTAAAGGTCGGTGGTTTTTGGTTGATTGGAATCTACACTGGATATCTTTCAATGAGGTTTGAGATGTTACGCGGTGAGATAGAACATTACCAAAAACTTTTGGCTGAGGCATTACAAAAGAAATAATGGAAAACCAAGAAGAAGAAAAAATTCCATCGAGTATAGAAAAATCCCTACGTAAGGGAAATATTAATTTTGATTTCCTTCAGCCAGAAGAAAGTCCTTCTGTAGCCACAGATTCCAAAGTATCAAATCGCCGGACAAATTCGCGACACGGGAAAAGAGGGTTGTTCAATCGAGGTAGACCACCGCGACCCTTTAAAAAAATACACCTTTATCTTGCGATTGCATTTTGTATTGCGCAAGTTCTAGGCATTACTGCGATCGCTCTCAGTCAACAGTATCTTTGGTTACTATTGATTCCGATACTTCTTACTTTGTTTTTGGGATCGCTACTCATGGTGACCCTTTTACTCGTTCGTCCACTATAGTAGATCAACTAGTTTTCCTTAGGGTTTAACTCGCGATAGACGATTCAACATTTTCGATTTTCTTTTCTTTGCCATAAAGCATTTCATTCGCACGAAAACAGAGCTTGTCCAAGGTATCTTCCAAGTGTTTCGCTTGTTTTGCGAGGGACTCTTCACTTAGGTCGGAGCTAGGAAGGATCGGTTCGCCAATTACAAGTGCCACGCGTGAAAATGGCAAAGGGAAACTCAGATCATCCCAGTTTGAGCCAACAACGCGCCTGGAAAAACCAACACCGATCGGCACAACGCAACTGTTAGCTTTGCTTGCCATATAAATCACTCCCGGTTTTGCTTCGTAAATGGGTCCATGAGGGCCATCAGGTGCAACGAGAGCAGGGGTTCCAGTTTGGATCCTTTTGATAAAATTGATGATGCCGGCTGATTGTTTGCCAAGGGAGGCATCTAAAACATCAAATCCGAGTGCTTTTAATGTTTTGAGGCCAATTTCCCTAACAAAGTGTACATAACTATTTTCATACTCCTCCGTTCGGGGATGGTCCGAGTAGATACAAAGCCCTCTGTGGTGTAAATAAAAGACTGCCGCATCCACAAATGTATGCCAAATAGCAACGATATGATTTTGTTTGAGAGTGCGAAGGACTCTGAGATGGTCTTCGCCTTCGATTCTGAATTCGAGTGTGGACTGATAAATGCTAAATAGGATGGCAGAAAACGTGGATAGAAGGCTTGTGATGGCACGGTAAAGCGTTCTTTTGACTGGATGGGCAGGCAACATGCAACCAATCCAACCACGTTCAAAATGTTTGACTATACTTTTTCTTCATTCCTAAACTGTTCTCAACATTCCAATAAAACACCACCGTATCCGGAAAAAGTAAAATCGGTCTTCGTTAAGCTTACCTTTCCAAATTGATACACGACTCTTGCATCTTTGGGAATTTGAATTGGATCCGTTCGATCACCGAAACAAAGGTTCACTCGGATGGTTGATTTTTGGTAGTTGCGTTCAAAGGAAAGTAGACTCTTTTCGTTTGATGGAACGAGTGTCAAATTCCCGCGTTTCAATACCGTTGAAGTTTTTCTTAAATGGAATAAAGTTTTGTAATGGTTCCAAAGTGATTGAGGGTCTTTCTTTTGATTCGTGACAGTCTCTTTTTCTTCAAAGGAGCCGACTGGAAGCCAAGGGATGCCTGTAGAAAAACCAGCGTTTGGTGAGCTATCCCATAACATTGGCAAACGGCAATTATCACGATTGATATAAATTCCTAAGATCTTTGTTAAAAATAATGGAACCCAACGATTCATTTTGGCAATGGGATCTTTCCCAAAAAAGTTGGACAATTTACCTTCTTTCCGTCCGATTTCTTCTCCATAATAAACGACCGGAATTCCCCTCGCTGTAAATTGTAGTGTAGAAATCACCTTTGCTTTTTCTATATTTCCTCCTAGGCGATCTATGTAACGCCTTTGGTCATGGTTACCCAAAACATAAACAGGTTGATATGGATTTGCGAATTGAAGTTCATTTTTTGTAAGTAAGTTTTTAAAGAATGAGACATCCCATTTAAAGTGGATTAACTCAAATTGGAATACTAGATTGAGTCCGTCTGCTTTTTCTCCAAGATAGGATTTGAGAGTGGAATCTGATCCACTCACTTCACCAATCAAAAACGGTTTGTGTTTGTATTTTGAAACCACCTTACGTACTTCTTTTGCGAGTGCGAACGATTCGGGTAGATTGAGATTGTGCTGTTTCTTTTGAAAGAAAGCCTCATCATGATTGTCGGGTGTGGGAAAAAAGCGAATGCTAGGTGGATTGTCTCGAAAGATGTCGTCTTTAAAGATTGAATTAAAAATATCCAATCGAAATCCATCGATTCCCTTTTTTAGCCAAAAATCCAGAACGCCAAACATTTGTTTCTTCACCTTCGGATTTCTGTAATTTAAATCAGGCTGAAATGATAAAAAATTGGTATAATAATACTCCTTAGTGTTTGCGTCCCAATTCCAACCTGAACTACCCACCATAGATTTCCAGTTATTTGGTGGCCCACCGATTCCTCTTTGCCAAATATAAAAGTCTCGTTTTGGATTGGATAAGGAAGATTGTGATTCTAAGAACCACGGATGTTCATTTGAAGTATGGTTCATTACCATATCCAAAACTATTTTCATTTTGCGTTTGTGGATGGATTTGATGAGTAGGTTACAGTCATCCATGGTGCCAAATCTAGGATCAATTGTTAGATAATCTGATATATCATACCCGAAATCTTTTCCAGGAGAACGAAAGAAAGGCGAAAACCAAATGGTTTCAACACCCAGTTCCTGCAATTCGTCTAAACGTGAAATAATACCCAATAGATCACCGATTCCATCTCCATTTGAATCTTGAAATGACCAAGGATAAATTTGATAGAGCGAGGTTTCTTTCCACCATTCGAATTGTTTTTGCATATTCTTCTCTTTATTGTTTAGGTAAGCTAAATTTTGGTAAACTTAAATTGTAACGAACAGCCGCGATCCGAATGATGACGACGACTAACGCGGATATGATCGTGTTCAAGTTCCCATCAATCTTCATATAATTAAGGGCTACATATACCAACGCTCCTGCAAGACATGCAGTTGCATAAATTTCTTTTCTAAAAATAAAAGGAACCTGATTCATTAGTGTATCTCGTATCGCGCCACCAAATATAGCCGAGATCATACCAAGTATGATTGCCGCGAATGGATTTACTCCATAGGCAAGTGAGATCTTCGTACCGATGACAGTGTAAATGCCGATTCCAATCGTATCAAAGAGGAAAAGCTCTTTTCGCAAGCGTAGTAGAGATTTTGTAAAAAGGATAATCAAAAGAAATGCAACAAAAATTGCCCAAAGTACATTTACATCTCGAACCCAAGAGACTGGATAATTTCCAAGAGTCACATCGCGAATGGTTCCACCTCCGATTGCCGTTATGAATCCAGTGAAAAATACACTAAACCAATCATGATGGTGTTCTTTTTGTTCTAGCGCCGCTAGAGCACCCGAAATTGCAAAGACTGTAATACCTGCTAATTCAATATAATATGTAAAACCCATTTGGTAAAAATTCTTACTTTCCTTTTAGATCATAAATTCCGATTCGATCATGATACAAACTTCCGATGTACAAATTGTCACCTTTTTGGATAGCGCTCGTTACCTCTCTAAGTTCCAAACCACCTGGATCTTGTAATGTTTGTAAAATTTCACCCTGTTCATTTAGTAATATCGCAAACCCATAAGGTTCTGGTTTTGGCCAGAACATCTTGGGGAGGTTTGCTATCAGTTTTTTGAGAAAAGGAGAAGGGTGAAGGGAGTCCATTCGATCATTTCTAACGGTGAAGAGTGCCAACCAAAAATCACCAGATGGAGATCTCGTAATGTTATCTGGAAATCCAGGTAAATTGGAAATAAAATCTTCTCTTGAGCCTTTTTTCGGACCTTTTAACCAAAGTTTAGTAATGCGATAACGATAGGTTTCATTGATCAATAAAAAGTCTTCGTTTTTCGATAAGGCGATCCCATTTGCAAAATAAAGACCATCTAACAAGAGATTTGTGGATTTCGTTTTTGGGTCATAAACAAAAACTCGGCCGTGAGGTTTGGCCTCAAGTAAATCAAAAAGGTATTCGCTCTGTATGTAAATACTCGCATCTGAAAAGTAGATCTTCCCATCACGTCCGATATCCAAATCATCAGTAAAGCGAAAGGGTTTTCCTTCAAATTCTGAAACTAAGGTTTGCAATTCATTCTTCGGTGTAAGTCTTAAGAGGCCTTTGTAGGCATCTGCGATGATGAGATTGCCTTCTGAATCAAATTGTACGCCAAGTGGTCTCCCGCCTGTGTTTGTAAGGACAGTAATTTCTCCTAATGGTGTAACTTTTAAAATTTGTCCTTCTTTGTCTCCACCAAATACGTTCCCATATTTGTCGACATCCAAAGATTCAAGTCCATTAACCTTGCCTTTGGCGAGTAACGTTGATGTTCGTAACTTATCATTGGGAGCAAGGACTCCTTCCAATTTGGGTTTTTGAATGGGTTCGTAGACTTGTGGATCTATAGAACGACAATGTGAAAGAAAAAAGAACATCGTTAGTGCTGAAAAGAATGTAGGTTGAAATATCTTCATGTTGTTATCCTTCTAAACTTAATTTTTAGGTTTGAATCGGAGAGATCGAAATCCATTATGATTGGCACTCCTCATAAAAACGAAAGTCTCGTTTACCGATCTGAAGAAGAGTGATCGTATTTGATTCTGATGTAAACTGTATCTTGCCAAAGAACCATCCTAAATTGTATGTAATCTTTTGAATATTTTTAAAGTCTAATGCAAAGTGTTCAAAAGAAGTTTTGACAATCGACTTGAAGATGAAGAGATAGCGCTTCGATGTTTTTACAAGTAGCCATTTCCCTGATGGATACTTTTTGTGGGAACCTTCCAATAATCCGATACAATACGCCTTGATAGACTCCTCTTCTTCGAGTAGCTCGGTCAAACAATGAAATGCCGGATGATATAAAAATAAAATATCAATGTTCACATTTGAATCTGGAGGAAGAAGGGATTTGATTTGTGTTTGGATGGTTTCCAACGTGGGCATCTTCTGATTACCAGTTCCTGTTTGTTTACTTCTTGCAATCATATCACTAATGTTTCGCTAAGTCCCACAATTTTCTAAAAATTTGGAGGTGAAATTTATTTATCATGGGAAATCCTTACCAGAAAGGACCAAAATGTACCACAAAATCGTTACCGAGCAATTCACAAAATCACTCACAAACCTACTACAGATTCTTGAAAAAACCTCCAAGCTGGCCGAAGCAAAAAAAGTTGAATTTTCTGTTTTATTGAATTCTCGATTGATAGCAGACCAGTTTAGTTTAGTGAGACAAGTCCAAATTGCATGCGATACCGCTAAACTTGCCGCGGCAAGATTGGCTGGAAAAGATGCTCCCGTTCATGAAGACAAAGAAGTTACGCTTGCCGATCTAAAATTACGAATAGAATCCGTTATTGGCTATTTAAAGTCGTTTCAACCAAGCGATTTTGAATCATCACAGACCATCAAGATCACCCAACCACGTTGGGAAGGTAAATATCTAACTGGTGAAGAATATCTGTTACACCATGCGATTCCAAATCTCTACTTTCATATAACAACCGCTTATGCGATACTTCGTTCCAATGGTTTTGAAATCGGTAAAAAAGATTACCTAGGTGAATTGCCATTTAAAGGCTAACAATCGATCTTTGGAGAAGGACCTATCGATTTCGCTCTTTCTGTTTCCACACCAAGATGATGAGTATTTTGTCTCTCCATTTTTACATCAGGAACAGCTAGGGGCTCATTGTTTTTTTTTGACGAATGGCCAAGGGCATGGAATACCTGAGGTTGTGCGAAATAATGAGTCTCGGCGCATGTTACAAAGATTAAATGTGGTTAATACCCAATTACACTTTTTACCTTCCACATTACAGGTGTCCGATAAGGATTTATCAAATAGTCTTTCTGGCGTTTTTGAATGGATCGTAAGTGAAACGAAAGCATATAAGGTAAAAAAGATCTTTTGCCCCGCCTGCGAAGGAGGACATCCTGATCATGATGCCGCTTATCTTTTGGGTCTTGCATTGAGCAAAACGTTTGGGGCAAAGGTTTATGCTTATGCAACGTATGGAGGTCACGGACTGCCATATCCTTTATTTTCTGCAATGCACCTCTCAAAGGATTCATCGAAAAGTCATATGAAATTGAGTTTTCGGAAACGGTTTTTTTATTCTATCCTGTTTTTGTTTTATCCATCCCAATGGAAGACATGGTTGGGTCTTGCACCTCAAACTATATTTAAATTTTGGACTCGCAATCAGATTTCAATTTTAAACATAGAGGAGCCATTATGTTTCAATTTGTCATTGTATCAGAATCTTTATTATGAAAAAAGAGGGTTGTCTACGAAAGATACATTTTTAAAATCTACGCAGAGTTTTAGGCAGAACTTTGATTTATGAAAATAGCAGTTGTTATTCCTTGTTTTAAAGTCAAAAAACATTTAAAAGATTTGTTAGCTAAAATTCCGCGTGAAGTAACAGGAATTTTCATTGTTGACGATGCGTGTCCTGAAAGCAGTGGTGATTGGGTTTTGGCAAACATAAAAGACAAAAGGATTCGCGTTCAAATCCTTCCTAAAAATCTAGGTGTTGGTGGGGCTGTCAAGGCAGGATACAAACAAGCATTAACAGAAGGTTTTGAGATCATGGTCAAATTAGATGGAGATGGCCAAATGAATCCCAAACACATTGCAAAAATCGTTGCTCCGATATTACGAGGGGAGGCGGATTATGTGAAAGGAAATCGTTTTTTCCATCCAGATTTTTTAGAGCAAATGCCGAAGCTCCGAATGATCGGCAACGGGATCTTAAGTTTTTTAAACAAGTTGGTCAGTGGATACTGGGATATCATGGATCCAACAAACGGATATACGGCGATTCATGAACAAACCTTACGTTTATTACCATTGGATAAGATTGACAATCGGTATTTCTTTGAATCAGATATGCTCTTTCGCCTCAATATTGCCAGAGCAGTTGTCCAAGATGTTCCAATGATTGCCCTTTATGCCGATGAAGAGAGCCAGCTCAATATAGGCAAAGTTGCATGTTCTTTCCCTATAAAGTATTTAAATCGATTGCCGAAGCGAATTTTTTATAATTATATTTTACGAGATTTTAATATGGGATCTATCTCCCTTCTATTTGGGTTTCTCCTAACGACCTTCGGCATTGTGTTTGGTGCTAGGGCGTGGATCTTAGGAGAATTCAAACACGAAGAAGCCTCATCTGGAACGGTGATGCTTGCCGCTCTTCCAATCATACTTGGATTTCAATTGCTATTGTTCGCTTTGCAGTATGACATACTATCTATACCACGAAAGTCGATTCGCAAATTGTTTGAACAAGATTCTATCATTTAACACGGATCAAAATCAAATCTGTATCTTCTTTTACGATATCAAAAGTACGACCGTTAAATAAAAACGGTAATTCTAGGATTTTATTCCTAGTGGTGATCAGATACAATGGTTTTTGTAATTTTGAATAGAGCTCTGGTGAAAGTGAGTCTGAATCATCTCTAAATTTATAATTTCCCATAATCAAGATAGGTTCGTCTCGATAAAACATTGGATAAAAACTCAAGTATTTATAAAACGCAACAATACCTCCTTGTTCTTTTGCAAAATCATACAATCGTAAATTCTTATCTTGTAGTAAGGGAATCAAAAATGGCGCTAAAAACAAACTTATACTAACAAGGAATAATTGAGATGACAGCCATATGTGTAGAATGTATCTATTTATTTGATTTTTATTGAACCAATACACAGAGGACAACATTCCAAATAATAAAATCAGGCCCGGTAGAGCTGCCAGGAATCCAAGCGATTCTGAATTGTACTTACCGTATTGTCGTTGGAAGGAGAGATCAGAAGAGAGATATTCGAATATGAAAGGTAGTAATAGGAATAACAAACCAAAAACGAATAAAATTAATGTAGAGATTCCATAGAACATACGTTTTGATAAAACAATTTGCTTTTCATCGTTTGCGCTGAGCAATCTAGCACCAAAAAACGACAAACAGAGATACAAGGAAGAGGTGTAATGCGGGAGTTTTGTCTGGACGATTGAAAAAATAAGTAGAAGCAAAGTCATCCAACAACCAATCAATATTGAGAAGCTTTGGTGTTCGGATTTTTTTGAGAATAGAAACTTCAAATTTGATTTTGTGAAACCAATGAAAATTAAGGCACTCCAAGGGAAAAATCCAATTGGTGCGATCAAAAAGTGATAGAACCAAGGACCAGAGTGAGATTCCAAAGATTTTGATAGTAACATTCCTTGAAATTCGTAAAATCCACGAATCGTTGCTGTTCCATATAGATATAGATTTGGAGCATAATAGACCCCAATCACAAGTGTAAAAAATAGAAACCCTATGATTAAATCAAGCCAGTGCAAAAGAAAATGACGTTCAAAAAGAAGCAAAAGGAAGTAAGACGCCAAAGGGAAAAATAATCCTAATGGGCCTTTTGTTAAAACTGAAAGCCCCATTGACAAACTTGCAAGTAAGATCCATAGGATACGTGATTTGAAGGCCTCAGATTTCTTCAGATGGTATTCGTAAATAAAACAAAAAGAGAACAAAAGAAACGTATTGAACCAATGGTCGATATAAGCTGTCCTTGAGAGAAATAAAGGAACCAGTGACGATGAGTAAAGTAGAGACCAGAATGTTGCTAATTTTTCGGAGAAATGTCTCTTCCCAAACCAATACAAAAAGCAAAAAGAGGTCAACGCACTTAGTACAGATTGTAAACGAGTGGAAAATTCGCTAATACCTAATAAGTGATAGGAGAGAGACGTTATCCAAAAGATAAAAGGTGGTTTTTCCGTATAGAGTTGGTTATTGACCGATAAGCGAAAGTATTCGCCATTTTGATACATACTTTTTGAGACAGCGCCATAGATGTTCTCATCCCAATCAATCAGAGGAAAATGTCCCAATCCCGTAAAAAGTAAGATTCCATAGATTAAGAAAATCAGGTAAATGGGTCTCTGAAGAAAATTGGGGAACCTACTTTGTAACATCCCGACTACTTGGTGCGAGACGATAAAAAATACAAGTCAAAATTTGGAGGATTCTCTTGAATACATTAACGAAACGTCATGAACGTGCCCATAATTAGTAAAAAAAAGGCAAAAAGGATCCTAAGTCGATCCTTTGGAAGGCGATGAGAAATTTTGGCACCCAAATATGCGAAAGGCATACTTGCGATCACCAAACCTAAAACTGCTGGCCAATATACGAATCCCGTACTACCGAAAGGCAAATCTGAATGATTCCATCCATTGATGATATAACTCAATCCACCACTCAAAGCAATGGGAAATCCAATAGCCGCAGAGGTGCCTATCGCTCTGTGGATCGGAGTCTTGAGGTAAAGAAGGTACGTTGAGGTAAAAACACCACCACCTACACCAACTAAGGCGGAACTAAAGCCAATCAGGATACCGATGATGGATTGAATCCAATACTTAGGAAAGGAGACTTGTTCCATTTCCTCTCGATTGTTCGTATGCAACTCTGAGTGGTTGTCTTTTTTCTTCCCAAATAACATCTTTATAGCGAATAGGAATATAAAAATGATAAAGATGTAGTTTAGTTCTTTCGACCGTAACGAAGCCGCCAAAAAAGAACCCATATAGGTTCCTAATATGATCCATGGAATCGAGATAAATAAGTACTTCCATATAACCGAACCATTTCGATGGTGAGAAAATAAGGAAGAGAAGGAAGTAAATAAAATAGTAGTTAGAGAAGTTCCGATAGCAGTATGCAAAAGAATTGATTCGGGAAAGTGCATCTGAGCAAAGCTAAAGGTGAGAATCGGAACCATGATAATCCCTCCTCCAACACCAAACAGACCGGCTAAAAGACCAACAGCGATACCAGAAAGAAGATAAAAAACAAAATATTCCAAAATGATAATTTCCTGTTGTGAATCAAGCTAAGTAGACTATCCCTGCCTTTTCTTGCAATGGCGAAAAAGGTTTATTACCTGTCGATTTTTCCTGTATTTCGGATCAATTTATAAATTCCCGGTGTTAACTGATCAATGAAAGTATTTTGTTATCATTTCTTGTAATTTGATTGAAATGATGGGTTTGGTCAAAAAATCGTCCATTCCCGCGCGGATACATGCTTCCTTTTCATCTGCAGATGCACCTGCGGTAAGTGCGATGATGATTACATGTCGATTAGTAGATTTTTCGGATTCTCGAATTAGAGTAGTAGCGGTTACACCATCCATCACTGGCATATGAAGATCCATTAGAATTAGCTCCGACGGATTTTCCGCTTGGCGTTGGATCGATTCTTCCCCGTTGGAAGCAAAAGAGATCTGTAGGGATGGATACATTTTCAGTAACATTGTCTCTACTAATTTTGCATTCAATGGATTGTCTTCGACGACTAACAATCGATTTAGAGACTGATACGATTTAGTGTTTTCCGATGATTTGCTGTTAGTCAACGATACAGAAGATTGTTCGTTTGTCTTAATTATTGGAAGGCTGAATTCAAACACACTACCAACGCCAAACTTGCTAGAAAGGGAAAGTTCGCCTCCCATTTGTTCAACGAGTTTGGAAGAAATAGCAAGACCTAGTCCTGTTCCTCCAAATTTTCTTGTAATCGAATTATCAGCTTGAGAAAAAACTTGAAAGAGTCTGCCTTTTTGTTCATCGGAAATACCAATCCCCGAATCAATCACCTTAAAACTGATATGTGAAGGCTCTTCTGATTTATTGGCTTTATAACGGACTTCCAAAACTACGGAACCTAATTCAGTAAATTTGATCGCATTTCCCAGTAGGTTTACCAGGACTTGCTTTAGACGTGTAGGGTCGATAAAGATAGTTTCTGGAAGTTGGTCTGAAGTATCGAGAGTGAGTTGTAACCCTTTTTTTTTGGCATTGATACTAACTATTTGAATACAATCATTTAATAATGGATAAACGAATGTCTGTTGCAATTCGAGTTCAAGTTTACCTGCTTCGATTTTTGAAAAATCGAGAACGTCATTGATGATACCAAGTAGGGACTTGGCTGAGGTATTTGCATCCCTTACAAATTCTTTTTGTTCTTTATCTAGATTTGTATCGATGAGAAGCTCAGTGAAGCCAATCACGCTGTTAAGTGGTGTTCTTATCTCGTGACTCATATTTGACAAAAAATCCGTTTTTGCTTTATTGGCAGCTTCAGCCGCTTCTTTAGCTTCCAAAACTAATTGGGCAGATTTTTTTGCATTGGTGATGTCAAATCGGATCGAATAATATTCTTTAGGTATGCCTTCAGAATTCAAAAAAGGTATAATACTTGTTGATACCCAATAATAATTCCCTTGTTTGGTACGATTTTTGATTTCACCCCGCCAAATCTTTCCAGATTTGATCGTTTTCCACATATCTTTAAAAAATTCTGCTGAATGATAACCGGAATTGATGATATTGTGAGATTTGCCTAAAAGTTCTTCCTTCGAATAACCACTGATCGTTGAAAAATTATGATTCAAATCAATGATAATGCCATCTGCATCTGTTAGAGAAACAATTGCTGTTTGATCTAATGCAGATTTATAATTTTGCAGTTCACTCTTGATTTTTAGAAGTTCCATGATGGATTCTTCATAAGCAAATTCGTTAAGCGCTTGTTCTGTGATATCCTGAAATGTGCCTATGACTTTGGTAACTTTGTCGTCTTTATAAAATGGTTTGCCAACTGCTCTGACCCATTTTGTTTTGCCACTGGTAGGTATGAGGCGGAGTTTGAGGTCAAAACTTTGTCCCTCATTTAACACCCGATTTACTGCACTTGAGATCGTTTCACGATCTTCCGGGTGATAAAAGCTGATTCCGTCTTCTGCATTTGCGTCATAGTCAGGGGGCAACTCATATATCTTATAAATTTCATCTGTCCATTTTGTTTTAAAGGTAAATGCATCCAATTCCCAAGCCCCAATCGAGGCCATTCCCCCCATTTCGCTTAGAAGTTCTTTTTGTGTTTGGATACTTTCTTCTAAATTTAAAGCTTGGGAAACATCTCTTGCAGTTGCGTAAATGAAAGAGTCGTACGGTACCGCGCTCCATTCCAGATGGCAATAGGAGCCATCCTTCTTTTTGTAACGATTGATAAAACTTGAAACTTTCTTATTTTCAGCAAGTTTCGACATGGCGTGTTCGGTTTTAGAAATATCGTCGGGATGGACGAAATCAAAAAATTGGCTTTCCATTAGCTCTTCTCTCGAATAGCCAAGGGTCCATTCCCAAGCAAGGTTGAGTTTGATAAATCGTCCCGACTGATCTGCAATGGAAAGTAGATCTATATTGAGCTCAAAAAAGTGGTTTAAGTCTATGGATTCAAATTCTTTTTCTGGCATAGAGATCTATCTGCTAATCTTTTTTTATAAATCATAAGTTGATATCAAAAAATGAGTCTGTATCTATCTTCTGATTTGAGACAGTCCATTCCTTTGCTAACTGGTCCAATTTGTTTGTATAACATTGCGTCCTTCATTTTTGCCTTGTATGTCAATTTGACTAAAAACTTTATCTTAACCTTTTTTGTAAAAAGTAGCAATTATACCCCTCTGGGAATTGTTCTATCATTCCAAATTGCTTATATCCGAACTTTAAATAGAACTTGGGCGCTTGGAATTCAAAGGAATACAAAAATATTAGATTTGCATCAAGTTGATTTGCCTCTTCTTCAATTTTTGAAAGCAATAATGAACCGATTTTTTGTCCTCTCTTGGATTCATCCACCCAGAGCAATTGTAGATTGACCGCCTTAAAATAGGAATAGCACAAAGCACCCGCGATTATTTTTTCACCTTCTCGAAGAATGATAGAGAAAAAATCAGACGATTCATGGTCAGCTCTACCGATTTTGGAACGACTGTAATCTTTCAACTGGTTCCATAAAAATGTTTGGGTAGTTTCGTCTGGATTTGAGGTACGTTCAAATAGGAATGAGTGCTCTGAAGGATTTGTATTTGTCATTTTTCCAACATTATGGGCTTAAAATTCAAAATCTAGTTGTTTC
This sequence comes from Leptospira sp., assembly GCA_027531445.1. Classification (GTDB taxonomy): domain Bacteria; phylum Spirochaetota; class Leptospiria; order Leptospirales; family Leptospiraceae; genus Leptospira_A. Next base: position 33,322 of record JAPZRK010000006.1, read on the forward strand.
GTTTTCGAGGTAAATATAAAAGTCTTTCATGATTTGGAAATACATTTTACTTTTTTCTTTTTTATCCAGTTTCAATTGTTCTTCAGTTTCAAAACGTTTTTTGGGAGCTGAAGATACACAAATTGATGGGAAACTTTTGAAACTGTTAAATCAGGGTGTTAATATCCAACTTCTAGTACTTGCACCAAAAGAACTTTCAGTCACAAATTGCAATTTTTCGGATGAAATATTTGAATCAATTTTGAGACAATCAAACGTTTCCTTAGAATCCCAATTTCTAAAACTACATGGAAAGAATTCCAATTTCAAATTAGTTGATCGAACAAATCTGGGTTATGTGCTAGATGAAATGAAAATCCAAGCCCAAGGTCTCACTTCAGGACAAACCGCAAAAATTGGTAAAATGACGGGAGCAAATTACCTCGTTCTTAGCTCCGCTTCATTATCATGTTCTGGGGACAATCGTGAACTTACTCACACTGGTAATTCAAAATTGATTCAGATTGAAGCAAGCACAACAGAAGCTATAGATATCACAAAACTGATATTAGTATATAGTGATGAATTAAAGGACTTTGTTTTTAAAAAGGGATTTGTGAATGGACGTCTTGTTGATTACGACAAAGACCGAGATCAATATAGCTGGGCAGAATGAATAAATTGCCCACGCCTGCTTTTTTTTCTTGCATTTGTAAATAAATTGCATAGGCTCATCCACCTATGGATAATTATACATTTGCATATGCCGTCTTAGAGGTTCAAGCCTCCCTCGACCAACGCCTTCTAAAAGTAAAACAAGGATTGCGAAACTATGAAGTTTCCGTCCTTGACATTGAAAAGTTTTATTTTGGACCGATGCCTACGGGCCAATTTGATGAATTGGTGATTACAACTCGCACATCTTCAGGTAAAACGAAGGTACATCGCTTCAACTGCAATTCCGGTGAAAACGGTATGGTGTCTCTCGTAGAAAAATTGGCAGAACTCAAGCCATCAGCAGACCTTCGAAAGTTCTCTCGTGAAGAGGCATTGTCTCAGATGAGTGTGGCTGATTCTTCCAAGATTGCGCTCCTCGCTCTTCCTGTTGTTGTATCATTTGTATTTTTTCTCTTTTTACTTCCCATGTTTTTACATGGCATCGATAAAGGATCTGCTACAATTAAGTTAGGTGACCTCATTACGTTAACAGAATTCGAAACAAGAAATCTAACAGTACATGGATCGTTACTTACCCAATGTCTTGAAGAAAAAACTACGAAAAAGGGTCGCACTACTACAAAATTTTTCTGTCCACTTGTTGATGAATCGTGGCAAAGTGGTGAGCCAGTCCATGTATTAGCTCAAATCGACGATATTCCAGATGAAGAGTTTAACGCTCTATTTGAAAGAACGGAATTTAAAGGAGTATTGCGAAATATCCTTTGGGAAGGTCCTTCATCTTCTACAAAAGATTTTTTTGTCAAAGAATACGGCGCAACTATGGCACCCCAAGTCCTCGAATTTGAGGTGAACGGAGATACAAGTAACGACTTGTTTATCTTTGTGGGTATTTTTGTTTTTGTAGAACTACTTCTCGGTGGGATCACATTCTTCATGATCCGAAAGAACTTTTCTTAATCTTTGCCCCGTTGTGAATTTCAGTGGATACTATGTTTCAGCAACGGGGTTTTCTTTAGCAAATTAGGCAGTTACAAGTTCCAACTGCCCATGGTGATCACAATGTCCGTTGTGCTGGTGATGGAGGTGTCCATCCACTAGATAGTCGATATGGTCACCATGAGGAATCGCCGCATGACCACAATTAGGTCCATGAACATGATCGCTAGCATGGCTCTTGCACTCGTGACCCGTGGTGCAGGTTTCTGGGTGCAGAGAGTCGATCTGGATAGAACACTCGTCGTAATGACCTTCATGTTTGTGATGCAAATGACCATCATGTAAGTAATCAATGTGTCCGTCGTGTTTGATCGCAATATGACCACAATTAGGTGAGTGTTCATGGTCATGTTTTTCGTGGGTGTGGTGTGTAGACATTTAAATTCTCCTTATAAATGAATCAGTGTTTTTCTTCAGAGTGTTCCAAAGCATTTCGAATGAGGTTGTAGATATGACCATCAACGAGTGAGTAATAAAGGTGCTTTCCCTCTCTTCGTCTTTTGACAAGACCCTCCGCACGAAGCAGTTTGAGTCTTTGCGAAATCGTAGATACACCCTCTCCAGTCGCGCTTGCCATTTCCGTGACACAGGCTTCTCTTTCCGAGATCCTTTGGAGGAGAGAAAGGCGTGCCTCATCACCCAAGGCTCGGAAAAGCCTTGCCGCTCGCTCTAAAGCCAATGGTCCCGGCATTTGCAGTCCTTGGAACGGAGTTTCGTGGTCTGCCGGGGAGCAGTCGGTGTGGTCGGCCTTGATCATTCCATCATTTCATCATTTCATGAAATGATGTCAAACTTTTTCTTCTCAGAATCTTCTGAAATAATCCGCTTGACCTTTGGAGTTTTTACAAGCTAAATATACCATAGATGGTATAGTATGTACAATAAGTTTAAAGAACCAAGTTTTGCTATATTTTTCATTCTCCTTTTTTCGATCAGTGTTTCCAATTGTCAGGATTCATCTGCAAAAACAGAAGCTCTTCAGATCGCCTACCTCTCTGAGAATTGCTCTGCCTGTCATGCACTGTTGCCTGGTAACAATCAATCTGCCCCTACCATTTTGGAAATTAAGGAAATCTATTCAAAAAGTGTATCCGATGAATCTAACTTCCTTCTGAAAGTGAAGACCTATTTGACTGAACCCAAAGCGGAACACTCACTCAATGCAGAATGGGTGGAAAAATATGGTGTGATGCCAAAAATGAATTTTTCTGAGAAAAGGTTGAATGCCTCTTTGGCTTATCTTTATTCGAAAGATTGGGGATCTTTGCGATGGCAATCTAGAAACAAGCACTGGTTAGATGATCAAAAGGCTCTTTCAAAGGTATTATATGACGACATGTCACCTCTAGAAATCGCACAGAGTGCCGCAATGAAGACAAAATCGGCACTGGGTTCTCAACTGTTACAAGCTATCAAAGAAAAGGGGATTGAAGGCGCCGTTGGATTTTGTAAAATCGAAGCAATCCCCATCACAGAAAGAATGTCCCATGAATTGAAATTGGACATTAGAAGAGTCAGTGACCGGCCCCGCAATCCGGCAAATCGTACAAATCAAAATGAACTCTTGATGATAAAAAATTATAAAGAAAAAGTTTTAATAAAAGCAAAGCTTGAACCTACAGTTATCAACGAACCATCCCAGACGATTTCCTATTTCCCCATCGAAACAAATGAAATGTGTCTCCAATGCCATGGCATCAAAGGGCAAAATCTAAAAACAAATGTATATAAGGCGATCGTCTCGGCTTACCCGTCCGATGAAGCAACGGGTTACCAATCAGGTGAAATTAGAGGGTTGTTTCGGGTGATTCAAAAAAAATAGATTAAAACAAATGATATTAACGATAGGAAACAGCTGTTTAATTGTTTCCTATTTTATCTAATTTTTTTGCTTCTATCCATTGGTACACTTTCAAAGGAAAGAATAGAATTCGATCTGCAAATTGAGTGAACCTAAAGATATAGGAAGGGTAAACGGAATTAGCATTCGATAAAATGCCTTTTACTATTTTTTTTGCCACTGTTTCTGCTGATTGACTAGGGAAAGGAACTGGCACTTGATCACCAGCGGCATTAAAAAATTTTGTACGAGTGGCTATCGGATAAACTACCATAATCCGATTTCCATCCTTTAACTCATAACGATATGCATCCATAAAAGAATGAACTGCCGCTTTTGTTGAAGAATAGATCGCATAACCAGGCAAGGCGAGATGACTCATGGCCGACGCTGTAAGGATAAATAAAAATGGACTTTTTCTTGTGGTGTTTAGTTCGGTGATGGTATAGATGGGTGAAAATACATTCGTTTTATAAATGCGATCGATCCGATCCCAATCTGATTTGTTGATCTTTTCGTAATATGCAAATCCTGCGTTTGCAAAAAAAATATCGATCCCTCCAATTGTAGAATCTGCATAAGAGATCAATTTCCCAATGTTTTCAGGACGTGAAGCATCCCACTTCAAAGGATAAACGTTCGGGTGTTTTTGAATTTGCTCAGTATTTAGGTCGGCGGCAATAATTTTGACACCTTCAAATTTTAAAAATTGTAGGAGTGTTTCCTTACCGATGCCAGACGCGGCTCCAGTGATCACGATGCGCTTTTGGTTCAATTTCATGAACTTATCTTTTTTTTATAGTTTGAAACTTAAAGTTCTATTTTAAATCCATAAACAACAAAGTTGGAACCGCATGGAGGAGTGGGTGGGCAATAGACACCGTAAATGCCGGATCGGTGATGAATGCGCACAAAAAATTTTGAATTTTCAAACCAAGGGAGTTTATAATCTCCTTCAAACATTAAATAATTGAGCCAGGCTCGAGATTCCACATCATCAAAGTTAAATTTTCCTCGATCATAACCAAATGCATAGTTTTCGAGTTTCGGATTTTGTGTTGCAACGGATTGTCCTTCGCCTACTGCAAAACTAAAGGGGTATCCCCAAAGATTTGGAATACGAGCGATGGCTACTCCCACAGCTTCAGAGTGGCTCATTGCACCAGTGTGTGCCGCAAGTATACCTTCCAATTCGAATTCAAAGATTGAATATGTATAGTTTAGCTTTCGATTGTATCCAATTCCATAAATATAAGAAGGTCTATATTTAAAATCTAAGTTGAAAGAAATGGGCGCAAGATCCGAGTTAACGAAGATTCCTCCAAAACCTAGCAGAGTGTAGTTTGGAGCGAAAATCTTTTTTTCTGCCGAAGTAGGAGAAGAGAAAAAAAGGAAAATTACAAAAATAATCAAACGAAAAACAAACTGCTTCATAGTGTAATCATTGTAAGAGGATATCTTTCTTGGCAAAGTCTTTATTCCAAAAACAAATCCGTCCCTAGCTTCCGTTTTTCCGAAAATTTGAGGCGAACCAAAAGAGAATCTGAGAACTAGGGAATTTAAGATGCAATATTGAAAATGAGAATCAATATCAATTATTATTGACAGCAATTGCCATCCAAAACAATATACTTTTTGGGTAGGTTGATATGTGTGAGAAGGCAAACAATGAGTGTAAGAACTTTATGAATTGTAAGGGTCTAGGAAAATGTGGAAATATAGAAAATGGACCATCGAAACCGCTAGAGGATATTACAGTTCCATTAGAAAAGCTGGATCTTGTTCCACCTTTAGATTAGAAGTTCGAATCAAGGGTTTTGAATAGCGATTCGGGAATTAATTATTTTGAATGTCCAGACAGCAGATTGGATGAATCAATCGCTATCTGGGTTAGCATGTTTAGAACTTAAAATAAGTTTTTGTAAGCTCTATCCTCGTTTATAAACTTTCTTGTTGTTGTTGCAGTTACATCGATTTCTGCCGCTTGTATCCTAGACGAATCTGTGTTATAAGAGAATACAGAAACAGTGTCTAAATCAGTTCTAAATGGAGAACTAGCAGAAATTTTGTTTAATGAAGTGACTGGATGGTTTGCCGACAAAGAAGTCCATTCAACTAAAGATCCATCATAAAAAGTTGTCGGATATCCAAGTATATTTTGTGCAGCAAAGCCATTGACTTGTGCTTCAAAATTAGTCCTGCATTGCGAAACAACAGTTGTACCAGACGTATAACCGGCATTTGCATAAAGTGTTCTCAATTCAGACTTGGATAAGAATTTGAATCCAGTATCCGCAGAAGTAAGTAAGTTTACCCATGGAAAAGTTACAGCTCCTTTGATATTTCCTTCAAATAAGACATACTTTTTAGCCTGACCTGTTGCGTCGTTGGAAGGTGCACCAGATGATCCAAAAGCAGTCGTTACATATTCACCTGCAACACCCCATGATCCGACCGCTGTTCGATTAAACTGCGCGCTAGGTCTTGCATCAACAATTAGTTGCTTACCAGTCAGTCCTGTCACGGTAGCAGCAGAATTGGCCTTTGCAATATTGATCACATCTTCCAAGCCAAGTGTAATCGCCGTATTATCGACTCTTAATTGTTTTACGGAAAACCCACCATTCGCATTTGGAATTGTAGATCGAGTGGATGAAGTTAAACTAGAACTAAAGTTCTTATATAAGTTCCCGTTAAGAATCGCAAGATGTTTGATGTCAGCACCCCAATAACGTAGCCAATACACTGCTCTCGCGATATCTTGAACGCCACTGGCATAAGTTGCTTTATTTCCTGCTGTTCCGTAAGCCGCTAAGTCTCCTCCTGTTGCACTGTTGCTAATTAACGTGGTTGTTGTCCCTACAGCAAATACAACAAGGTCAGTGGAAAGGTTGATGCCGAAAGCTTTCAACCATTCATCTGCAAACGCACCATTCGCTTGGTATCGTACTGAATTTTTTACTAATCCAGAGTCTCTAGTTTGGTTGAATCGAAAATTGGTTGTGCCTGCTGTTTGATAATCATCTAACAGATATACGTATACTCCCTTTGCTTCGTCAGAACGAACATAGGGACTTTTTGAGCCTGTTTCGTATCTGTTGGCTGCATCCGTCTGAAGGATGATCAACTTTCCAGTAATTCCTGCAGGTTTGTTTGCCGTCCAATTTGTAACCCATGATTCAAGTTTAGAAGCTTCGATGAGTCCATACTCATTTCTACTATAATCATCGTTTGACTCACTGGCCAAATCTGTAGCTGTGTTTACTTTTAAGGTATTCGCTAAAAAGAGAAGACCTAAAAGCGGTGTGTTACTATCTTCTTTCTCTTTTTGGCAGTTAATCTGAAGTAGCAAAAATGGAATAAGGATTGTCAGAAAAAGTATTTTTTTCATTGGTTTTTTTCCTCTTTAATCTAATTAACTACATGATCTGAAGATCTAGCCTGAAATTTCGAACAAAAATCTGTTATATTGAAATAATAGGTTGTTATCTTGGATAAAATATTGGAATTATTCTAATAGAATGGAGATAAACCATTTATTGGGAAGGAACCGTAAGCTTCGGGAGGGAACGCTCCAAATGAAATAGGGTGTATCGCGACTTCTTTTTTTGCAAAAGTGCCTCGCCTATCTGTAGAACAGTTTCTTTCGAATGCCCAAGTACTTCTTTTTGTTCTACGTTAAATTCAAACATTCTTTCATACAATTCGTCGGGCTGAACAATGCCCTCAAATTGAACAAAAGAGTCTTTCTTTATAAGTTTCTTTTCAAGAGTTGATGTAAGTATCACTGATTCACCCGGGTTTAACCGCGTATCGTAAAATTCTGTTTTAAGATCGATATCCATTAGCCTGCCAATGACAGAATCATCCAATATAGTTAAAGAGTTATCCTTATCGATCAGAACTAATTTTAAATAAATCTTTGGAATGGAATAAGTAGGAAACCGATGACCTACGTTAGTGGATGTAATGGTTGCAATGATTTGTAGTTTGTCACCTAGATCTTTAAAATTTATTTGAGTCCCTATACCTGACAATACAAAGTCGCGATCGTGTATTCCTTTCCAAAGATGTTTCCTGTCTGGCATATGACAGTTTTGGCACTGGATATTCAGCTTTTTGAATTTGGATTTTTCCCATTCGCTAAAAGTTTCCATCATTTTTTTGTCATTGATTTTATTGCTTCCCTCAGGACTTTCATGACATGTTTTGCAAAAGAGTGATGATTCAAATTCTTCTTTCACAATGAATCCATTATGCGGTGACGTATCCACAATTGTAGTTTTAGCTTGTGGGGGAGGCCCGAACCAAACTAGATTTCTAACGTGACAAGATGCACAAGTAATGCCTACCTCATTAATTTCTCGCATTTCATTGTTACTTGCCGGTCCTGAATTTTCTGAAATCCATCCAAGATTCTTTTTTATCTGAGCACTTGACTCTTGTAATGGACTATGGCAACTAAAACATGAATCAGATGATTTCTGTCCTAACTTTGGAAGTTGCCAAAGTACGCCCGATGAGATTGCGCCTCTGTGATGACTCTCCTTCCAAAAACGATACTGCTCTGTATGGCAAGATCCACAACTATCAGGATTAAGATTTATATGTTTGCCCATTGCCTGTGAATCATTTGATCCACTTGCAAAAATTGGTTGTTTCCAATGGGTCGAATTAAAATCACTTTCCTTACAAGCCAAAGCGGACACAACGCATAGGCAAGTAAGGAAACGAATTATCTTACCCGCCGCAGGCATTTCCTCCACCGCCAGTAGCCCCACCTCCAGATCCACCTGAGGAAGAACTGGAAACACCCCGGATGTAGTCTTTGTCTGCATCGATCACTCTATTTGAAGTAGTTGAAAATGAAGTGGATGTTTGAAAAGTATATCTTACAATATTATTTGCAGTCGCTGTCCGAGTGATTGAATCTGTTCGGCTTGTCCGATCTGTCCGCCATGGGGAACTACCAATTAAATTGGACCAACCAGCGGCACTTTCGTCAAAAGTTAAGGCACTCCATTCTATCCAGGAAGCATCATACAATCGGGCCGCAAATCCAACGATCGAATTCGCCGCAAATAGAATGGTCGCAGAACGAATCCCTCTGTCGCAATAAGCTATCAACTGTTTAGAGCCTGTTATACCAGAATTCGAAAACAATGATTGGATTGCTGATTTTGATTTGAATCTATAATCATTATTTGTTGGATCAATTAAGAGTGTGGACCATTCTAAATTGATAGCATTTTTAATTCTACCCTCCATCGGTACTTTGCAACCGGTTCCCGCAACACATGTTCTACCGACTGGAGGAGTGGTTATTCCATTTTGGTTGGAAGGCGAATATTCTGCATTACTCCTAGCATCTACAAATTGAATTCCATTCGCTGGGATAGGAGTCACCTTTTCAAAAGACGTCGATCCATTTTGTAAGATATGAATGAGATCTCCGATCGTTGCTTGCAGAATCGTATTGTCTGTATATGTATTTCGGACACTCGAGAATTCTTGCTTAACTGTGGTATTTCGCGAAATTGTCGTGAATATCTCTCCATTGTCGTTTGCTTGTTTGACCGAGCCATTTAATAAAGCGACATTTCTTTTGTCCAAACCCCAGTATCTCAATGCATAAACAAGGCGAATGCTAGACAAAAAATTATTTTGCGAAGAACTATCGGCGGCAATTACAATCAAATCTCTTGTTGGATTGATTCCGTATGTGGATAGAAACGAATCAATGATTTTACCTTCAGGTACGATAGACTCAGTTTCGATGACTCCATTGGATCTAGATTGACCGAAAGCCGTGGAAGTTTCCGTAACCGAATTATAAGTTACATAGTAACTATAAACATCTTTTTCTGGAGAGGATGGAATGTATCTTCCTCCAGGCGAATTTCCTGTATCTATTTGTAAGACGATCAATTTTCCAGTGATACCGTTTGGTTTTTGCGTCTGCCAATTTGTGGAAAGATTATCCAATGTTCTGGCAGTAATGAGACCAAAACGATTCTCATTATAATCATCTGCTGACACACTCGCCAACTCTTCAGCTGAATTGACCTTAATGAAAAGTGGGAAAGCTAATTTTGCAAAAGAAGGCGTGAAATCGTAATTAGGTGGATTTTTACATCCAACGAGCCCTATGGAAACTGCGATCAATAGTCTCGTAAATATAAAAAATAAATTTTTTGCTTTCATGGAAGTCTCCTATAGATTGAAAGGAATATTGGCCGCAAATCCGACAGTTTGAAGTTTTGCAGTATTATAACCGGCGTATGTTTGTGAATAGAAAACATTATAAAAGTTTCCATAACTATCCGAAAAACCTAAACCGATCTCGAAATTATGAAATGTTTCCTTTCTGCCCCAAGCAGGTCGTTCGTCTTTGACCCAGATGTCAAACAAATTGACACCAGGAATCAAATCGGGCGTTCTCGTATTGTAGTAGTTAAATGGAGGTTCTTGTCTGGGATCAGCGTATGCGTAACCACCTTGTCCTATTTGGCCACGACCACCGATAGTTAAGAAAAAGTTTTCCAAAAACTTTTTATACAAGGCTCCGTAATATAAAATGTCATCAGGAACAGGATTTTCCCTTTTCCTATACCCAATATCTCCCAAGGTTCCTAATCCCCAGGTGTTGAAGTCTTTCGCAAAGTAAACATTTGCCTCTCCACCACTTGCTCCGTCTCCCAATGATTGTGGATTGCGATCATAATCTCCTTTTTTAATTCCACCAACACGAACGGAAATTGTCGGCATCCAAAAATACTTTGAGTCATATTCATCGACTAACTTATATCTGACACCCAAACGACTATCCAGAACTCCATACTTGTCTGGACTTTCAGGAGTTTGTTGTAAACCGCCAAATCTATCAAAAATTCGATGACGACCTAATTTTCCAAAACCACTAGAGAAGTCTACAGTGAGACGATCAGTGATTCCATATTCTAAGACCAAAGCACCAGCACTGATTCTCACATTATCATCATACTTCGCAAAAGACCTTGCGAGATATGCGGAATCATACTCCGAATGTGTAGCTACAGGTCGTACCCAAAGTTGCCTTTGATAGGGAGCCCAGGCAGATTGGGCAAAAATGCCAGCGCTAAAGATAAAGTTTAAATAAATAAATCTATGCAGCTTAGACATTTACTTTTTATCCAGTTTCACGTTAAAGCGCACACTGATGAAATACTCTAGCGCATCTAATTGCTCTTTTGTTAATTTACCAGCAAGGTCTTGTAAGTTGACTCGTCTTTTTTCTGAATTTGGTAAAGATCCTTGTAGGTAGTCTAGTCGTTCTCCTTGTTCGGCTTCTTTTGCTTTATCAAGTGCTAATAGTTCGATTTCTAAATTGTAAACCGATTTGCCAAGATGGAATTTTTCTCGATCTTGTCCTTGGGGAATTTGGCCGACGCCTCCACCACCAAATCCACCTGATGCGAACAGTGGTGAAATTAAAAATAATAATAATAATTTGAAAGTAAAGATTTTGAGTAATTTGTTCATATTGACCTTGTTTGTATTTATAATTCTATTTTTTTATTTGTTGCTGTTTTAAATCGTTACTTCTACTTGCTCTTAACTTCAAAAATGCCTTCCTGGGCAACCAGGAAGGCGAAACGTTCAAGGATCAAATAGACTAACGGAAACCTTATTGTTGTTTGTAGAGCTTATCCTCATCTATGTTTTTGCGAGATGTCGTCGCATTAGCATTGATGTTATACGAAGCATATTGGGATATAGATGCACTCGTATTGTAAACCGGACCTGGTGTGTTCGATCCACTTGCAGTAAGTTCTGTCGTATCTGTCGCAAATTTATGGCCGGCTGGTAATGTTCTTAAGGAAGAATTCGTATGATTTGCAGAGAGTGCGGTCCATTCAATCATCGAATTTTCATAAAAGACACTAGGTATTCCTAAAATTAAGAATGCACTGAGTCCAGTTACCATAGAACGAGCATTTGTTCTGCAATAATGCACAACGGTTTGGCCAGATTTATAACCAGTACCAGATGAGTTAATTGCATTGAAGCCAGTGAAGTCCTTCCATAAAGCTGAAATGGCTTCTTTAGATTTAAATTTTCCAGTTGTTTGGTCTACGACTAAAGGCCATGGAGTGAAATTAGAACCTTTGATATGACCTGCAAAGAGTGCGGCACTTGATGGCCCAGTTGTATTTGCTACTGGATTACCTGTGAACTCTGCATCAATAACTGCCGCAGAGTTTGCTGTGTTGTGTCTAGCATCGGCAAGTAAAACATTGGTAGAAACCCCGTATATACCATGCGAAGCACCATTTTTTACTATGTTGATGATATTTTCTAGCGGTTGAACCAACACAGAATTATCAACTCCTCTCAGTGACTTTACCGTGAAGGTCCCTTTTGTAGGTGTAGATAATTCGCTTGAACTTGCAGTTAAATAAGAAGCTCCATATTCCGCATTTTGATTGATGGCACCGTTCAGAACTGCAAGATTTTTGCGGTCCACTCCCCAATATCTCAACCAATAAAGTGCTCTATGTAAAGTTTGATAGATTCCTCCGCGTGGTGATGCGTTTGTTCCTGCTCCGGTATCGTTTCTGGCCGCAAAGACAATTAGGTCTTTCGTAGGATCGATTCCATATGTTTGTAATACTTCATCGGTGATGGCGCCTGTAGGCAGTGCGAATGGATCAGTGATCACGCCATTGTCCCGCGATGTACGAAAAGCAAGTCGATCACCAGTTCGAAAAACATCTGTGTTCCAATCAAATGACAAAACACCGTTAGCTGGTTTGATGTAACTTCCAGATGTACCAGAGTGCAAGATCACCAAATTACCAGTTATATCAGCGGGTTTGTTTGCCGGCCAATTGTCAATCCAGGATTTTAACTTTGTCGATGTCACAAGTCCAAAATTATTGTTATCGTAATTTGCATCCGATTCGGTGGTCAGTTCTGCCGCCGTGTTGACTTTTGTGGCTGATAAGATTAGTCCAGCTAACAGTAAATTGTTGTTATCATTTTCTTTTTTACATGCGGCAAATACAGTTGTTATGCTAAGCATGAGCAGGAATGCTCTTTTAAAATTGTTCATATTCTCTCTCCCTTCGGTGGCGGCCGTTTTTTCGAACAAAGTCGAAAAAGTAGGTGCCTTAGCCAAGGATTGAATCCAAGAGATTGATTTCGAATCAATATTCGTTATATTGAACTAATTGTCTGCAATATGAGATAATATATTGTACAATTGTCCAAGTTACTAGAGGGAGATGAAGAATCGACTCTCAGTATTGATGTTAATGATTTTAAAGTTTAAAGAAGTCGAAAGGATGGTTCTCTCATCCTTACGATTGAGGTGTTTCGATCCAATTCACGCAGACTACTGATTCCGTATCGATATGTATATAAAGCAGGTCAGATCCAATAAAGTGTAAGCTATCGCCCGCAACAACTTTTAATGTTCTGTCGCGAAATTCCACTTTGAATTCACCAGTGAGCACGATTAGAGTCTGGTCTAATTGATTTTTAAAGATAGAGGGCAATGTGAAACGTCCTTTATTAAAAGTAATTTCATAAAGGCCAATTTTTCCCTTATTTTCTCTGCTCAGATAGCGTACTTCGATGGCTCCGTTGGCGAGCTTTACGATTTTACAATCTGCTTTCCCAATTAGCTTTGGGGTTTTGAGAAACAAATCGGGAATAAGATCGGAAATAGGTGATCTTAGTGCGCGGGCAATCTTCCATAAAATCCCAATACTTGGGGTAGTTTTACCCGATTCAATCAATCCCAACATCCCTCGGCTCACTTTACTGATTTGAGATAGCTTCTCTAATGAGTAACCAAACTCCTGCCTTCTTCTTTTGATCGTGTTTCCTAAGAGTGCGGTTAATACATCCTCTGTAATTATCTGATCAAGGTCGTCATTTTGGTTTTCTAGCTCTTCCATAGGGTAATCTTAAGTATTTACAGGAATTCACTATATTGGATAAAATGTAAAGTAAAATAGATATTTTCTTGGAGTTAATTTTTAGAATGTAGATAAATCCTAAAAATTCCAACAATATCACAACAAAAGGCAAGTCGTAGAATCCTCTAGTTGGTTCTGATAATGCGGGAATATGTAGGTTGGTGAAAGTCAAATAGGCAAGTTGGGGGATCAAAATGATGAGCCAAAGCGAGTCCTTCGTTTCATTTCTTGTCAAAAAGTAAATTGGGCAAAGGACAAGAAAATACCAAGGATTAGAAACGGGAGTTAATAAAAGAAACAACAGAAATACCGAAAACATCCACTGAAGGATTCGTTTATGATTCTTGGCGATGATTTTGTAATTCAAAAATGAAGAGAATATAAAGTAAACTAGTATCAGTAAGGATACGAATCGGGCTGTCACCTTACCAAAAGTCTTATGAACAAACAAGAATATCGTTGAATTGAACTCAAAATCACTCGAAAATAATAGAATATTCGAAAAATCAAATGAATGATTATTTGGAATAAAGATTTCTAAAATAAAAAATGGAAATAAAAAACCCACAAAACTAAAACAAGAATATTTCAATAAATTACGGTAAGATGTTAAATTTTTAAAATTGAATACTTTTACACTTTGTATCAAAAAAATAGGTAAAAATAAGATAAAATATATTTTTGAATGAATTGTTAATCCCAAAGAAAAGAATGCTAAGAAATATTGATTCTTTACTAGTTTATAATAAGATAAAACAATCAAAAAAATACAGATAATTTCAAAGTGTGCATTGATATATACTTCTCGAATAAGAATTGGAAAGAAAAAGTACAGTATTGCGGACTTTCTGCCATTGAGACTCTGAATGAAGTAAACAATCAAACAATCTAAGGCAATATAGCTCAATTTAAGCAGTAATAAAGAATAAGGAACTATTGAACTTATAAATGAAAAATATAAAAGATTTAGAGGGAAATAAATCGTAGTCCAATCTGGATGATTGATCTTCGAGAGAATGGAAATGGCAGATGCGTTGCTAAAGATCTCGGCATCCGAATTAAAATAAAAATTCGGTGGGTGAATGTAAGGAGAGATTCCCAAATGGACGAGTTGTCCCTCCCAAAGATACCTCGCCCAATCGTCCTCCCATAGCGGATCGCAAAAACAAAGAATCAAGCGAATGAGCACTGCGATGCCACTCAATTGAAAGAAAAAACGGTCAAACGTGTTCTGATCCCAAGTTAGCAGAAACGAATAAAGAAAACAGAGTATCGCTAAAATCAGGCTAAATGGTATGATTCCGGTCTGAACCGTAATGATTCCCTTGGCCAAACAAAGGGAAAACACGAGAATTAAGAAAAAATATGCATTTCCGAGCGTCCTCGATATGCTTTCCCCGATTTTACTTTCCATTTTGTTAAAAATATTCAACTTAGCAGAGAAAAAATTTACTTTATTAGATATTTTCCGTCTAAATCTACAGATCAAGCATATTTTAGATTAGGAAGGTACATCATGGCTAAATCCATTGGATCATTTTTCTTAAAAACTTATGGGTTATTGGCGTTTCTTTTGGCGATGATCATAACGTTTGCGACCCATTTGCAAGGTCATCCCTCAGAATATAAAAAATGGAACCTATCCGAGTCTTGGATTGTTTCTCCAAAACAAGCCCACGACTTAAAAAATCAAGGAGCTCAACTTCTCGATGTTAGGGGATCTGTGGATCGTTTATTTCGCTCTTTGCCATCAGCAAAAATTTTAACTTGGGAAGAATTTTCAAATCCCAATCAGCCATTGAAAGGAAAATTGTTACCTGCGATTCAAATTGAAAAAAAATTGAAAGCGATTGGTATTCAAAAATCTGACACATTGCTCGTATTTGGTGATCCACTTTCTGGTTGGGGAGAAGAAGGGCGAATGACATGGACACTTCGCACAACAGGTTACTTGCGTACATATCTTGTTGACGGAGGAGTAAATCAGTTTTTAAAGCAAGGTAAAACTCAGACCTCAAAAGATGTAAATGTAGCCGCCGAGACGGTGCAGACCCAGTCCAAAATGAACTATGATATTGAGGCAGAAGATATAATCAAAAAACTTAATGAATCGAATTCAAATCTTTCAGTGATTGATGTCCGCGAAAAACGTGAATTTTTGGGTTCAACTCCATATGGTGAATCACGTGGAGGTCATATACCCTCTGCCCATTGGATTTATTATCAAGAATTTATAGATAAAGATGGTTACATCAAATCAAAAAATGAAATTGATTCTTTGTTAAAATCAAAAAATATTGTGAGTAGCAATCAAATCGTCTCCTACTGCACAGGTGGTATTAGATCCGCTTTTACAACTGCGATTTTGGTATCTTACGGTTATGATGCCTTAAACTATTCTGGTTCCATGTGGGAATGGTCATCAAAAGATTCTCGCATGTATCAGTTAGTAAAATCAGATAAGTGATGATTTTTTGCTAAATTTTCTGTTTCATAAATTAGCCTTACATTCCTTTTCCTCGTTGAAACTTTTTTGTATCTGAGTTAATCTTGACGACGTTAGGGAAGGTTCCATGGGAAATTTTTTAAATCGGATTCTTTTTTTATTTTTATTTGTTTCGATCAGTTGCGTACTTTACGCAGAGTCCGTAGATCTTTTTGAAGCCATCGGATGGGAAGACGAAGCTGAATTAAAGAAAGCTCTTTCTGCAGGTGGGAATGTGAACCATGTTGATAGTTCCGAAAACATCTCCATTTTGATGAGAGCCATCGACACAATGAAACCGAATCTTGTTCAAATTTTGCTCGAACGGAAAGCAAACGTAAATCAAAAGATGCCGGGAACCCAAAAAACAGCTTTGATGCATTTTATGGAAAAATTTATAAAAAATGCTGAAGCCGATGAAAATGGTGAGACTCGTTATGTGGACGACGGAGGGATGATTTCTATATTCAATCAATTAATCAAGGCTGGTGCCAAGGTAAATGATATAGACAGCGAAGGGAAATCAGTATTATCATATGCGATCAATTCGCCTTATGCATCTCAGAGCCAAACTATTTTAAACAAACTCATTTCATTAAAAGTAAATCCCAATATAAAGTATAGTAACGACATTCCAAAGCCAATCTGTTTGGTGGTTGCCGAAGACACATCTGGTCAGCAAAGAGAAGCATTTAAAGCATTTATAAAACAAAAATTATGCGATCCAAATCAAGTCTACGAAGAACGAAACCAAAGAAAGACGACCCTTCTATTTATCGCTGTATCCAAAAAAGAAAGAGAAGAAGTTGAGTTTCTTCTAGAAATGGGTGCAAATCCCAACAAAGGTGCATCCGATACTTTGATGGACTACCTTCCAGTGTTTGTTGATATTTCTAATTATGAATTTCTTGAACTTTTTATGAAACACAAAGCAGACCCAAATTCCATTGAGAATGAGATCCATATCATGGAGCATGCGGCAAGGAATGTCACGGACGATGCGGATGGGGAACGTATCATTGATTTACTTCTCAAATATGGATCAAATATAAATCATCCCAAATTATATGATAGTTATACTCCATATAACAAGGCGGTCTATGCGGCTCATGTGGTCGGAAAATATCGTATTGAAAAATATTTGGAAAAAAAAGGTGCTGTTACGTCAGATAAGCTCAAGAATCAAAAAAAGAATAAGTAGCTCTTGATCCTTTACTTTTTGATTTTGAAATAATAGACTTTGTTAAAAGCCCTTTCATTCAAACCGTTGATAGAGACATCTACTTTGATCTTGGATTTCGATACCGAAATGTCTAGCAGTCCAAAATTTTCTTGTGTATAGACTGCACTCTTTCTCCTCCTGTCCTCTTCATTTGGAGCTCTCATGGGTATGGGTTTATTCATTGAACTTGAGGTAATGTCAATGATCAATCCATTCAATTCTGATTCCTCTTCAAATATTTCTGCAATGTGCCTGTCGCCTGATAGGATGAGGTTTTTACCTTTTGCATACTTTGATAAAAGGGATAGGAGTTTTGCTCGTTCGTTCGGAAAATTACTCCATTTTTCAAAGCGATGTGTATCATTGAGTACTTGTATACTGGAAACGATTAGAAAAAGATCTGTCTGCGCTTTAAGCTCGGATTCTAACCATTTCCATTGAGTTTCTCCTAAGATTGTATCTTCTTCGTTTGTTGTTGGGGCATAACTTTTTTGGCCAGTTGTTTCGTCTCGGCTTTCTTTAAGTGCCGTACGAAATGTACGAGTATCTAACAATATTATTTTGATAAGTTTTTTGTTGACGGTAATTGTTTCGGAAGAGTACGTTCCTTCTCTCTTTCTGATCGGGGCATTGAATGGGATGTCCAAAAATTCCAAAAATAAATCCTTCGATTCACTTTTGAGAGGATACTCTTTGCCTACATCATTGTATCCAAAATCGTGATCATCCCAAACACCGAGAATCTTTGTCTTTTTTCTAAGTTCAGTATAATTGGAGTCAGCCTTTTGAATCTCGTAAGCTTCTTTTTTTTCAGCAATATTGATGGTATCTTTGTAGATATTATCACCCAGCCAAATCCATAGATTTGGATTTGATTTTAGAATCGGTTCCCAAATCTTTTTATCCAAATTTTGGTCCAAGCAGGATCCGAAAGCGATTTGAATCGTATCGCGAGAGAAACGATCTTTACTTTGTAATGCAAAAGGAATGAGACTAGCAATGAGGATTAAAATCTTCGTTTTGAGAAAGGGATTGGTTAAATGCACTATCATGTTTCCTTTCAACTATGCCCAATTTTGTTTGTAAAAATTGGTATGACAAGCCCAAATTCAATGCAAAACATCAAACAATCGATTTAGTTTATAATTTCTCCACCACAGCTTGATCCAGCTCCAGCTGTACAACCATAACAATGATTTGCAGTTGCAATATCTCTTGATAAAAATTTTTCTAAGTCAAAGTCTCGAATATGATTCAATGTTTTCGAGTTGATATCTAACATTTGATTAAAATCACAGTCATAGATAGAGCCATCAAAACCGACAGAAATCTGATCAAGGCACATAAGACCTGATAAAGTAGATGGATTGAATGCATTTGTGAGAGTGTCCATATACATATCAAATTTATTTGACCTGACCAGTGCGCTCAAGAATCGATTGATGGGGAGGTTGTTAATGCAATAAAGATGATTGAATGTAATACCAAGTTTTTTTAAGTTTTCTTTAAACTCTTTCTCCAAAGTGGCTTGGCTTGTTGAAAGGAATAAACCATTTGGATTGTAAACTAAATTGAGTGGAAGGGTTGAACCATAGCCTAACTGATTCAATTTGCGCAAGGCGGTAATTGATTTTTGGAAGACTCCTTTGCCCCTTTGGTTATCCGTCGTTGTTTCGATAAAGGACGGAAGAGAGGAAATGATTTCCACTTTTTGTTCTGCCAAAAAATCATATAGCCAATCCATTCCAGGCTCTTCGAGGATCGTTAGATTGCACCGATCAATCACATGCTTTCCAAGAGCCTTAGCTTCCAATACAATTTTTCGGAAGTGAGGATTCCCTTCAGGCGCTCCACCTGTTATATCCACCGTCTCGATGCTAGGCGTCCTTTTTATCACAGAAAGGCACAGTTCTACCGTCTCCAGATCCATCATTTCGGTACGAATGGGTGAGGCGTCCACATGACAATGCCTGCAGGCCTGGTTACACCATTTGCCTACATTGATTTGAAATACTTTTAAAGACCTTGCCTTGAGTCTAACTCCCACTCGCTCATGAAAAGAAATTCCCTGAAACGAATCTAATGTATCTAATTGTTCGCTTGATTTCAAAAAGAGAGCTCATCAATTTTATTTTGCATTTGTAAACTATGAACCAGGTTAATGCCTGCAGACATAGCCGCCGCAACGTGCACGGCTTCATTCATTTGCGCTTCATCTGCACCTTTTTGGAGGGAAGTTTGTGTATATGCATCGATGCAATAAGGACACTTCAATGCATGAGATACTGCCAAGGCAATGAGCGCTTTTTCTCGTTCGGAAAGTGCGCCTTCCGCCATGACTGAGTTATAATAACTAAAAAATTTATCTGCAAGTGCTGGGTTGGTGCGGCCGATTTCACCGAAACGACCTAAATCTTTTGCATCATAATAATGATTTTTTTCTGCCAATGCATACTCCCTAAAACGATACAATCGTTCTTTAGATGAGAGTAGGATGGCGATGCTTTTTTTCCATAACTTTCCAGCGACAGTCTCGCCTTTTTTGAAAAATCAGCCTAAGATACAACTCGGAATTACCAATTATTTGGAGTTATGCGATACTTCTCTGATTTTATGGTAGGCTTTCCAAAAATTTTTGTATGGCATCTTCGCCTCTATCGTCTGCTAGATGAGCAGGGGTTGTGCCTTCTGCATTTTTAATTTTGGTTTCGGCGCCTTTTTCTACAAGAAACTTCACCAATTTGAGGTTCCCGCGAAAGACGGCTCGATATAGCGCTGTTTCTCCTACAGTATTCCTTAGGTTGATGTTTGCCCCGTTCGTAACCAAATATTCGACAATTTTTTCTTCTTCTTGGTCAACCGCGCGGATTAATGGTGAATTTCCCAAATGGTCTTTTTTGTTGATAGGATAACTCGATTCAATGATTTCCTTCACTTTGGGAAGGTCACCTTTGTCTATTGCCTGATAGAGGATCAATTCTGGTGTAGGCTGTTCTTTTTTGATTACATCATCGTTTGCGCAGTGGAATAAAAAAAGAAATACGCTGAATAATAGGAATCGGAATAAACTTCTGTCTAAGGTATCAAGGGAGATCATTCTCCTTTTAGAGTGGGTAACTATGATTGCTAGTCGAATTTTTTTTATAATTCTTTTACTGGTATCGCCATTTATGAGCTGTATCACAGTCATCGATCCGGGAGAGGTAGGTCTCATGTGGCGTCCTTATAGCTCAGGCCTAGGCCAAAAACCATTAGAATCGAAGGTCCAATTTTATATGCCTTGGAATAGTGTGTTTACCTATTCGGTTCAGTGGAAGTCTTACCAGGAAAAGGTGGAGGTGCTCACAAGAGATGATCTAACGATTGTCGTGACAGCCCAGCTGATTGCCCGTGCAAAAGAAAACGAGCTTTATGACCTGCAAATGGAAATTGGTACCGCATACTATGAAAAAGTAGTCAGACCACAATTTCGAACTTCTATCCGCAATGTTCTATCTGCATATAACATGGTTTCTATTTCAAAAGAGACACCTAACGTATCAGTTCAGATCAAAAAGAATTTAGTTGAAAAATTGGCTAACAAACACGTAGACATCGATGATGTGATTATCGATGATGTGGAGTATAGCCCGTCAATTCTTCGAGCGATCGAGGCAAAATTAACAAAACAACAAGAACAAGAACAAATGAAATTTGAGATCAACATTGCAAAACGGGATGCAGAAATCCAAATCATTTCTTCAGAGGGAAAGGCAAAGGCAATCTTGATTGAAGCGGAAGCGCAAGCAAAGGCTCAGAAACTTTTATCTGAATCCATTACACCGAAGTACATTCAGTTGAAGACAGTGGAAAACCCAAATAACAAATTGATCATCATCCCGAGCGGTCGAGATGGAATGCCAATCATGCTGAATGCGGATACTTTAAAATAGTAAAACCTACTCTTCTTTGGTCTCTAATTTTTTGAGTTCGCTTCCCTCGAAAGGGATCTTTGTTTTATTTACATCTAACAAAGGTCCCAGTTCATAAATTTCTTCGTATCCATATGCTTTCAAAGATGTGTATGTAGAAAGGTTTAAGGAAGCCGCTGGAGCCTTTGCGGCAAATGAATCGGGGCTACCTTCAAAATTATTATTACAATATATTAGTATTTTGGTTTGTTTTGTTGGGATTAGGTTCTTTAAGCTGGATTCGGTAAACTCGGTAAAAGGAAGATTTTTTGCGCCAAGAATGTGTCTTTGATTGTACCTAGATTCACTCCTGGCGTCCAATACGATCACATCGGGATCTTTCATCATCGACAAAAACTTCTTTTCAGAGACTCTATGTGCTTCTCGAATTTCAGCTGATGAATCCACAATCTTCTGAAACTCTTGGTAATCGATCATTTGGTTTTGAAATTGATCTTTGCGCTGATTCTTAGGTGTCTTTTTTTTTGTTTTTGATTCTGCATCAATTGCAACGATTGAAAAGAACTGTAGCGCGAGTATGGCGGTAAATAATACTTTCATTGCGTATTCCTGAATCCTTCGATGATGATTTCACAAACCAAATCGTAGTGTAGCTGTTTAAATTACATTCTATTTCGTTCCGATGTAAAGAAGAAATCATCTTAAATTTGTTGAGTGAGGCTAATAAATTTATCGAAGTGGGAAAAGTCCATTTGGAGCTATAAGAGTAGGTTTAGCCATAAAATCATGTTTGAGAAAAAAAAATTTGGTGGGTTTTCTAAATCCAAACAAATACGTGTTATAGAATAGTCGTAAGGTGGATTTGTTTGTATCTTTGCTTTGATTAAAATAGCTATCGCCTTTGAAAGAGAATACTGTATTTTGTCTGGAAAGAATGAATCTCAAAAAAATCCGTCGTTTTGGATCTCTCGGATCAGACTCTGAAAAAATATTTGAAATTTATAAAAGTTGACAGCCATTGATTTTGAACCACGATCTCAAGGATGGCACTCCTGCTCTTTGGAATTGGAAGCATCATCTGTCTTTTTGCCTATGTTTCTGGCTTATTTTTTCCTAACCAACTCCAAATTTTGAATCATCTCCAATGGACACTTTGCTCCTCTCTGGGAGCTGTCTTGGCGTGGAATGGATATGCCAGGACTATTGTGTGGAAGAGGTCAAGGATGTACTATGCCATCGGTGTCACTTCGCATGCTGTTGGTCAATGGATTTGGGAGATTCAGTTTTTGCACCCGTCCGCTTTTTTTCCAGGGGCAAGCGAGATTTTTTTTATTCTTTCTGGTCTATTGATTCTTTTGGGTGTCATTGCTTCTTTAAAAAATATCCAATTTCCAGAAAGCATACAAATCCTGGCAATTGATGGATTTTCTATTTCGCTGATTTGTCTAGTTTTAGTTTTGCTTCGGTATCGGCCTACGTTAGAAGAATTAAACATCTTGCAGATGTTTGTTTTTGCTGCGCTTCCAGTTTTGTTCTTTTGTGCCTTTTCATTCCTTCTGATTGTACTTTTAGCCTATGGTTTGCGTTCTTCTATTTATTATTTCGTTTTTTTAATTGGATGTCTTAACTTCGGATTACTTTGGTTAGAATGGAATGCTTTTTTATTGGAAAATAATTTGAAGGAGGGAATGATTCTTAGTTATGGTTTTTCAATTACCTCTCTTTTGCTTGGATTATCTTCTAATCAGTGGGAATTAAGACAAAGTCTGCTTCCAAAACATTACATATCGAATTTAAGATTTGTGCCCATTTTAACTATAATTTTTGTTGGTTTCCTAATTTTGTATATTGGGCTAATGGGTCAGTATTCTATATCAATCAAATTGATTGTTGCAATTATTTCCATTTTGATCCTTATACTCATCTACATTCGCCAACTTCTCCAGAATCAAGATACGACCCATACAGAGAGCAATCTAAGGTCCTTAAACCTTGAATTAGAAGCCATCGTTTTACAGCGAACGAATGATTTGATGTTAAGCAATGAATCCTTGAAAAGAAAGGTTGAAGAGCTAAAAGATGCGCAGACTAAAGTAGTCCAATCGGAAAAATTGTCCACACTTGGGCAGTTAGTTGGAACGATGGCGCATGAAATAAATACACCACTTGGTGCTATATCTTCCTCAAATAGTATTTTTCAAATCTCAGTAAATGAAAGGTTAGAGTCTGTAATCAAAACGCTTCGATCTTTATCCGAAATGGAAATTGAAATATGGCTCTCACTTTATCATCTGGCTCTAAAACATGAACATAAATTTACGCCACAATCTGATAAAAATCATGTTAGAATCCTTCACGACTATTTTGAAGGTAAAGTTGCGAATGTGCGATTTATTTGCGAAACGCTTGTTGATTTTGGCATTACCGAATCGAATTTAGATCGAAACTTGCTTAGTTTACCTGGTGAAAGAATTTCAGAGATCGTTGAATCTGTTAAGCCATTTATTGATATGAATCGAGCAAATTTAATCATTGCAGAGTCTGTCGAAAGAGCCAACAAATTAATCAAATCATTAAGAACATATCTCCATCAAACTACGTATACTAGCATTGAAGTTGTCAACTTATTGAATCAATTTGAAGATTTGATTGCTTTGTACTTTGAAAAACATGCACAGAACATGAAAATTCGAATTGAGATTCCCAGTGACATCTTATTAAAATGTTATGCTGATGAATTAAGTCAGGTTTGGACAAATTTGATCAATAATTCGATGTATGCGATGGAGTTTCGGGGGGAAATACGTATAACGGCTATTAAATTAGACAATGCTGTAGAAGTAGTCATTTGGGATGACGGTCCTGGCATTCCGATGGAGATCCAACCCAGAATCTTTGATGTTTTTTTTACTACGAAAAAAATTGGCGAAGGCACTGGACTCGGTTTGACTATATCAAAAGCGATTATCGAAAAACACAACGGCTCCATCCATTTTGAATCCAAACCAAGAGATACTAAGTTTATAGTGAGATTACCTTTATGATCAAATGCGAACAATGCGGTAGCCAATCATTTTATCAAGAATCGAAAGGGGTATTAAGGTGCTCAGATTGTTTCTCCAAAATAGAATATCCGATCCCCTCTTCAGAAGTTAAACAAAGTTCTACTAGAGAAGATGTTA
This sequence comes from Leptospira sp., assembly GCA_027531445.1. GTDB lineage: Bacteria > Spirochaetota > Leptospiria > Leptospirales > Leptospiraceae > Leptospira_A. The sequence goes on from JAPZRK010000006.1 coordinate 57,583, forward strand.
CAAAACAAGGATCCAAACAAAAACAAGGGAGTCTTCGCTCCTTTGTCATCGCCGGTGTAAGTCTATTTTTTTATTTTATGATTTCGAATTATTTAGAGACATGGAAAGATTATTTCTTCTCGTCTCAGAATCAACTATCGATACAAACATCAACTCCTTCAGTTGAGCCCACTATAACTACGTCGATAGGTGGGAAAGATATAGATGGAACTTTGTTTGAATTGGAAGAGCTGACACCTGTTCCAGATGGAATCGGAAATGTTTACTTTATAGGATATGTTAAAAACAACTCAACATTTCCTTCAGAAAAGCCTAAAGTAAATGTCTATGTCTATGATAAAAACAGAAACAAAGTTGGCCAAACATTTGGTTATGCGGCGTCAGATATTCTCCTTCCAGGTGCTCGTTCTATGTTACAAATTCTATTAAAAGATTCGCCTAAGTTTGTTTCTTTTGATTCAAATGTGGAGGCGAAAACACTTTATTTTGAACGTGGAAAACCGAATTTAGCTCTTATTGATTCCAAATTAGAATATAAAAACTCATCTGCACAATTGGTTGGATCCATTCGAAACGATTCAGATCTAGCTGTGCAATTTGTGAATCTTTCAATTATTTTCAAAAATAACAAAAAGAAGGTAATCAGATACAACAATAGCTATCTTCCGAATGAGAGGATAAACGCAGGGGAAGAAGTAAAATTCGTAATTCCACTATATTTTGAAGAAAAAGATGTGCGCTCTTATGATGTTGAAATTGACGGAATGTTCTTTTGATAATTCGACTAAGGAATTGTTTGTTGATCGCGCGAATATGTTTATTATTCCTTATTTTTCTCTCATATAGTATTTTTGGTGATAACAAAAAAGCACAAACTCTATTTCAGAATATCCAATCAAATGGTTGGCTCAAAGAAAAAATAGCCTTGGGAGCCAGATTGGGTGAGCAAGGCAAATCCGCCGAACCTTACATCCTCAAACTTTTAGATGCAGCAAGTTATTGGGATCGACAAGCTGGCATCGAGGCCACGCGCAAATTTAACTCAGATGTGCTTAGTCGAAGATTACTTACTTTATATCTAGAAGATCATATGACAGATGCTATGTCCAAAGAAGTGATCATTGAAAGTATTGATCATTACTCTGCATATATATTGGAGCGCTGGGAAAGTTCAAGAGTAGAGAGTGAGCGTACAAAGTTGGTATTTTTGATTGGCCAGGCAAACGATGAAAAATCTAGAGTCCTGATCAAGGAGATTGTGTCGGATAAAAAATCAAAACATCGCATAACCGCTTTTCAAACATTGGTAGATCGAAAAAATCCATCCGATGATTCGTTTATCAGAGGAAAATTTGAGGATCGAGATTTGCGATTTTTGGTTATGAAACATATCTTTGAACGCGGGAATCAAAATGATAAGTTACTATTATCTTCCGTCCTTCGTGATCCTAAAAAAAATCTGCCAGAAATTATAACCGCACTCGCCTCTGTAAAAAAATGGGGAGCGTATGAGGAACAAGAAACGGAATATACTACCGTTTTACAGGATGATTCCTTTAGTGAGGATGCGAAAATTTATGCCATAACATCCTTTAAGGATTACAGAAGTGAGTCGATTCGGATGTCATTATGCGAGCTGTCAAGAGATGGCATAGACCAAGAAACTAGAATCGTATCGGCAGAAGCATTGATCCCATATTCAGACATTCGTAATCTTGATTGTCTCAAACGGATTTCAAAAGAACCTTATATTGAACGACAAAAACAAAATGGGTTTGCAGATTTGTTTGCAACATTTGTGACTCTGGGTCTTTCCAATTTGATGAAGGGAATCCAAGAAAATAGGACAAGGACGAACTTTTCTATGAAACAAGCAGAAGTGCAAAGACATTTTGAATTTTTGCAATTGAAATCAAAAGCAAAGAATCATAATGATTAAATGAGTTTCAAAGATTCGTATTTTTTAATTGTTTCTATGCGAATCTTGGATTCACTTTGACTTTATGTACCATACAACTTTAGGTCAAAAGGTATTTCGGTTTGAGAGTTTGAAATCTCTGCTTGCAAAAGCGACTCCTCTTCGATCTGGAGATGTTCTGGCTTCCATCTCTGCAATAAACCAAGAAGAACGGATTGCTGCACAATTCTGTTTGGCTGACCTCCCTCTGAAAGAATTTTTAAATCAAGAGTTGATTCCGAGTAGCGAGGATGAAGTCACTGCTTTGATCCAAAGGAAGTTTGATCCTTCGAGTTTTTCTCACATTAGTCATGAGACAGTTGGTTCGTTTCGGGAGTGGATTCTTTCAGATAAGGTTGGCGAAGAGGAAATCAAACAAATCCGTTACGGACTGACACCCGAAATGGTAGCCGCTGTCTCAAAAATCATGTCCTTACAAGATTTAGTGTTAGGGGCAAAAAAATGTAGAGTGGTGACATCCTTTCGAAATACCATTGGTGAAAAGGACCGACTTTCTGTACGACTCCAGCCCAATCATCCTACCGATGATCCCAAGGGTATTGCCGCAAGTATCCTGGACGGACTTTTGTTAGGCGCTGGAGATGCAGTTATCGGAATCAATCCAGCTACCGATAATCTTCCAAATTCAAGAAAACTATTAGAGTTGATGGATTCCATTCGAGTTCGGTACGAAATACCTACACAAACGTGTGTTTTGTGTCATGTCACTACCTCGATCGAGCTTATGAATCAAGGTGCTCCACTTGATCTTGTGTTTCAATCAATCGGTGGGACACAAAAATTAAATGAAAGCTTTGGTATCAATCTTGCGATGTTAAGAGAAGCAAGAGAACAGGCACTTTCTCTAAAAAGATTTACCAAAGGAAATCATGTGATGTATTTTGAAACTGGTCAAGGGAGTGCACTTTCTGCAAATGCACATCATGGAATCGACCAACAAACATTGGAAGTGAGGGCCTATGCAGTGGCACGAGAATTTTCACCATTGCTTGTGAATACTGTTGTTGGTTTTATTGGACCTGAATATCTTTTTAACGGAAAACAAATTGTCAGAGCAGGATTAGAGGATCACTTTTGTGGAAAACTAATGGGTCTCCCGATGGGTGTTGATATTTGTTACACCAATCATGCAGAGGCGGATGCGGATGATATGGATGTTTTGATGACTATGCTCGGCGTTGCTGGAACCAATTTCATTATGGGAATACCCGGTTCCGATGATATCATGCTTTCTTATCAAAGTACATCCTTCCATGATGCACTCTATCTTCGTCAAAGTTTGGGTTTGAAACCAGCACCCGAATTTGAACATTGGCTTGAGAAGATGGGAGTGGTTGCGGAAGGCTCTTCTATACCACTTCTCAAATCAAACTCTGGTAAGCTGATATCAAAATACACCCAGGACTTTACATGACTCATGATTCCCCTGATTCAGACAATCATTCAAGAACTAATTGGTCTGATTACAAAAAGTTTACAAATGCTCGGATCGGCTTACAAAGATCAGGTGGATCTATCGGCACTCAAGACTTGCTTCGATTTCGTTATGACCATGCGATGGCAAAGGATGCAATTTGGAGTGAGTGTGATTGGAGTCAGATAGAAACTGCTTTAATTGAATGGAATCCGATCCTAACCCTCTCTTCACTTACAAAATCTCGTGAGGAATACCTACTCAGACCAGACTTCGGGCGGAAGTTAAATGAGGATTCCATCGCCCAATTAGAGATATGGAAGAAATCAAATTCCTCCTCTTCATATGATGTTTTGTTTTGTGTTGTGGACGGTCTCTCTCCAAATGCGATTAGCAAAAATATTGTCGGCTTTCTATCTACAATTCGGACAGAACTTTTAGATACCTTCCCAAGCATTGCGCCATTGGTTCTCATAAAAAATGGAAGAGTGGCAATTGGGGATACGGTCGCTGAAATTCTAAATTCCAGGATAGTTGTCGTGTTAGTTGGTGAAAGACCTGGTTTGAGCTCCTCTGATAGCATCGGTGCTTATATTACATATAATGCGAAAACGGGTACTACTGACGAGAGTCGAAACTGTATATCCAACATTCGTCCGGATGGACTTAGTTTTGAACGTGCAAAGGAAAAATTGATCTATCTATTAAAAGAGGCTTCATCAAAAAAGCTAACGGGCGTAAATCTTAAAGATAGAATGGTGGATGCAATCGAAGGTCAATCCACGCCAATTTTAGAATCATAGTATCGAAACGATCAGAAGTCGAATGGATTTATTCCGGTCGTATAACCAGATTTCCTCCTCTTCTAAATATACTTTGGATTTCATACCAATTGCAGAAAAAAGCAAATAGGATTCTTTATCGACTAGAACGAGTGAACCTGCTGGAATCGATTTCCATTCCAGCATATCCTTTTTTACATCGATCTTGCGTTCCAGGTAGAATGCCAAACTAGGGATTGCGTAGTTCTTTAAGGCGATAATTTTTGAATCCTGTGTTATCTTAGATTTCCAGAGCTGGGCTATACGTTTTGTATCTGATCTTTTTTCATTTAAATAGGGAGTGAGGAAGAGATTAATCAAAATCACTTGTAAGAAGGCAAAGATAACCAGCCATTTAGTAAAAGTTAAGCGTTTTGCTTTGATGGCCTCATTTGCAATTAGAATCGAAAGTATTGGATAGGATGCGAGTGGATATGAGGGTAGTTTGCTCTGCATAAATTCATAAAAAATCCATCCAAATAAAAGTGCTGAAATCAAAACTAAAAAATCATAATCCTTCTCACTTTTCCATACCTTTAGCTTTGACCAGATGTCTTTTGTGACAAATGGAAGAAAAATAGACCATGGGAAAAGTGTCACAAAAAATAAAATTGTATAACTTCCGGGAGGTCCGCTTTGCCCAAAAACGGGATCCGTTGCCCTACGCAATACGTACCATTCGTACATCCATCGGATCATTTCACCATTCGTTCTTTCCCATGCTAGATATCCCCAGTATAACAGAGGTAATAAAGCTACTGGTAGAAAAAACCAAGGTTTCAGTTGGAATATAACTTTCCTCGTTTCCTGAAACCAAAGGAATACAAAACAGATACCGCCTAAAAATATAAATATGGGTGGTCCTTTTGTGAGAGCACCCAGAGCGATTGAAAACCAAAATAACAAAACATAACTTACCACATTGGATGAAGGGCGTTTGAGTAAATGCACAAGAGCATAAAAGCCGAGTGTCTCTAAAAAAGTGAGTAGGCCATCTACGAGTGCGATTTTCCCATTTAGTGGAAAATAAAGTGAAGTGGCTAAAATGATAAAGCTGAATTTTCCTACTCTTTTGTCGAATAACAAAGTTGAAATCATATAAGTTAGGATACAGGTGAGAAATATCCAAAGAAGAGGAAAGAGGCGCATGCTGAATTCGGAGATTCCGAATGTAGAAAAGGAAAACGCTGTTAACCAAATATGCAAAGGTGGTTTTCTATGTGGCTCTGAAAATGGAAATGATTGCAGGATAAAATCCCCAGATTCGATCATCGTTCTTGCAAAGCCTGCATAAGCGGCTTCATCTTGATCATACAATGGTCCTTGATTTCCTAAGAATAAGATTAAAAAAACTAAAAAAACAAGGACATGAAATCGTGGGATTCTTTGTAATAGATTCACAAATCCATTTGCAAATTTTAAGGAAATTTGGAAAGTTAATTCAACTACAGAACTAATTCAAATTTGTTTTCAAATTGTAACCAAATTGAAACGATTCTTAAAGATACTTTTTTAACTCAGTAAATGAGTTTTCATAATTAAGGTGTCATAAAAGAAATGCATATACAGCAGATGAAACGAGATAGTGAAAAAAATAAAAAATATACTAAGATCATTAGAAAACGAGTGATTCTTTTTTTTTCAATTTTGGTCTTTCTTTTTCTTCTCTCGGTCTATCAAATCTACGTCGTTGTAACTTTGATCGTTCCCAAACAATCGACCTCTCCTTTTCAGGGTGACTTTATTTTTAATCCCTATCAAGATTATGAATGGAAAGAAACCAATGAAAAAATAGCCATCCATCTCCATTCGAACGATCCTTGGTATACTCCCGAAAGACACAGTGTAAATGAGATCAGGCAGGTGTACACTGCGAACGGTTACTCAATGATTGGGATTACCGATTACGGGGACATGCGCTCAGATGATAAAAGTTCTGACCTGATTCACGGATATGAAATGGGTCGAAATTTGAGAAAACGACATGCATTAGGTATAGGCGGCAGGGCAATTGTTCATGATTATTTTCCATTCTATGCACGTAGACTAAATGTTAGTTGGACATTCAATGAAATGCAAAAACAAGGAAGTTATGTCATTGTTTCTCACCCTTCCTTGAACAGGTCTTTTTCCGCGGAAGATCTTTTGGAAATTGATCATTATAATGCGATCGAAGTTTTTTCTCCATTTGGAGATAATGCGAAAATATTAACTCAACTTTTGGATCAAGGAAGGAATATGCATTGCATGGCGGGAGATGATTTGCATTATTTCGGAGAAGCTACCATTCAAAAATTTGATCAACCAATTTGGAAGGATTTACTACAGACCATACTATTGCAAAGAGGCCGAAAGAGTGAGAATTTAAAAAGGTATATTGTAACATCGAAAGGAAGAGCAAGTGAAGCTATGGTTCTTGAGGATCTAAAGCATGGTTCTTTTTTCTGTGTTAAAAAATACTTTGCAGATCCCGAAAGCCCATCTTTACCCAATATTCGTATCGATTCAAAGAATTTAGTAACTCTCGAGTCAAATGAACGTTATATGGAAATTCGTTGGATCGGAAAAAATGGAGATTTTAAGCAAATTGATCCAAGCGTAAGCAAAGCGGCTTATCAATTTACAAAAGAAGATACCTACATTCGTCTAGAGATCGTTTCCTTATCGGGCATCATCCTTTCCAATGCGATCTATCGCCAGAATCTGCCAAAAAAGTATTGAATTTTAGTTTTATTCCAATTTCAATTGGAATCCTAACCTCAAAAAAAAGGATCACCAATGACCAATCAGAATTCAATTTCTCTCTCAAGTCAGTGGTCTGGAACCACAAATCTCATTGAGATTCGAGACCTACTTTTGCAGATGCAAAAATCGGCTTCCTCCATTAGATTCGATGGAGGCTGGAGCGCGGGGAAAGTATTTGCTCATTGTGCCCAGAGCATTGAGTATTCACTCCATGGGTTTCCATCAATGAAGCCAACACTCTTTCGTATGACGATTGGTAAGGTTGTATTTCTAATTTTTTCCTTAAAAAATAAAATGAATCATGGTTTGGAAACTCCCATTCCTGGTTGTGAACCATTACTCGATCCTATTGATCTTAAGTATGGTCTGGATCGACTATTGAAAGCAATAGATTCTTTTTTAAATTTAGAGGAGAAAAATCTTTTACCTCATTTTGCTTATGGAATGCTTTCGAAGAAGAAGTATGACTTAGCTCATACTTGGCATATCAAAAATCATATGGAAAGATTAATTTAATATTAGTTATCGCTAAGGATTGGATCTAAAACGCGCCCAACCTTTTAAATATCACTTCTGGAATCCATTTGATGGCGAGCATGATAAAACGCCATGGCCAAAAAATATAAACAAAGTCTTCCCCAGAAATACCAGCATCTACTATTTTTTTTGCAGCGACCTCTGGCTGTAGTGTGAGCCAAGGAATGAGCTTATGTCCTTGTGACATCTTTGTGTATACAGGACCCAACTGAATGGTTGTTACATGGACATTCTTTTTGAATAATCGATTGCGAAGGCCAGAGAGGTAGGTTGTAAGTCCTGCCTTTGTACTTCCATAGATATAATTGAGCTGTCTTCCTCGATCACCTGCAACTGAGCTGATTGCTATGATACTTCCAGAACCACGTATCTCAAAATCATTTGAGATTACATTTAAAATGGAAAGCACGCCCGCGTAGTTGACATTAATTGTTGTTAGTAGTTCGTTTTGGTTTTGCCTTGCTAAAACTTGGTCGTCGTAGTAACCAACGCAACAGAATACCATAATTGGTTTGATGGACAATGATGAATAGAAGACCGTATGTGAAGAAAAATCGGTAATATCAAAGTAAAAACATTCAACTGTTATCCCATAGTCTTTTTCGATTTCATCTTTTAGACCCGCTAGTTTGATTTGATCCCGTCCGGTGAGATAAAGGTTAAATCCGCGTTTCGCCAAATTTTTGGCTATGTAAATCGCAATATCCGAAGTGGCACCGATGATGAGGGCTTGTTGCATAAGGGCAGAATATTTTCTGTTGAATTTTAAAACAAAAATAAATCTGTGTATGTCTATGGAATATTTTGGCACTCCTTTCACAACATCGGCTACAAAATTGGTTTTACTTGGTTCCGGAGAACTGGGCAAAGAAGTGGCTATTGAAGCCCAACGATTGGGTGTGCATGTTATCGCGATCGACAGATACCCGAATGCACCTGCTATGCAGATTGCTCATGAATTTCGAGTCATCGATATGTTGAATCCCGTTATCCTTGAACAAACTTTGCGTGAAATCCGACCGCAGTTTATTGTCCCTGAAATAGAAGCCATTCACACGGAAACTCTCGTTAAATTAGAATCTGAAGGATTTCATATCGTTCCTAGCGCAAAGGCTGTGAATTTAACAATGAACCGAGAAGGAATACGTAATTTCGCAAACAAAGAACTTGGTCTCAAAACATCCAAATATCTGTTTGCAGATACCTTTTCGGATTTTAGTAAATGTGTATCTGAAATAGGAATTCCCTGTGTCGTGAAGCCAATTATGAGTTCATCTGGAAAGGGACAAAGTTTGATCCGCAACTCTTCAGAGATCCAAGATGCCTGGGATTATGGGCAATCTGGCGGAAGGGCGGGGAAAGGTAGAATGATCATCGAAGAGTTTATCCCTTTTGATTTTGAAATCACTCTCTTGACCGTTCGTCATAAAGGTGGCACAACCTTTGTCAATCCCATCGGCCACAAACAGATTCATGGCGACTATGTAGAATCTTGGATGCCACAAACAATGACGGAGATAGCTTTGGATAAAGCAAAATGGATCGCAGAAAAAGTAACAACAGGTCTTGGCGGATATGGTCTGTTTGGTGTTGAGTTATTTGTTAAGGGCGATGAAGTGTTTTTTAGCGAAGTCTCACCTAGGCCACATGACACAGGACTTGTCACTTTGATCAGTCAGAATGTTTCTGAATTTTGTCTTCATGTTCGTGCTCTTCTCGGTTTGCCCATTCCGAATATCATTTACAATCCACCTTCTGCTTCTGCGGCAATATTGTTTACGGGTGAAACAAAATCTCCTCAGTACAAAGGTGTTGAGAAAGCCTTAGAGGGAGCCGGCATTGATTTGCGGTTGTTCGGAAAACCAGAAGTAACTGGGAAAAGACGAATGGGTGTGGCTCTAGCGACAGCGGACACTCTGGAAAACGCCAGAGAAAAAGCCCGCATCGCCCGCGATCACATTACACTTGTTTAAACTTTTTCAAGGTATTTTAAAATCTTCCTCGCATTTTGGTTTTCTGGGTCAAGTTGAAGCGCTTTTTCGGAAAATATCCGTGCATCATCATATTTACCCGTTAACCGATTCAAATCTGATAGGTTAACGAGATTGTTTACGTTTTCAGGATGGATTTCATATACTTTTTTGGATGCTTCTAATGAAGAAAGATACCTTCCCAATTTCTTTTGTGAGAGAGATAGATAATACCACAACTCTTCGGTATCGGGATCCATCTGCAGATATTGATTTAAAATGTCTACTGCTGTGGCATAATCTTTACCTTTGAAGCTCATAAGTCCGAGTAGTTTGTTTAGTTTTTGATTGTTTGGTTCGATCGAATGTGCTTTGATCAATACTTCCAAAGCTTCGTTCACTTGACCTTCTTTGTACAACTTTTTACTTTCTTGGTATACTTCTGCTAGATCGAGTTGATTTTCATCCTCTTCTCGGATTTCCAATTCTTGTTCTTCAAATTTGTAAGATATTGGTTGTTCTTGGATATTATGAATTTCATCCCGAACACCTTGAGGTTGGAAATCAAGTCGAAGGAATGATAAATCATCGGTGATGGTTCCTTTGGCCTTAAGAACTGTTTCCATTTCAAAAATATTTGCATCCGTCTGTTCTACAATCTCAAGGATCGCATTTTCATCTTCATTGATGGTTCTGACATCTTGATTCGGTGTTAGATCAATATCATCTCGACCATCTGATCCTAAAATCAGAACATCACCCGGCATAAGCTGGTATTGATAGACTTGAAAAGCAAACTCTGATTCTTGACCCAACTTTCTAAGCAATAATTCTTGTTCGATGAAACTCGCCTTTTTATCTCGATATAAAATGGTGGCAGGGTGTTCTGCATTAAAGTAGAACATTTCACCTGTCTTTTCTTCAATGAGGATGACCGTTGCTGAGATAACCATCGTTCCATTGAATGATTTAAAGACCGAATTGACTTCATGATACACGTCTGTTAGCCATTCGTCTGGTTTCATATTTAGGACTTTTTTGTTTGATGCGGATCTTGACATGATCGCATTGAATACGACACCCATCACAAGAGAGCCACCGGCACCTTGCATCGATTTCCCCATCGCATCACCATTCATTGCAAGGATGTAGGATTTGTAATTGTCAGGGGTACCGAACTTAAGCGTTCCAGTGATACAGATATCACCACCCAAATCTGCGGTCTTATTTTTGAATTCGAATTTTTTCTTTTGTCGGATCAAAAATTCTGTGGGAACTAATTTTGATTTATTGGCATTAAAAAATAGAGGTTTTGCTAAGAGAGAAGTTAGGAAATAATCCCCGTCCTGTTGGACTTTGAGTTTTTGAACTTCTTCCATCTTTTCTTGCACTTCTTTCGTACGTTCTTTTACTTTCTCTTCAAGATTTTCGGCATAGTCTTGAAGTTCTTGTCTAGCCTGTTTGATAGAGTCAACCATCGAGTTGAAAGAACCAGAAAGAAAACCAATCTCATCTTGAACTTTGATTGGTACTTTGATGTCCAAATTTCCTTCGTTTACTTTTGTTACACCTTTTAAAAGATCGTTGAGTGGTTTTACAAGGCTTGATAAGAAAAATCTTGGGAATACGATGATGATCATCAACGTTGTAAGGAAAATGATATAGATCAGTTTGATCGCATTGTCATTTGTATGTTTGCGATATTCGTTATATGAAAATCCAACCTCGTATTTTATATCGCCACTAGTAAAATCATAATGAGTGAATCTTTCCCCTGCCGTTCTATAGAGCCTAGTTAGGTCTTCAGCATAAGACTTTTCCAAATTTTTATACTGTCTTGACTTTTGGAATTGTAGAATAGCTTCCTTGGTTTCTTCGGGAGTAGGTATGTCTTTTGTGATGTTTCTACCATTCGCTTTTAAAATTTTGGTTAAAGTTTCTTTTAAAAGAAGGTCTTTGTTCTTTTTATCATCTCTTTTGACCGTCTCTAACGTAAATGATTCGGGATGTCTTGCATAAGCTAATTTCAAATCTTCTTCAAATACACTTGTTTTTGCAGGTTTTTGAATGATGTATTCAATATCTTCTGAAATGAAGCTAAACTTCTTATCGATGATATAAAGTTTTGATCCTAAGATTTCTGCTCTTTTTTGGCTGTCATATTCTTCTTCGCTAAGTGTTAATGTAATATTTCCAACGAGACCTAATACAAGTAGTACGGTTACAAGGCTCACTCCAACCAATTTCACCATAAAAGTAGTAGGTTCTGGTGAATTGTTGATATAGGTGATCATAAAGTAAAAACATATAAGTAAGGTAACATTCGCATATATAAATGCGTAGACATCATAAGAGATGATACCTAGTTTATTGAGAACATTTGTAACTGCTATGACGAGAAATATGATAATCGCTTTGGAAAAACTTTTGCAGGCATGTGCATCTTTACCTTTTGGATTGATAAATTTGATCCAACCTACCAAAAAACGAGCCAGATAGTGAAGAGGAAGTTCGGAGCCTGTATTCGGTTTTGTGAGCCATTTTGAAAAGAAACCGTCATACTCTGAATAGCTGATCGTTCTTCGAATGAGTACTGTTAGGGGAAACGCTTGCGTGATGAGAAGAATGACTGCCTGGTTTGCACCGTAATCGATGGTATAGAAGTGAGCCGTGTAATTATATATTATCTCTAGTTTTAAACCAGTAAAAACAAATTCCAAGTAGGCAATAAATATGAGAGTTAAAAGAATCGGGATCGCAATTTTTGCTTCTTTCGGTTTATCGAACCTTGGGAAGGTATAAACAAATAAAATCATCCCTGCATTGCCAAAGAGTGCGCACATCGTTACAAAACGGTGGTATGCTCCCCAAGGGGCATTGACTGAATAGGCAAGGACATAACCCAAAAGCATAAGACCATAGCCTGTAAACATTGCGGCCAAAGCCCATGTAGCGGTGGTTTTGTCCCGCTTTGTGAGAAGGAAAACACTCATGATGAGTATAATGACAAAAGCTGCAAACACACCGATGGAATGATAAGACCATTCTAACCAATTAAAATTCATGAATACGTCCTTAAATTTGTCAATGTTGCCTGATGCCGAGAATTGATTGTGTAATTCCAACAGATATCGAAATTTCATTCAATCCAAATTGATTGCTTTCGAATGATTTTTTATTGCATGCTGCACTAATATTTCATTTAACAGTGTTAGGAAATTGATTTTTTTCTCCTTGTCTCAAATGGATCGTTCCAGCACTGGTACGAGTGAGTAGGTAAATATATATGATAACAAATAGGATCAAAACCATCGTTTTTATTCTTTTTTTCCTTACGTCAGTGCTTTCTGCGCAAGGGAAAGTGGAAGGGAATGCGTTACGATTACGTGGAGGTTTGTTCTTAGGGTCTTTTAAGACGGACATAGAAAAAAGAACTACATTCGCAGATTACTTTGGAGCCCAAATCAACCAAGACTGGAAGGGAACAGGAGGATTGAGCCTAATCAATCAACTCGGTGCGGATTATTACCATTCACTCGGGAGCGGGCTCCTAGCCAATGCATTCGTCGGGTTACACTTGAATGCCTTTGGTCGAAACAATGAATGGAGGTCGATATACCCTGCAGGAATCGGAATCAAAGATGGTAGATCCGGCCTGGGCTTTAGCGACATCAATTTAGGTGTAACCTTGAACGTACTACCGAATTTTAGAATATTACCAAAGTATGTATTAAGAACCATGTCACAGAATTTTGACGGTACTTATCTAGGCGCTGGCAATCCAGTTTTTTACGGAACACAAAATGTAGCGACTAGGGCTATGTCTGGGCTTTTGGGAGCCTCATTTGAATATGATTTGAATGCGGATGTAACCCTTTTTGCCGATATGCTCGTGTATGGACCGTTTTTATTTCGAACGAAAGGTGAATACAATAGCGAAATGATCACCATTTCTAACGGTGCTGTAGGTTATGCTTTTTCTAACGGCGGATATGTTTTCTCTTCACAAAAACTGTCCTTAGGTGGCAGTTATAAAATCGGTCAAAATCTTCGTTTGTTCGCATCCTTAGATCAGGAAAGAATCCAAACCAAAGGTGAATCTCCTCTCTCGTTCGTGATTGGATCGAACGGTATAAGTGAAATCGCCACATTAGGTCAGTATCTCTCCACAACAAATGAAGAAAGGATCAAAATTTCTGGAATCAAATTTGGCGTAACTTACGATATCGGAATGTAAAAATTCGAATCATTTTTTATTAAGAGGCTTGACTCTGAGCTCGTCACCAGCAGTATGGTAATTACTCCTGGTGATTATGGAGAGAAGGCCATACCCGTTCCCATTCCGAACACGGAAGTCAAGCTTCTCATCGCCGATGGTACTATTGGGTTCGCTCAATGGGAGAGTAGGACGTTGCCGGGTTAGTCATTATTACCCAAAAAAGCCAACCGATCGGTTGGCTTTTTTTATGTACAAATAGATTTTGAGCGAACCCAATAGTACCGTATTAGGTGGAATGGTTCGCGAAATGATAGGCCTGCGACCCATAGGGAGCAGGACTGGGACAGACGCCCGCGGAGCGGAAAAGCGTCTGGGGGTGGAAGTAGGACGTTGCC
>JAPZRK010000001.1 GCA_027531445.1 Leptospira sp.
CTCTATACCGCTTTGTAATATGGTTTTTCCATCTTGTGTTTCGAATTGATATGTTTTGCTTAGTACTTTTGCAGAAACCTGTGCTTTTTGCGATGCACTTTCTTGAGTTTGGGTTGTGATCAAAAATAGCTCTCGATGAATTTTATCCTTTGCTACACCTAAGGAAGCCAAATCGTCCAACAGTTTATTGGTCATGATTTCTGGACCGCAGAGGTAAAAATCTAATTTGCTTTTACCATATTGTTTCAGCATTTCTTCCAAAAAAATTCTTGTAATATAACCTTTGATGGCTTTTTTAGGATTTTCCTCTTCACTCAAAAAGTGTTTGACTTCAAATTGAGTAGAAAATTCTGTTGTCCATTGCTCTAATTTCTCCTTGAAAATAATGCTGTTTAAATTTCTGTTAGCATATAGTAAAGTAATTTTGCTTTTGGGTTCAAACTTTAAAATCGCACCTATCATGCTATAAATGGGGGTGATACCACTTCCACCCGCTATCATTACATAGTGTTTTTGGTGGGCAGGTTCAGGATTGATGAAAAATTGTCCTGAAGGTGCTGTAACTTCCAAAGTATCGCCAACCCTCAAGCTATCAGCTAAATAATTCGTTACTTTTCCGTCTTTTATTTTTTTGATAGTCAAAGTCAATGAATTACCAGCATTGGGAACTGATGAAATGGAAAAAGTACGATATAGTATTTCTCCATGTCTATTGACTTTAATAGTGAGATGTTGCCCTGCCGAATAATCTCTGAAAACAGAAGGTACATTAACAAACTCAATGGTAAAGGCTTCATTTGCTTCTTTCCTGATGTCAGATACAGTAAGTAAATACAAACCATCGCTTGATTTTTTGATGTGTTTACGTTCAAAAATTTGTTCGTGGCGGCTTTCATAGTCCTTAAATTCAGTCCCCATCCATTTATCCCACCAAGTAAAATACAAAGCATAATTACCATTGAATAATTGGTGATGCATATTGTGATGGGTAGAGGCAGTTTTGAACTGCAGTATTGGAAGTTTTACCCAAATTTTAGGGTAGATTTCATAACCCAAATGTCCTAAAACATTATTTAGCATAGAGAAGATTTGCCAGGCAATTATAGTTCCAAAATGTAGAGGTAACAAAAACGGCAAAACAAAATGCATCATATTTTCTATAATTGCCTCTGAAGGATGGAAAGCAAATGCTGTTAGTGGCGAAGGGTCAGTACTTTCGTGATGTACCTTATGAAAGAATTTATAAAAACGAGGTAAGTGCATAGCCCTATGGCTCCAGTAAAAAAACATATCGTCAATAAAAAGCACAAGAAAAAAACTAACCCCTAACCACACGTACCCATAGTCGGAAATATCGAAATAGAGTTTAGTATAGCCCTTACTTTCTGAATATAAAAGGAAAACATCCATGATAGCAAAAACTAAAAATGTACTTGCTGAAAAACCAAGATCGTGTTTAAAATGATTAACGTTAGCTCTCTCTGTTTCCTGAATTCTTATTTTTTTGAAGTACTTTTTTCCTACTATCCAAAAGATAATGAAAAATGGAAATGCGAATCCTGCATACCAAAGTAGATTTTCGCCATACATGGCGGTGACATTTTCAAAAAAGGTTGAAATATTCATGTTGATCCAATTTTAGAGTGTTAATTATTGATACTGCAAAATTGGAAAGTATTGAAATGAAAGCTTTTGATGTAGAACAAAAAC
>JAPZRK010000005.1 GCA_027531445.1 Leptospira sp.
TTCAATTTCATCCCGAATCCATACTCACTGAACATGGAAAAACATTAATTCAAAATTTTTGTGAGCTGGCTCTATAAATGAAGTACTTTCTTCGATTGATGTCTTATTCTCTTAAATACAAGAGTCGCTTTACCCTCGGCATCGTATTCGCACTATTAACTGCTATTTTGAATGGTATTTCATTAACTTCGCTCGTTCCTTTATTTGATTCTCTCGGTGGGGATACCACCAAACGACTGCACTTTGAGCTAACCAACCCGGAAAAAACCATACTCGTTGAAGAAATTTACATGGGACCAGAGTTCTTAGATGGCTTAGATAAAATTAAAAGAGTTATCATTTCGATTAAGCTAAGGCTCAACGAATTTACAAAAGATATGGAACCAAAAGAGGTTGTCTGGACGGTTTGTATCGCAGTGTTTCCATTGTATCTTCTAAAGATGCTAACTTATCTCATTTCGGTTTATTACATTGCAACATCGGGTTATATGGCTGTCCGTGATATCCGCCAAGAACTATTTCAAAAGGTTCAAAGATTACCTCTCACCTATTTTTATAAAGAAAAAACAGGTTTGATCATGAGTAGAGTGATCAATGATGCCGAGATCGTTGCCGCTGTAATCTCTAGCAACTTTCGTGACGCAACTATAAACTTTTTTTATGTAATTACCCACTTACTGATTTTGATATATATGAATACAGAGTTATTAATACTCGCTTGTATAACAATACCTGTTGTGATTCTTCCGGTAACTTTATTTACAAGAAAGATATCAAGCGCCACAACAAGATTACAAGAACGTTTGGCGGATTTAAATGGCCATATTCAAGAATTTATATCGGGTATCAAAGTTATTCGAACCTTCAGACAAGAGAAGGCAGAGATCGTAAAGTTTAAAACTATCAATCACAAAGTATTTCGGCGAAACTTTAAAGGTCAATTTTATCTTCAAATGGCACCCAGTTTAGTCGAATTGACATCCTCAATTGTGGTTCTTGCCTATTTTGCGTTAGGTGCAAAATTTATCTATGCGGGTAAATTTACACAAGGAGAGTTTATGACTTTCCTACTGATCCTTTTATTTCTACTTAGACCGCTAACCCAACTTTCGCAAATGGTAGGTAAAATAACACAGGCCAATGCGGCGGGAAAAAGAATATTCGAAATCATTGATAGGGATTCCGAAATCGAAGAAGAATCTGGTAAACAAACATTAGATGAAATAAAACATTCAATTTCCTTTGAAAACATCCACTTTGCTTATCCAGGCACAAATCAAGAAATACTAAAAAGTATCAACCTTCAAGTCCAAAAGGGCGAAACGTACGCTTTTGTCGGAACTAGTGGTAGTGGAAAATCGACACTTATGGATTTGATACCAAGATTTTTTGACCCAACGCAAGGCAGAATCTTGGTAGATGGAATCGATATTCGCGATGTTACCTTAAAATCATTGCGAAGTAAAATCGGTATCGTTACTCAAGAAATATTTCTTTTTCATGGTACGATTGCTGATAATATTTCTTATGGAACTAATTCATCGACTCGTAGTGATATCATTCGAGCAGCTCGGCTCGCGAATGCTCATGATTTCATAACAAAGATGGAGCATGGTTATGATTCTATGATTGGAGTAAGAGGTTTAGATTTGAGCGGTGGACAAAGGCAACGTCTAGTCATTGCAAGAGCCTTGTTGCGAAATCCAGAGATTATGATATTGGATGAAGCAACAAGTGCGTTAGATGCTGAATCAGAAAGACTTGTTACTAGAGCTCTAGAAAGATTATTCAAAAATAGAACTACTTTTATTATTGCACATCGACTTTCAACAATACGTAGAGTAAAGAATATCGTGGTAGTGGAAGAAGGTGAAATTAAAGAAATGGGCGATCATGATCAACTATTGTCTCAAAATGGACTCTATAAAAAGTTATACGATAGTCAATTTTTGGATGCTGAGGTGCAAATGTGAAAAAAATTCTAATAGTAGATGATAATGATAGATATGCCTTAAATCTACAAAATTACTTTCATGCGAAAGGGATATCGACCGAACGTGCCGTTAATGCGAAGCTTGGGTTTGAAATGTTTTCAAAAACATCTGACTTTGACATGATCATTTCTGATATCACGATGGAATCTCAAACCTCTGGTCTCTGGATGATGAGAAAAATCTATAAAACAGGATATAAGGGAGTAATGGTAATTGCTTCAACTGGTTTTGATGTCTGGGGAGTCATGGGTATTTCCAAGTTTATTTTAACTTGGTTTTGTGGATTGGATTGGATGATACCCAAAGTTCCCCTTAAAAAGGGAGAAGTCTTATGGATACCAACTCAAAAATCTAAGGAACTATCTTCTCCAATCTAATTGCACTAATTTGATCCATCTTTTTCCTTTTCCTTCGGATTAAAGATATTTTGATGCTTTCCTGTTTTTAGATTCGAGTATTTTCCTTTTGACGGATCAGAAAGCTTCTTCACTTCTATCAACTCAACCTTTGGTGAAAATATCCAGCCATCGACATACGGGTTCTTGCTTCCAGGTATCGTAGACTCAATCTTCAAATGTATGTACCTATCAGTTACTATATCTTCATTAATTCTGACAGCAAATTCCTTTTTCGTTTCATCTAACACGAAAGCTACGTCTTTGGATTTAACATATGCAATAGGCTTTGAGCGTTCATTCGGCTCTTGTCTTAAAAAGTCATCCTCAACCAGGATAAATGCATATTTTCCAAACGCTTTTTTTCTTAAGAGATGTTCACCTATCAATCTAGATAATTTTTCATCTTCGATGGATTCATTTAATCGGATAAGTGAGAAAGTGGCGGATAAACTCTGATTTTTACCAATAGCTTCTAAAATTTTAGTGGCAAGTTCAGGTTGTCCTTTGACATTTTCCTCCAATACTCTCAATGATTCTCTTGAACTGTGAATCGACAATGCTTCCACAGCCGCTTCTTTGATTTCACTTTCTGAAGAAGATCGCAAAAATTTTTCAATGAGAGTTACATCGCCAGGAATTTGATTATAAGCCAGACCACGTAAAGAACTTGCAACTACCAATACATATTCTGAGTTCAATCCCTGAGAAATTATCATCTCTCGTCCTGCAGGATCGCGCGTTTTTCCGAGACCTTCAAAACTTGCCGCAATAACTTCAATATCTTCTGCTTTTGTTCCAGAAATAAAATAGGATAAAGAACTTTTATGGCCAATATCAGACAAAGCTTTGTATGCCGCTGGACGAACTTGATAACCATCTTTGTCGATTGCTTTTTGAAGAGATACTCTCCCACTTTTAATTCTACCTAATGCTAAAGCTGCGGCAGATCTGACTCGCGGAATGGGATAAGTTAATAAAATATTTTCTAACTTTTTTGAATTTTTATAATATTCCCATTTAAAAACTTCTACGAGTCCACTTCTGATTTTTTCCGTGTAATCAAGCTCGCGTCTTTCCTCTTCGGTAAGATTATCTTCAACTTCTTTGACTTCTTCTTTAAATAAGTCTTTTGCAGATCCTGTAACCTTACTACGTTTAGGTATACGGTTAATAGATATCTTTTGTGTCTTTGGATTATTTTTATTATCTATTCTGGTTGGCTTTTCGTTCTTTACAGCATCTTTTTTTTCTTCATATATAACGGGATCATTCTTAGGTTCTTGTATCGTAGTATTATCTACTAAAACATCCCCTTTGTTTTTTGATTCCACATAATTACTGCTATCTGATCTTAGATTTTTTAAGGATTGAAGTATTCGGTCGGCTTTTGTCGCATAAACATTCAGCCCTTCCTGTGTATTTTCTAATTCTATACTCACGGATCTCAAAGTAGGTCCATCAAAGTCGTTCGGAGAGTTTTCTATTAGATCGATACATTTTTTTTGAAGGGAAGGTATCTCTGAAATCAATTTTGGTAGATCTTCAATCAAAAGTGCGCTTGCATTCATCTCCGTTTGGAGTGGTAGACCAGTCGTCTTTTTTGTTTCTGCTTGAAGTGCAACATTCTCACCAAATTCAAGCGTCTGAATCGTTTTTTTGGACACTATAAAAAACTCATCATACATTGAGTTATTTGTTATTAATAAATTTGATGGTTTTCGCTTATTTGGATCTAAGCTACTGCCCTCAAATTCCTTATACTTTGGCGAAACGTTTGTTAATTGAAAAGGTTTGGCAGAAGAACAATTCGAAATAGCGATTAGGATGATAGCCAGGCCGAGGAGTGAAATTATGTCTTGACCCAGATTTTTTTTGTGAGAGCCTATTTCCATACTATCTATATCGGTATGCAACCATAAGTAAAATTAGCGGCAATTTAGCTGGTCTTAAGCCAAATCAAATAAAAAAGCTCAAATCGCTCTCAGAAAGGCGGCTTCGGAGCGATTCCATCATTACGCAAGAGTTTGCTCGGGCAGCGGGCGAGGTGTCTGTCGAAATCAAACGCCAGGTAGGATTTTTGATAGACCGGTCTGGTTATGTCACACATTTAATGGTGGGTAGCGATGCATCGATTGAAATACCTCATTTAGATCGATTCAGAGTTGCACAATCAAGACTCCGAGGGCTTCGTTATTTTCACATTCATCTTAAGGATGAGGCTTTAAACCAAGAAGACTTGATGGACTTAGTTTTAAATCGTTTTGATTCTATCACTGCAGCCGTGGTTGATAAAGATGGAATACCACGATTTTATTATTCCGCATTTATCAATCCTGATCCAGATGCAGATAATCCTTGGATTGTACAAAATAAAGAATTTCCAGGCCAGTTAAAAGAAGGTTATGCGGACATTATAACCGATTTAGAATCTGAGTTTACCAAAAAGAATTCAAATTTAAAAGAAGCTCAATTACAAAACAGAGCATTTCTTGTCGGTGTATATGAACCCAGAAAGATGAAGAGAAGTCCAGAGCACTCTATGGCCGAGCTGAAGGAATTGTGTAAAACGGCTGGTATTCATGTTGTAGATACTTATATGCAAAAGAAACCCGCAGATTCCTCAACAGTTGTGGGAAAGGGAAAACTGCAGGAAATTATTCTAAAATCCGTTCACAAAGACATTGAATTATTGATTTTTGATCTTGAATTACTTCCAGCTCAAGCTAAGAAGATTTCCGATCTTAGCGACCTTAAAATAATTGATCGTACTCAACTAATATTAGATATATTTTCGAAAAATGCAAAATCACGCGACGGAAAGTTACAAGTAGAACTAGCCCAATTGAAATACTTGAAAAATAGATTGTCAGAATTAGATGATAATATGTCTCGCTTAACTGGTGGAATAGGTGGAAGAGGACCAGGAGAAACAAAATTAGAAATTGGCAATCGACGAGTTGAAGAAAAAATTACACGTCTTGAAAACGAACTAGATTCACTAAGAAAAAGAAGAGAGTTAAATAGGAAAGCTAGAGCCAAAAATGAAATTCCAATAGTAGCTATAGTCGGATATACAAACGCAGGTAAGTCTACGCTACTAAATGCTTTGACAAACTCTGAAGTCGTTGCAGAGGATAAATTGTTCGCAACTCTGGATCCTACAACTAGAAGAATTAGGTTTCCTGCTGAAAGAGAAATCATAATATCTGATACAGTTGGATTTATTCACGATTTACCACCCGATCTTTCTATGGCTTTTAAGGCTACACTTGAAGAATTAGGCGATGCAGATTTGCTTCTCCACGTTGTTGATTTATCAAACCCAAATTTTGAAGAACAAATGGAAGCAGTCGATGGCATCCTTAATAGTCTACACTTACACGAAATACCGAGATTAGTTGTTTATAATAAAGTAGATGAGGTCGATCCGGAAGTAATTCATAGTATGCATGAAGTTGGTGAAATCTTGGTATCAGCAGCAAAAAAGTTAGGTCTGCCTGAACTTTTAGATATAATTGAAAACAGACTTTGGAATGAGAAACGTAAGCCTACTAAAGTTATTTCCAGTTAGCGATCGCTAAATCAGAAGTTGGAAAAATCTTAATCTGTTTGGGTATGTCCATAAGTTTAAGGACATTGTCCAAAAATGGATTTAATCCTCCGATATACATTCTTCCCTGATGTTGCTCTACTATTTTTATCATACTCAGAAGAGTAGAGACACCGATGCTATTTATATATTGAAGGTAAGTTAAATCTAAAATCAAATTATAGATATTATTCTGAAAAATTTCATTCACTTTTTCGTTTATTTCATAAGCGTTTGTATTCGTAATTTGACCATCAAAGATGAGAAGGACAACTTGATCCTTTCCGACTGTTCTCGTTTCAATTTTTAGCTTAAGAGAAGAAAATTCTAAATTACTCATGAACTATTTACTTTGAATTAAGATTTTCGAGAAGTCGAATCGCAATGGTCTTTTCTTTTATGAAGGCAGAAAGTTGATCTATTTCTTGGATAGATTTTTGAAAATTTCCTTCTGTAGATTCATGAGTGACTACAATTACATGAACAGGTTCGGTTTCTGACTCTTTTTGTTGAACTGAGGCGATCGATATATTGTTTTTTCCTAATATGTGAGCAATTTCGGATAATACACCTGGTTTGTCAACGGTTGAAAATCGAAGATAATATCTTACTAAATTCTCTGAGTATTGAGCTTGTTCCGAAGGTTTGTAAACATTATTTTCAATAGTTTGATTTTGTAATCCGTTTCGAGACCCATAGTATATTAGGTCTGCAAGTACGGCACTAGCGGTTGGTAATCCTCCTGCTCCTTTTCCCGTGATCATTCCTGAATCGGCTTCGGCAGTCTTATAATACACAGCATTTGATTCATTCATTACGTTAGCCAAAGGATGATTGAGAGGAAGCAGTGTGGGATGAACTTTTGTTAGTATTGCATTACCAACTCTCTTCGATATGCCAAGAAGTTTAATTCTGTATCCGAGAGCTTTGCTTGATTGAATATCAATTGATTTTAAATTGCTAATGCCTTCAATTTTCACATTACTGAATGGAACTTTTTGGCGATATGCTAGGGAAGCCAACAAAGAGATCTTGTGGGCAGCGTCAATTCCTTCTACATCGAAGGTTGGATCAGCTTCGGCAAATCCAAGTTCTTGAGCAACTTTCAAAGCATGAGCATAATCCCAATTTTCTTCCTCCATTTTCGTAAGTATGAAATTTGTAGTACCATTTAAAATGCCACAGATCACCTCAAATTCACATGAGGCCAGACCATCCCTTAAGGTACGAATGATTGGAATGGATCCGGCCACCGCTGCTTCGTAACCAATTTCCATTGAATTTTCTGATGCGATTGCAAAGAGTTCATCACCTTTTTCTGAGAGTAGGGCTTTGTTTGCCGTAATGACAGTTTTGCCATTTTTAAGCGATTTTTTTACGAGATCAAAGGCGATTGAGGTTCCTCCCATAAGTTCAATGACTACATCTACTTCTGGAATGTCTGGAATGGAAAGGGGGTCGGTAGAAATTTGTAAGTTTGATAAATTTTTGACTTTGGATGGAGTGCGTGTAGCAATTGCCACGACTTCAAGATCCAGTTGGTTGCGATCCTGGATGGTCCTTCTATTTTTTTCAATGAGTTGAAGTAGGCTAGAGCCCACAACTCCCACACCAATCAGACCGATTCGAATTTGTTTCATCTATGTGCATCTTTTCGATTGGAAAAGTCCGATCTACTTAAAAAAAAATGAAAAAAAATCAAATTTTGAAAGAACTTCTTTAGCTTTTTTGATTTCCTTGAGATAACTAATATAAGCATTGTCTCGGCAATAAGGATATTCATTATGGCAACGAAAAAATCATCTTCTGCCGCTAAGAAAAAAGCTGCTCCAAAAAAACAAGCAGCAAAGAAGAAATCAACGTCGGTAAAAAATCAATCAGTAATAGACGAATCAGCCGCACTATACACGAACGACGCAAGCGTACAAGCATCTCTTCAAGCGGAAACAACTAATTCCATCGACACTCCTCAAAAAAGTGAATCAGGTAATGGAATCTACCTATTTCTAGTATTAGCAGGCGTAGCCGCGATCGGTTACCTCGGTTATGCGAAGTATACTGGAAAAAAAGCGGAACCATCGGCAACTGCAACAACCCCTACTCCACAGACTCAAGAACAGGTAAAGCCTGAAGTGAAAGTTGAAAAAGTGGAAGAAGTACCTCCTGTCACAGTAACTCAAAAATTTGCTGTAGATAAGATAGAAACGGGAAAAAAATGGGACGAAGCAAATACCTATTGTGAAAAAATGGGAGCCGTTTTACCTTCAAAGCAAGAATTTGCAGAAATTCTAAAAGATGCTCCAAGTGAGTTAAAGACTGGAGATATTTTTTGGACTAGAAGTTTTGCAAATGATACGAAGGGATTCGGATTTAATCTAAAATCTGGAAAAGCGACTAGCCTTCCGAAAACAGAAAAGCATAAAGTAGTTTGTAAAAACTAATTTGAGCTTTGGATGGGTGCCAAGATTTGATTTCGTATCTTTTCTGCTAACGCAGTTGATGCGAACATGGCACCCTCTTTCGTAGTTAGATAAAAGCTATCTTTTGCGCGTCCTGTTTTTGGATCCGT
The DNA here is from genome assembly GCA_027531445.1 of Leptospira sp. Classification (GTDB taxonomy): domain Bacteria; phylum Spirochaetota; class Leptospiria; order Leptospirales; family Leptospiraceae; genus Leptospira_A. Next base: position 8,551 of record JAPZRK010000005.1, read on the forward strand.
TTCGATGATGGCTGAGTTGATGTTTATTTCGTTTTCCATTAAAATACGAGAAACATAGTAAAGCAAACCTCTTCCCGCACTCGATTCCAAATACAAACATGTTTCTCCTTTTTCCGAAATGTCAGAAAAGATAAACTCTGGATTTTCCTTAAAAAATGTGGAAACAGCTGGTTCTTGAATTTGTAATTTGGACAGGATTTCCTCAAATTTGGCATTTTTAGAAAAAAGTGAATCCATCATCACGCCGAGTTGAAATGATGCTTGGGTTACATTATTGTCCTCGGTCTGCAACAAAAACGAGTCGACTGTAAACCTGACACCTTCTTCCTCAACAGTGCCTAATTCTCCAGAGAGAATGTCTAATTTTAAGGCATAAATAATAGTCGCTATGCGGTGAAACGTTCCAAACTGAGTTGAATCCGTTTTCAAAGAAATCAGAATGTTATCTTTTTCTCGTTTGTATTGAAATTCTAGCAAAGCCTTACATTTCCTTGGGGGTAATTGTACACATGCTTGGAAAATTTCAATCAAAAGGTTTTTGAAAACAGGTCGATACTAAAGAAAGAGATCATGTACAGAGCAATTTATTTTCTGCTTATTTTATTTACATTTAATTTGGTCGTACTTGCTCAAGAGCTAGGACCAGAAGAAGAACAAGCCGATGATGTTTCCCCGTTTGCCACTACCAAAAAAAAGGTTTTGGCGTGGCGAGGAGAAGTAGTAGGGGTTTATAAAAATCGTTTATGGATCAAAATTCGCATTTATAGAAATCAAAAAATCGCAAAAAAGAGCGTAGATGAGCTACAAAACTTATTTGTAGTCAATAAAGTTTATCCAGTGAAACAAAAAGAAACCCAATTAAATGTGGGTTCTTTCATATTACGAGAATCAGTATTTGAAGAGAAGAGGATTACTCAAAAAAGTAATTTCTTTGAAGTAATTTTGAAGGGAGATTATAAACCCGATCCAAACTCAAAAATTTCATCCATTACGACTGACACCTACATTGCTGATTATGTGGACGAGGACTTTTATGTAGAACCCAATCAATTCTTTAAGGGAAGATCAACACCTCCGAGAAAAATAGTAATACATCCGAAAGATAGAAAAGAAATGGTATTGGTTAGTCGTGGTCTTTTCCTCTATGGACAAGGAAATGACGCGTCTCAAGATAACTTTAATCCTTATTTTAATGAACCGAATATTGGTTCGTTGAAAGAGCTTCCTTCTTTCTATATTGATAAGTACGAAGTTACCAATCAGGAATATAAATATTTTACAGATCAAACTAATACAATCACACCTCCTCATTGGATTGATGGTCGGTTCCCTGCCGGTGAAGAAAACCACCCAGTAATAAACCTTACATATCGCGAAGTTGAAAAGTATGCACGATGGGTGGGCAAGAGAGTTCCTACCGAATTTGAATGGGAAAAAGCAGCACGTGGTGCTGGAGTGATTCAAAATACGAATCGAGATGAAACAATTTATTTTCAGAATATCACAACCAAATATCCATATGGCGATGATTTTGATCCGCTTCTCTGCAATACTCGTGAGAGCAACCAGCGGAAGACCGTCTCAGTCTATGAATTGTCAAAAGAAGGGGAAAGTCCCTATGGAGCTATCGGTATGTGCGGAAATGCGCCAGAATGGACTTCCAGCTGGTATGAACTTTATCCCGGACATCACTTACAAAGTTTTTCTTATGGAAAGATATACAAAGTAGTAAGAGGTGGATCATTTTCTGAAAATTCTAAAAATGCTACAACAATCGCTCGTTCTTATGGTGGTATACCAAATTTATCAGAGGATAGGCGTGCTGGATTTCGGTTGGTTATGGATTATCGCGAGTAAAACAGATTGTTTTATATTTCACGTTTACCGAGCTTTTTACAAATCCTACCTAACATATCTTGCTCTTCCGCCGTTAGAATTGAGAATTCATTTGTAATTCTTTTTACGTGATCTGGAAAAATCTTTTCGATAAGATTTTTACCGTCTGATGTTAAATAGATGGTGATGAATCGCCGATCGTTGTTATCTCTAACTCGTTCGACTAAATTTCTTTTTTCGAGATTGTCGATTACGAGCGTTATGTTACCGGTACTCTTAAGAATCTTGCTACCGAGACTTTTTTGACAAAGAGGACCTAAGTGATACAGTGATTCTAAAACTCCAAATTGACTTTCAGAAATGTTCAGTTTAGAGAAGTCAGCCGTAACCCTAGCTGATAGCGATTCCGTCGCTCGATTCAGTTTTATAAATGTATCGAGCGCTTGGACTTCCTTTTTTGAACCTTTAAATTTAGTTCCCATTAGTTTAATATCAAACTATCTTCAGTTCATGAACTTGTCAATTCTAATCTGAGGAAGAATTGATAGGTCAATACTTTGTATCAACCGTATATTCTATCTTAACGGTTTCGCCGGCTTTGATAGCCACGTCAGCAAAAGCTCGTGTGGAAGATTCTTTTGAGAATTTATGACTCGATTTGGAAATATTCCAATCACCGTAAAGTGATGCATAAAAACGTACTTCAATATCTTCTTTTTTTCGATTCCTGATCTCGGCCATGTAGGAGGCTTTAAAACCACTAGATAGTCTATATTCTTCATAGGACATCCGTTTGCCATTGGCAACAACATCAAAGGCCTGTCCGGTTTTAATCTTTACGTCTTCATTTTCAGGTGTATGATCAATCGTATCTTCACCCAACAGCTGTTGTCTTCCTTTGGAGTCTGCTTTAAAAACGCGAACAGTTCCAGACGGAAGTGGCCTTCCTAGATTACTTTTCTTGTCGTTTTTGAAGATATACTTAACAGTTGCGTTATTAAATTTCTTTTCGTTACCTTCGTACATTGGTAAATTTTCAAATACAAAATACTTTTTGATGTTTACATTATCTGTTTGAAAAAGCTGAACTTGCTTCGTTTGGTTGTAGCCGATGGTAGTTGGTTGATCCAAAGTATACAAATAGTATTCTGATAAGTTTTCTTGCTGGAATTCAGGAGCTACATCAGACATGGATTCCATCTCTTTTGAGTATCTAGCTGACTTGGTTATAGGAGCATATTCTGGCTGGCGATTTGTTAACAACTGAACTTTTCCTGCGACAAGTTGGAGGGTTGCGTTGGTAAATCTGGTCCCTGATGTATTTGTTAAAGTTACCCAAGAGTTGAGGGAAGAAAGTGATTCCTCTTTATCTAGGGTTAAAATGTAATCAGCAGACCAGTTCATACCATGAGTTTGATAAGAGACCTCTAATGTTTGTTCTTTCTCCTCATCATTTTTTAATTTCCAAACTAATGTAGGTTTAGCGAATAAATTATCAGGTAAAGTTGGTACGGTAACCCTTCCGAAATATCCAAGCGAAATTTCGTTGCCAATTTTATAAACAGGGCTTCCATTATTCGAAATTAAAGTAGCTTTTGTTGGTTGACCTTCTTTTTCGCCATGTTCTCTGTAAATTGTTACTTCTTTACCTATATACTTGTCCATAAGTCGTTCATGCGAGATAAGATCGTATTCATAATTTTGTTCGAATATCTTCAGCTTTTGAGAATCCTCCGATTTGATTCGAACAGTTTGAGGTAAAATTTGAGAAGCAACATCCTCGTAGCGAAGTAGTTTCACACCTTTTGGAAGTGTCAACTTTCGTGTTTCACGAACTAAACCCATTCCTCCATTGTAGATAGTCACACTGATAGAATTTCTATCTTCTTCTGTAGACAAGGAAAAGCTTGATTCAGCGAACAACCCAATGAAAGCAAAGGAAATGAAAATAAGGCAAACAAACATAAGTTTTTTCATAGATATTTATTTTTCTCCAGAGGCATTGCAAGTCTGTCATTTAAAAAAACGAATGCAACCAAAAAGAGATAAATAATCTTGCAACTTGTGAGGTAAAAGATGTCAGAACAGGTAAAAATAGGAGTCATTGGTGGAACAGGTTTGTATTCACTAGATGGAATGGAAATTAAAGGAGAAGTTTTTCCAGTTACACCGTGGGGTAAACCTTCTGATTCAATTACCATAGGTAAATTTAAGGGCAAAGAGATAGCTTTTTTACCTAGACATGGACGAGGTCATTTCCTAAATCCTAGCGAGGTTCCCTCTCAAGCAAACATCGCCGCGTTAAAAAGTCTCGGAGTCGAAGAGATCATTGCATTCAGTTCAGTTGGTAGCCTGAGAGAAGAGATACATCCTCTAGATTTTGTTCTTCCTTCTCAAATTATTGATCGAACTAAATCTCGGTCAGCAACCTATTTCGAAAACGGTGTGGTTGGTCACGCTCCCTTCGCTGATCCTTTCTCTTCAAGTTTGGCTTCAAAAGTCGAAAAAGCTGCTAGTGCAATTCATTTAAATATTCATAAGAATAAAACCCTCATCTGTATGGAAGGACCTTTGTTTTCAACACGGGCTGAATCTCATATGTACAGATCTTGGGGTGGAGATATCATCAATATGACAGTGTTACCAGAAGCGAAATTAGCTCGTGAAGCGGAAATACTATATCAAATGGTTTGTATGTCTACAGATTATGACTGCTGGAAAGAAGATGAAGCTCATGTAACATTAGAAATGGTACTCGGAAATCTAAGCAAAAATGCAGAGACAGCAAAACGACTTTTAGCAGAACTGATTGATCACCTCGGAAATAGTGATGATAAATCCTTACAAGGAAGTACTAAATTTTCGATTGTAACGGCTCCGGAAAAACAAAACAGAGATCAAATTCAGAAACTCAAATTTCTTTTTCCGAACTATTTTTAGGATAATTCTTTAACTCCATCGGCAATTTTAAACTTATAGATGCTGACAGGATGTCCAAATTTGGTTACAAACTTTTCTTCGATTATACTACTAGTCGAAGAAAAGTTTTTGATTTTATCTAGAACCAAAACACACCCACCAAATCCACCTCCAATCATTCTAGCACCTGTTGCATTTTCAGCTTTAAGTGAACTAACAATAAAATCAGTTTCAGGACATGAAACCTCAAATTGATTTGATAATGACCAGTGACATTCGTATAACGCATTGCCTACTGAATTTATACTTCCATCGCGAAGTGCATTGATTATTATATTTGTTCTAATCTTCTCCGAAACAACATGACCAACTCTTTTTGACTCATTCTGCGAGAGACCTAAATCAGTCGAAATCGGAAAATCGATAGAATATAAATCTTTTACATTAGGATGAGATTTTTTAATTTTTGATAAAGCAGATTCACATTCCAATCTTCTTTGATTATAATCGCTATCCTTCAGACTATGTTTAACATTAGAGTTGATTAAATAAAACTCAAATTCCCCCAAGTCGAATTCATGGTATTCATATTTTAAAGAACTAGTGTTGAGAGAAATACAATATTTTTCCTTTCCTGTAGCAATAATAAATTGATCCATAATACCACAGTTAGTTCCAACAAAATTATTTTCGGCGGCTTGACCAATTAAGGCAATCGATTCACGTGATAAGTTTAGTTGAAAAAGTTCACTAATCGCATAACCAACGACGACTTCCAATGCAGCAGATGAAGACAGCCCCGCCCCTTGAGGTATATTTCCAGTTAGCAGAAGGTTGAATCCAGGTACATTCAATCCCTTTTTCTCTATTTCAGTTATCACTCCTTGAATGTAGTCTGACCATTGAAAATCCTTCGAATTTTTGAAGGGACGCGAGATCTTGATTTGCTGTTCAAAATCAGCGGAGTATAAGTGAAATTGATCAGTGCCATTTCGTTGAATGAGAGCATGAACAGAAAAATCAATAGCAGCGGGAAGGACCAATCCGCCTAAATAATCAACATGTTCACCGATGATATTGATCCTAGCGGGTGCGGAAAAATGTCGTATGGTTTCATTAGATGAAGGAAATTTAGATGAGAAAGTTGAGAAAAGAATTGAAGGATCGATCATACCGAAACAAAATTCCTTTACTTCTACCGAATTTCATCTCATTTTTGAAATTCACGCTGAACTTATTTTGAGGTTAATCTAAAATGATTCAAATAACGCTGAATGATCGCTTCGCAAAGAATTTTGTAAATGACACCCTGTTTGATGAGTTTCTCCAAAAGTCAAAGAAGGCTAAGGAGACTTTAGATTCCAGATCTGGATTAGGTAATGAATTTTTGGGTTGGGTTGATCTTCCGTCGTCCATCAAAAATGAGGACCTCAAAACCATTCGAGAAGCCGCTGAGACAATTCAGAAAACTTCAAAATTCCTAGTCGTTGTAGGAATCGGTGGGTCCTACCTAGGTGCAAGAGCGATCATTGAAGCACTAGCATCCCCTTTTCAATACTTAGAACCATCCAAAAAAGGTGTAACTATTCTTTATGCGGGTCATCATCTTGATTCAGATTATCATTCGAAATTATTAGCGTTCCTTGAAGATAAAGATTTTTCAGTCAATGTAGTATCAAAATCAGGAACCACAACAGAGCCAGCTATCGCCTTCAGATTGTTATTATCACTCTTAGAAAGAAAATACGGAAGGGAAGGTGTAAAAAATAGAGTATTCTCAACTACGGATCGCGCGAAAGGCGCTCTTAAAAAATTGTCAGACGAATATGGTTTCGCAACGTTTATAATTCCTGATGATGTAGGTGGTCGTTATTCTTTTTTAACTCCAGTCGGATTATTGCCCGTTGCGGCCGCCGGATTTTCGATTAGCCAATTGGTTGAAGGGGCCAAAACAATGTCTCATCACCTCAAGGAGACAGGCAACCCACAAGATAATTTAGCGTGCAGGTATGCAAGCTACCGAAATGCTCTTTATTCTTTGGATAAAAAAACTGAGATAATGGTCGCCTATCAGCCTAATTTATCTTATGTGATGGAATGGTGGAAACAATTATTCGGTGAAAGTGAAGGAAAGGGTGGCAAAGGTATCCTTCCTGCTTCCGTTCAATTTACCTCCGATCTACATTCGATGGGTCAATACATTCAAGACGGAGAACGAAATCTTTTTGAAACAGTTATTCAAATCGATTCGTCGAAGTCAGATGTTTATCTCACAGAGAAGAATGATGATAGCGATGGTTTAAATTATCTGGCTGGCAAAACGTTATTGGATGTAACGAAACAAGCTGTATTGGGCACATTGGTTGCACATAGTGATGGAAAGGTGCCTTGTCTGGAGTTAAATCTGCCTACTCTATCCGAAGAAACATTGGGTCAGTTGCTTTATTTCTTTGAATATGCGTGTGCTATATCAGGATATATGTTAGGTGTAAATCCTTTTGATCAACCGGGTGTAGAAGATTACAAAAATAATATGTTCGCGCTGTTAGGTAAAAAAGGATTTGAGGATCGCAAAAAACATATACTCGCTCATTTGAGGTAACGATCAACAAAACGCAAAATATCTTCTTTATTTTCTCCAAAAACCGATCTTGAGAGATAAGATTCGTATAATTCCTTTTCTCCAAGATCGAGTGTGTTTCCGTCGAATAATTCACCGGTTAATTGGTTGTTTGCCGCTGCAAATTTGAAAATAGGAGAAAGATCAGCTACTGAATGTAGAGGAATGGTCTCCAATAGTTTCGGATCTAAAAGCGCTAAACCTATATAAAAAAAATTCCCCTCACCTAATCTAAGTCTACCATCCTCACTCATTGATATTCTAGTATAATTATTAGTTTCTTGTGGTTGCGGTTGCAAGTAGAGATGAATTTTTGAATTCGCCGGAAGTTGTTTTCGAATTTGAAATGTCTCTGACGGGAATAACAATGTATCAGGATTATAAATAACGATAAAATCTTGTGTGGAATCGGCTCCTATTGCAGTCCGAATCCCGCCAGCAGTCCCCAAAATTTCTTTTTTTTCGAATGAAATTTTGATCGGAAACTCAGAAAAATTCTCCAAATGTTCAATGATTTTATCACCTAAATAGTGTACATTTATCCAAGACTTGTGTACGCCCCATTTCCATGCATTGTATAATGCAAAATCCAGGAAAGTTATACCGTCAATTTTTAATAAAGGTTTGGGAATGGAGTGCGTCCATTCTTGCATTCTTTTCCCAAATCCTGCCGCTAAAAAGAAGAAATCATTCATAAGTTAGATGGTGATTTAAATTCTGGATGTCGTGCAAATTCATTCCGTAGAGACCGAATAAAAATATATAAAGAATCAGAGAACATTCCGATCTGGATTATTTCTTCCAATTGTTCCAAGCAGGTAATGACAGAAGGTTTAAACTTATCGTTATTTTGATCGACAATCATTCGAAAGTAAGTTCCAAGGGCTTTAAATGACCGTTGCAAAGCTTGGAGATAAAATGTTTCTTTAAATTTTTTATCTCCGCCAATTGTTTTCTTTTGAAAGAAATCTATCATCTCCTTTCTGAAATCCCTAGGCAAAGGATAGTAAGCATCATAGATTATACTTGCTAAATCATATTGAGGTACACCCATTCTTGCATCTTGAAAATCTATTAAAGTAAATGTCCCTTCATCGTTAAGTAACAAGTTTCGAGAATGAAAATCACGATGGGTAAAAACATTTACAGGGTGTTGATTTAAATATCTTGCACTCTCTTCCAAAAAGGAGCTGGCTTCATTACTTAACTGTGTATCTAAATCAAATCGCTTTGCCATCAATAGAAACTTTTCAATTGTTAGATTGATTTCAAACATTAGCTTTTCTGTATCAAACTTCCTACTGGCTACAAAAGAAGGCGGTTCTAGAGTTTGCAATTTCAATATTAAATTTAAAACGGTAGGTAAACGACCCTTATATTCTTTCAAAGACAAAGAATTAAAGTCTTTCGATCCCTCCCAACTTTGTATCGTTATATTTAATTGTTCATTCTGGTAGATAACTCGTGGAACTCTTATTTGATTTTTTATCAAAAATTCCGAAAGTAAAATGAAATCTTGATTGATAGTTTGATCTAAGCAAAGCACATATTTCGAACCATGATCTCCATTCAAGATAGAAAAATATCGACGAGTGGATGCTTCTTCTTGTAAAGGTTGAATGGTTGTATTCAATCCATACTTTTCTTCGATTAATGTTCTTATTGGATCCGTTAAATGATTCATTAGATAAATGTCAGACAGGCGCTTCGTTAAATATCAGAGTAAATTTTGTTCCTATATTCGGCTCTGAATGAATTTGAATTTTAATCCCATATGAATCTAAAATTTGTTTTACTACGAATAAGCCGAGACCTGTTCCTTTACCTAGTTCTTTTGTTGTAAAATATGGTTCAAATATTTGAGTCAAAACTTCTGGCGTCATACCTTTTCCATTATCGGAAATGTTCAAAAAAAGTAGATGATCCTTTTCTTCAAGGTTTATTGTAATCGTTCCAGAATTGTTAGTAGCGTCTGCGGCATTTAGCAATAAATTAGATAGTAAGATGCTGAATTGATCATGACTTACAAAAATCTTTGTTTTGATTTCGCTAGGATTCCAAATGATTTGGCAGTACTTTAAACGTGCTGTTTGACGAAAGACATCAATGACTGCGGAAATTGATTCATTCACTTCAATTGATTCATTTATTTCTGCTTTAAGATTTTTTGATTTTCCTAATAGCAGTAAATTTGTTGTGAGAGCTTGTAGCTTTTGCATTTGATTCATAGTCACCTGCAAAGCTCTATTTTTTAGGTTTATGTCGGCATTTTCACGCATTGCCATTTCGGTAAATCCCTGAATCGCTGTGAGTGAATTGTTAATCTCATGACCAATACTAGCGGCAACCGTTGAAAGGAAGGCACGTCTTTCCGAATCAATTAATTGTTCAACCATTGCTTTTTTTTGAGTCACATCTCGAACTACACCTGTAAAGTACGTGTCGCCATCTAAGATGTAAGAACAAATTGCGATATCTGCAAGGAATGTTGAACCATCACATTTTTGTAGGGTGACGTCAGTTAGTTGTATGGTGCCTCTATCGTTTTTTGTTGAAATCACCAATTTAACTTGATTCATGTACTTTTCATATTTAAACTCATGAAAAAGAATGTCTAGTTTCTGACCAATTAAATCAGAATAAACAGGATATCTAAACATTTCTAATGTTGCTTTATTTGCAGAAACTATAATTTCATTCGAATCGATTGTAATTACGGCATCGCTCGTAGCATTTAGTATGGCCGCATTTTGTCGATTCAGATCAAGGTATTGTGATCGAAGAACCTTTTCCATTTTTTCAGATTGGTTCAATTTTTCTTGTTCTATATCTTTATTTGATTTTGATTCGATTGCTTTTTTGACTACCGATAGTAGTTGGTTTCGATCTACCGGTTTTGATAAATAGTCAAAGGCTTTATATCTTACCGCTGATTCCGCAGAGCTCAAATTAGGATTACCAGTGATGAGAATAACAGGTAGATTTTTATGGGAATCAGAAACAAACTTAACTAGATCGATACCACTTAATCCCTTCATTAAAATATCTGAGATGATTAGGCTTAGTGATGGGTCGGTTTTGATGAAGTTTATCGCAGATTCAACAGAATCCGTTATTGCGATATCATATCCTTCACGACTCAAAACTCTTCGCAAGGCTATACGAATATCTTCTTCGTCATCGATGATTAAAATTTTATCCATTTGCATCAACTTGTGCTGGTAAGAATATATCTATTTTCGTACCAACGCCTAATTTTGATTTAATGATTATATCTCCATCATGATCGTTGATGATTTTTTTAGAAATGGAAAGACCTAAGCCAGTCCCTTGGCGATCCCGCCTGGTCGTATATAGAGGCAAAAATGCCTTTTCTAACACTTCTTCACTCATGCCTGGTCCGTTATCTTCAATTGAAAACACTACCCAATCTTTTTTGTTTAGTGTTACCAGATCAATTCCGATTTCTATTTTCGGATTTTCGATTTGCGGGTCCATTTCTGAGATAGCATTGATTGAATTGACGACACAATTAATTAGAACTTGTTCAATTTCCTGCCAACGTACGACGATACCTGGCAAATTTGGGCCTGCATGCCTTCTAAATAGAATCCCTTTCTTTTTACAACTAACTTCCACGAGTTCACTTGACCTCACCAAAATGTAATATGGTGAGACCAAATCACGTATTGGACTTTCGACTCTTCCCAAATCAAGGAGCGCTCGAACCAGATCTCGAATTCGCATATTAGCAGATTCTATTTTTTTTAGAATCATTTTTCGTTCATTTGGATCTTCCTCTCCAATAACGATTAGGTCATCAAGATATAGTAATGCACTTTGAAGCGGATTGTTAATTTCATGTGCAAGACCAGCCGCTATTTCCCCAATGCTTGCAAATTTCATGGATTCAATAAGTTGATGATCTAGTCTTTTTGCTTCAGATCGATCCGAAAAAACGAGCATTGCAACTTTTTCAAAATGATTGTGTCTTCTGATCGGGATAAAGCGAATTTCAAATGTATAAAGCACATTTAGAATTTCAAATTCAAATTCTTTTGTTTTTGTTTCGTGATTTTTAATGGCATCCCGAAGCACATCTAAGAACAGTTCTTGGTGCCGACTATCTAGAAAGGAGAAAATAAAATCGTTCTTTTCGAGTGGAATGTATTGGAACAAAAGAAATTTAAAGATAGGAGCAATGTCCTGAATAACTCCATCTTCATTTACCATAACTATGCCGTTGTTAATTGTTGCGAAAATAGTTCTAAGTCTCTCTTCTGATTGCCTAAGATTTTCTTCGGCTTCCTTTAGGTCAGATTTGTCATTTAAAGTGATTACCGAAACTTTCTCATTTTCTGATTCCGGATGGGAAATCGATTTGAATGTTAGGTTATATTTTTTTTTGGTGCCGTTTTTACTCAAGAGGATACAATCTTTTTGGCCAATGAAGTTATAGGGTAAATCAAGCCCTAAATCGACGGCAGTTTTTTGGTATAATTCTTCGAAATCATAACCAAGCAAGGCATCAAACTTTTCATTTGAGAATAAGATCTGCAGACTTTTGGAATCGACGATTAGCAACTCATTCGGAGAAGATGAGAATATCTCGCTTAGAAAATATCGCAATGTCTGTTTCATCATTAATCTTTAAATCTATCTACCGAATTTATCAGTACCAAAGACGCAAATCAATGAAAAATATGGGGGGAAAGCCAAGATATGTAAATCTTGGTGGAATCTCACTTTTTTATTGGGAATTTGAAGGGAATTCTTCTCAAACGATTATTTTTCTGCACGGATTATTGGATGAAGGTTTTAGCAATCGAAGAATTATTAAAGAATTGTTAGGTGAAAACTATCGCATTTTGGTTTTTGATTTGCCAGGTTATGGAAAGAGTAAACTTCCAATGGTCAAATTTTTATACCAAATAGATGTTTGGGCGTCCTTATTGAGGGAGGCCTTCGATATTCTTCTTTTGAAAAGCATAATTCTCGTTGGTCATTCTATGGGTGGTCTCTTAGCACAACATATTGTCCTGAGGGATAAAGAATCTGTCGTGTCCAAATTGATTCTACTCGCTCCTGGTGGAATGCCTCATCCAAAGAGGCAAGAGATGCAAGAACTTCTATTCCCAAAATCTGAAAATGACGTAACTACATTGCTTCATCACCTATATGGCGTCGATGTGCCTGACCCAAACTTTTTAATGCGCAAGACTCTCGTTTCAGTTTGGAACGGAATTGAAAACACCTATCTTCAAGAAAATACAATCAAACGGGAGGATGAGATTTTTCACGGAAAAAAAGTGAAACTAATTAAAATCCCAACTCTGATCCTTGCGGGAACGAGAGATGAAATCACTCCCCCTGCGATGATGAAAGAAATGAAAACGTATATCAAAGGAAGCCGTTTGGTTTGGATCAACGACGCCAAACATGCCATTCATTTAGAACGTGCGAAAGAAATTGCGAAAGAAATAATACTATTTTGCAAAAACAAAAGATAAATATTGGCAATAATGACGAAAATTAACATCCTTGTGGTCGAGGATGAACCCTTTCTAGGACTCAATATAAAACAGAAAATTGAGTCTTTTGGACACCACGTGATCGCTGTAGTTCCTTCTGGGGATGAAGCATTTCAAGTTGTGTCAGAAAAGGTACCAGACCTGATTCTTATGGATATTAAGTTGGAAGGGAGTTTAAGTGGCATTGAAACTGCTGATTCCTTGAAAAATCAGTTTTCTGTACCGATACTTTTTTTGACCGGATTTCTGGACGAGGATCATAAGCTTAAGATTGAACAGATAGCTAGCTATAACTATCTTTTGAAACCGTTCACAACGGACCAATTGCGAGATTCAATCACCTCATTTTTTAATTAACTAATTCTCATATTTCCAATATAATAAAAACTCAAAGTTCCCATCGGCGCCTTGAATTGGTGACTCAACTAAACCCTTGAACTTAAATTTTGGGTCTTGTCTTTTTATATTCCTCCAAACATTGCGAATCGATTCTAGCTGTTTTTTCCGATCTTTGACTATACCTCTATCCAAAAAGGAAGCATCTAATTCAAATTGAGGTTTGATAAGTGAAATACCTTGCCATTCAATAGAGCTGTCTAGAGCAAATAAACGCGTTATACTGGGAAAAATTTTTATCAAGGAGATAAAGCTCAAATCCATACAAACAAACATTTGCGACGATCTAAATTTGATTTGATTCCAATCAATTTCGTTGACATGTGTTCGGTCTAATACAGTCACTCGAGGATCATTTGCAATTCTTTGAGCCAATTGGCCGTATCCAACATCTACAGCATAAACATGTCTCGCATTTCTCTCAAGCAACACCTGTGTAAAGCCTCCAGTGGATGCACCTAAGTCAATACAGACACAATTATCTACATTCAAGTCGGGGAAGGAAAGAAACGCACCTTCAAGTTTGAATGCACCTCTGGAAACATATGTTTTAATTTTCTCTCGAATTCGCACAATGTCAGTTAATCGAATAGTTGTCCCAACTTTAGTGATAGGGATATCGTTAACCAAAACCGAACCAGATAGGATTAACGACTGTATGTGTGATTTATTTTGAACGAGATCTGAGTTTTTCAGATACTCATCTAGTCTAATTTTGTCTTTCGGCAAGGTAATTCGGAAAGCCAACGAAAAATGAATCGGGGCGATCGTTTAAAACATGCGCAATGGAGATTGCATGCTCTTTCGTTTTGTCTCGCATGATCTTTGATTGATCCAGTCCGTATAAGGAAGGAAATGTTAGTTTTCCCGCGAATTCATCTTTTCCAGGTGTTTTTCCAATCGTCTCTTTTTTTCCTTCAATATCAAGGATATCATCTGTGATCTGAAACAATAATCCTATCGCATTCGCATATTCTTTTATCTGCGACTCTCTTGCTAAATAGTCTTCTCTAAGCCTGTTTCCTAATAAAAAACTAGCAACAATTAGTGCACCTGTCTTTTTTCGATGAATTGAATGTAGACGATCTTCCGGTGATATTTGTAATCTTTCTTCGGTCAGCCTTGATTTACCTTCTTCTTGTAAATCTTCCATCTGCCCAGTAATCATTCCTGAAAAACCAGCACCTTCATGGAGATATGTAAGGCAATCTCGCATAACATTTACATCATTTTTGATCTGACTTACTAGAAAAAAGCCTAAAGAATTCAATGCATCTCCAGCTAAAATAGCTGTCGGTACATCAAATTGTTTGTGGCAAGTCGGGAAACCTCGCCTTAGGTCATCATCATCCATGGATGGCAGATCATCATGAATTAGTGAATAAGTATGTATACATTCGAGCGCTGTTGCAAGAATCAAAAGATTTGTTTGGTTTTGATCGGCCACGTTGCGTGTTGAAATCAAATCATTCGAATAGTACGTTGCGATCGATATGATCGGGCGAATTCTTTTGCCACCAGCGCCCAAACTATATAAGGCCGCCTCGCTGACTCTTGATTTTGGGTAGGTTTGAAATGTAGAGTTTATATAAGGAAGGAAAAACTCATCAAACAGGGATCGCGCTTTTTGAATGGAAGTTAAAAATGCGTCCATTGGATTTTGGCGTACCGACCTGAAGTACAGGTCGGTATAATTTAATTAGTTGAGTTCGTAACCTTTGAAGAAAAAAGCAATTTCTTGCAGTGCATTTTCTACAGAGTCAGACCCGTGTACGGCATTGGCTTCTTTGCTCTCAGCAAATAGCGCGCGAATGGTCCCAGCCTTCGCTTCTTTTGGATCCGTTGCACCAATGACATCTCTCCAATGTAAGACTGCGTTGTCTCTTTCAAGTGCAGCAGCTACGATCGGACCTGATGCCATGTAATTGCAAAGGTCATTATAGAATGGGCGAGCAGCATGTACTTTATAAAACTGCTTTGCGTCTTCTAGACTGAGTTTAAGGAACTTAAGTCCTAATATTTTGAATCCTTCTTTTTCGATTCTTTGAAGTATATCACCTATATGCTTGTTTTTAACAGCATCAGGTTTTAGCATAATGAAAGTTCTTTCCATATGTCCAGAAGAGCCTATCAACGCAAAAAAGCAATAGAATCTTTATTTATGAAGGAACCGAACTAAAAGAAATGAGGTGGGCATAGAGTCCAATTTTTCAAACTCTAACTCTTCCCACTCATCCAAGTCGATGATCACAAGTGAATACGGGATTAATTTTGCGATTGAAATAGAGTAGGGATTTAGGTCGGTCTCTGGCTGTAAAATGTCTGCGATCTTGATTTTTGCAGATTTCATACCTTTGAGTGTTGTTAATTTTTCTGAAAATGTCAAAATAGCATCATCCGAGTTTCGATATAAAATGCCCACTTTGTCATAAGACTCGAGTCCATTGTCAATCAGTACTCCTACCGTAGCGGGGGTATAGTTGAGAATACTTTTGATCTTCCCGCCCGTATAACTTCTTGAAAAAAGTGGTTTCGCGGCACCAATCAAGAGAAGATTTGAATGGTTTTGTTTGGCAAAATTGACAATTTCATAGGTAATGTTATCAGTTACGCGATATTCAGTTTTGACGACCATTCCGAATTCGCGTCCAGTGGTTCGAATTTCTTCAAAACTAGATTCTCGATATTTTCTGAGTTCTTCATTTGTTAACGTATCATTGGGCGAGATATGTAAGGCAGTGATATCAACGTTCTTTTTCTGGTTTCCTGATAAAGCATAAGCAAACCTAACTAAACTTTTGCCCATTTTCTCTTGTGCAAAGGCAACAACTACACGAAGTTTATTCTCCTCAACTTTTGGAATCGGAATCTGGATTGCTTTTTTGGAAAAAAGCCTTTGGATACCATCCATTGCTGGACCAGTTGATAGCGTAGTAATCAGTGCCATTAATACAAAAACAGCAAAAATGGCTGGGCTTAATATACCCAAATCATATCCAATATTGAGTACGACAAGCTCCATGAGTCCGCGAGTATTCATTAACGCGCCAATTGTAAGAGAATCTTCCCAATTTGAACCTGATATTCTAGCGGCGATAGCACTTCCCACAAACTTTCCTATGACGGCAAATAAAATTACCATTCCAAGAATTCCCCAAAGTTTAGGATCATCTAATAATGTAATTTGTGTTCTGAGACCAGTTATAACAAAGAAAATCGGCAAAAAAAGTATGATGGCAATGTCTTCTATTTTCTCAGCGATTAATTTTTTGAAGTTACCTTCTGCTGGCATAATTACACCAGCCAAGAATGCTCCAAAAAGAGCATGTATTCCAATCGTTTCCGTCGCAAAAGCAGAGGCAAATAATATAAGTAATACGATTGCTACGGCTGATTTTGTAAGGTTTTCTCTTGAAATATAAATTGTTCCCAACCGTTTTAGGAAAGGTGCAATAATAAAAATCATGCCAAGAATGTAAGTAATTGTAAGTCCTATTGTAAACAATGCGCTGCTAAAGTTTCCCGCTTTGGAAATGGTTACTATGATTGCTAGTAGAATCCATGCAGTAATGTCATCTGCTGCGGCACAAGTAATCACCATTGCACCCAGTGGAGTTCGAGTAAGGTTTCGCTCTTGTAGAATACGTGCAAGAACAGGAAATGCCGTTACACTCATCGCAATACCTAAAAATAGGGAGAACGATAAAAAAGTTATATTAGAAGGAGCGTAGTCCGCGTACACATAATATGCAAGAAGCATCCCCAACACAAAAGGAAATATGATACTCGCATGACTGATGATAATTGCTGAATGAACTTTATTTTTGAGTACTTTTAGGTCTAATTCCATTCCTATGATAAACATGAATAAAACGAGTCCTATTTGGCTGAACGTTGTCAAATTCGAAAGACTTGACTTAGGAAAAAGGAAGTCCAAAAAGTTTGGAAAGTAGTAACCAAGCAGTGAGGGTCCTAATAAAATACCTGCGACAATCTCTCCCATAACGCTTGGCTGATTTAATTTTCTAGAAAAAATATAACCCATGATTCTGGCAAATCCACAAACGACCATTATCTGAAGAAATAGAAGTGGTATGGGTTCGCGTAATTTTTTTAGAAAGATAAAATCAAATGTGTGCTCTTCCAATCCAGTTTGGATGAGAGTAGGTGACTGAAGTAAAGTCCCGATGGAAATGATGTAATAAGCGAAAAGAACGAAACCTACAACCGCTAAAATATAAAAAATTGAAGATTTAGATTTCATTGTTTCAAAATCATCCCTTCAAATGATTAAATTTCTTAAGTAGTGCATCATTGACAATGTCGGGAACTTGATTTGAAACCGCTCTTCCATGACGCGCTACTTCTTTGACTATAGTAGAGGAGACAAAAGAATACTCATTGTCTGCCATTAAAAAAAAAGTTTCGATTTCTGGTGCTAACTTTTTATTCATAAGGGAAATCGCATATTCGTAATCAAAATCTGTTACAGCTCGTAAACCTCGCAATATGACATTTGATTTCTTTTCTTTACAATAGTCGACAGTCAAACCTTCAAATGTATCAATAGAAACCTTATCCCAGCCTTCGAATACCTTACTGATCAATTCCACTCGTTCTTCTGGTGAGAACAATGATGACTTTTTTGAGTTAACTGCTACGGCAATAATAATCTGATCAAATAAAGGATGAGCCCTTCGTATGATATCCAAATGTCCATTGGTGAATGGATCAAAAGAGCCAGGATAAATGGCAATGGATCGCATCTATTTTCTTACTCTTGCCCATTCTTTCATAGGTAATCCAAAAAGGTTTATAAAACCTTCCGCATCATGTTGGTTATACAGTTCCTCTTTTTCGAAGGTGGAAAGGCCAGCATTGTATAATGATTTTTCTGATTTTCGTCCGACCACACTGCAAACACCCTTGTATAGTTTAATTCGCACAACACCGGTTACAGATTGCTGAGTAAAATCAATATACACTCGCATTGCGTTCATTTGATTTGAATACCACTGACCGTTATAGATATATTTTGCAAATTCATGCGATAACTCATCTTTTTTGTGCTGTGTATCGCGGTCGATTGTAATCGATTCTAAATCTCTATGCGCTGTATGTAAGATGGTACCACCTGGCGTTTCGTAGACACCTCTAGATTTTATTCCTACTAGTCTATTTTCAACGATGTCAATGCGCCCGATGCCATTCTTTCCACCAATATCGTTCAGAAAGTCCATAACTTCTAGCGGATTCATCTTTTTTCCATCAATAGAAGTACAATTCCCATTTTCAAAACCTAACTCAAGATATGTAGGCTTATCTGGAGCCTTTTCTGGAGAAACAGTTAAAATAAACATATCCTCTTTCGGCTCATTGAAAGGATCTTCTAATATTCCACCTTCAAAGGAAAGATGCATCAAGTTTCGATCCATGGAGTATGGTTTAGCGGCTGTTACGGGAACCGGGATTCCTTTCTTTTTTGCATATTCGATTAGGTCAGCTCGACCTCCAAACTCCCATATCCGCCAAGGTGCAATGATTTGGAGATCAGGTGATAATGCCTTAAATGTAAGCTCAAAACGCACTTGGTCATTTCCTTTTCCAGTAGCCCCGTGAGAAAAGGCATCTGCTCCTTCTCTTTTGGCTACTTCTACCATTGCTTTTGCAATAAGTGGTCTTGCGAGGGAAGTTCCGAGAAGGTATCTCATTTCATATATAGCGGAACCTCTGATCGCAGGGAAGATAAAATCTCTTGCGAATTCTAAGCGTAAATCTTCTATAAATACTTTTGAAGCACCGGTATTTTTACCCTTTTCTTCTAGTCCGGTTAGCTCTTCTTTTTGACCCACATCAGCACAGAAAGCGATCACTTCGCATCCGTAAGTATCTTTCAGCCAAGCAAGAATTACTGAGGTATCTAGACCACCCGAGTATGCGAGGACGATTTTTTTAGGAGGATTATTCTGTTTCATCGGTATGAGTCAAATTAAAACAAAAAAGGATGATTACAATAATTTATTCAAAGAAATTAATTCGGTTTTCTTGTAAATATCGCAACCGTTTCTAAGTGATCAGTTCTAGGGAACATATCTACAGGTTGAAGCGAATTCAAATAAAAATTTCGCGATAAAAATCTAGTATCTTCCCGAAGGGTTTTTGGATCGCAAGAAACGTAGATGATTTTTTGTAAATTTGAATCGGAAATGATGTTTGCGACTTCCTCGCCTATACCAGTTCGGGGTGGATCAATGATGATGGAATTAAAATCTTTGTTCACGACACTAGGCAAAGTTTCATTAACTCTCCCGCGCCTATATTTTACGTTTCGAATATGGTTAACTTTTAAGGCTTCAATCGCAGTTTTATGAGAATTTGGATTGTCTTCAAGTCCCAACACTTCCTTAGCCACACCTGATATCCATAATGCGATAGTTCCAATACCTGAATATGCATCGATAACTCTATCGCCTATTTTGATCTCATCTAAAATAAGGTTGTAAAGGCTGGGAGTTTGATTAGGGTTTACTTGCAAAAATGTCGAAAGGCCAACTCGGTATTTGTACTTTCCAATATACTCGTTTATGTAAGGCCTACCCCATAAAAGATTTTCATCCTTTCCGAGAGCCATACTTGTATGTCTTGTATTTATATTTTGGACGATTCCTACTAACTTTCCAAATTTTCCAGACTTTCCAATTCTATCAGTGATATGGTTATGTAATCTCTTCGAGAGATCTTTTGGGTGTGGAATGTCCTCTTGATTGGTAACAATGCCAACCAAAATTTCGTTCGTAGAAAATGATTTCCTCGCAACTAGATATTTCAATATGCCTTTATGTGTTTTCTCATTATAGGGAGGTAATCCTTCTTTTCGAGCCCAAAGTTTGACAGCTTGAGTGATTTCAGAAAGAGCAGGTTCTTGAATGAGGCATTCTGTTTGGTCTACAATAAAGGTAGATTCTTGATTAAAAAGACCTAATGTGGTAAGTGTTTTTCTTGCAATTACTCTTCTTCCAAATGGCAATTGCAGTTTATATCTGTAAAATTCGGATTTCGGACTAGGAATCATAGGTCGAAATTCCAAATGTCGTAAGTCTGAAAATAATGTTCGTAATGCGAATTCTTTTTTAGATAATTCTTTGCCATATTCTAAGTTAAGCGAAGAACAACCTCCACACAATCCAAAATGTTTACAATGATTTTGATTCATTTTTTGTGATCGATGCCAACGATTTCGGAAATGTGTTTTATATTCTCTTTTTTCAGATATTGATCTAAATAAGAGCAAATTTGTGAGGGTAGGAAAGGTCCTTCATAAACATAACTTGTATAGATTTGTATTAGATTCGCACCTGCTTGTATCATCTGAAGTGCTTTTTCCCCCGAATCTATACCACCGACGCCAATGATCGGAATTCTGCCCCGCAGTATTTTATAGGCTTCGCTTACATATGAGAGTGCTTTTGAAAACAATGGTGCACCGGATAGACCTCCTTCGGGGTGTTCTCCTTCACCTAAACTTTCTTTGTTAAGAGTTGTGTTCGTAAGAATTACTCCATCGATTTTATATTTTAAACAAATTTCTAAATTTTCTCTTAATTCAGAAACGCTCAGGTCAGGAGCAAATTTAAAAAATAGAGGAATCGGAAACTTGATACCAAATTCGTTTTGTATACCTTCAATCAATTGACTGAGAGCTTTGTTTGATTGTAACGAGCGGAGTCCAGGTGTGTTTGGTGAGCTGATATTGATTACCGCATAATCTGCATATGGTGTAAGTTTGCGCAAAGTATAAATATAATCTTCCGTAGCGTCTTCTATCGGAGTTACTTTAGATTTTCCAGCATTGATACCACGAATGACCAACTTGCGCTGTTTTTGAAGGGTCAGCTGAACCTTATCTGCGCCAGGATTATTGAAACCCATTCGGTTGATCAGAGCTTTTTCATTTGGGTATCTGAAGAGCCTAGGTAGTTCGTTACCAGGCTGTTCTTTTGCTGTTATGGTTCCAATCTCAATAAATCCAAAACCCATATAAGCCAGGGAAGGATAAAGTTCAGCTGTTTTGTCGAAACCTGCCGCCATACCGATCGGATTTTTGAATTCCATACCCCAAATTGATTGGCGGAGACGATCCGATCTATATTCTAAAATGGCTCGGATGGATTGTTGAAAAAATGGAACAGTTCTAGATAAGTTTAGCATGGAAGCCGCAAAATGGTGAGCGGATTCCGGGTCTAAGTGAAAGAGAATGGGTTTTATTAGATTATGGTAGATCACGTCGGCATCCTGGGATCAGCCTTTTTTCTTTGAGTTTTCTTACAATTTCTTTCCGAAATATTGGTAGGATTGTAGCATGAATTACAACTGTTCCTGGCAAAATGAATTCAAATAATCTTACAAATAGAATATGGCAAAATCCTAGAACTTTTTCTACGGATGATATTCTACGTGAGTTAGAGAGTCTCTTGAAATCAAATCCTGATTTCTGGCTCAAGTTCACAGTAGATGGTTATATCGTTGATTGCAAACCTTCTCGATATTTTAGCCTAGGTAAATCTGTAGATGAGATAGTTGGAAAACAATTATGGGAAGGATTGCCAAGCAGTCTATCAACGATTGCAGAGGAAGCAATTGCATACTTGGGTATTCGGAAGAATCAAGTATTTTGGAAAGAGTATTCGATTATAACAAATACGGAAACGCGTTATGCGGAAGTTAGATTTGTCATGCTTTATGACAATTATATAGTTTCAACTCATCGCGATATTACGGAAAGAAAAAGACTTGAGGCCGCCTTTCTTGAAAGTGAATCACGCTTTTTGTCTATGGCTCAGAATGCTGCAGATTCGATCATCATTTTTAACGAAGAAGGGATCATTCAATTTTTCAACAAAGCGGCTGAAAAAACTTTTGAATACACAAATGATGAAGCATTGAATCAAAGCATCAACATGATACTGCCAAATCAAGATAATAGCAATTATGTAAATTTCAAGAAGTATCTTTCTTCAGGAACAGAAGTTTTAGCAAAAAGAAAAAGTAATTCCCTATTTCCTTGTGAGTTATCCATTGGTGAGTTCCGAACAAAATCGGGAAGTATGTTCACGGGTATTTTCCGAGATATTACTCATAGACGTTTGCAAGAGGAAGAAATCTTTCAATATAGAAATCACCTTGAAGAGTTAGTTGAAAAGCAGACATGGGATTTGAAAGTTGCGAAAGATGTAGCTGAAGATGCTTCATATATGAAGTCATTATTTCTTGCAAACATATCCCACGAATTAAAAACACCAATCCATGCAATATTAAGTTATGCGGAGTTGGGCATTGAAAAAGCAGGGACTATCAATCCAGAAAAAATCCAAGACTATTTTAAAATCATTGATTCATCTGGAAAAAGACTATTAAACTTATTGGAAAATCTACTCGATTTGGCAAAACTTGAATCGGGTAAAATGAAATATCAAATTGAATGGAATTGCCTTAAAAGCACGGTTAATAACGTTACAAATGAAATCCAATTATTATTGGATAAAAAGAATATTCGAGTGATGATCGAAAAGTCAGAGAAAAGATGGGAAGCAGAGTTTGATCAGGAAAGAATCCAACAAGTGATACGAAATTTAATTTCAAATGCCATCAAGTT
>JAPZRK010000020.1 GCA_027531445.1 Leptospira sp.
CTTTGACTTTGTCATTTCATCTTCAGTACGTTTAACTAATTCACCGATGAAGTCTATTTCAAGACTTCTAAGAACATTCGTAGATCGAACAGATAACTCTAGCTCTTCCACATGTTTCGACAACGAAGCTTTTAATTTCTCATCGGCTTCATCTAACTCTTCTTCTTCTTCCTCAACTTCTTCTTCAAAGTTAATGAATACGGTCAGATGGTCTTTGAGTATTTTGGCTGCCTGTGCAACAGCATCTTCAGGAGATACTGATCCATCGGTCCAAACTTCTATCGTTAATTTTTCATAGTCTGATCTTTGCGCAACGCGTGTCTCAGATACATCAAACAAAACCTTTTGAATCGGAGAATAGATCGAATCGATTGGGATTGTACCTAAAACTTCGATGTCTTTCTTCTTATCTTCCGCAGGAACGTAACCACGACCTCTTTGGATTTCTAGATCTAATATGACATTCGCATCTTCATTTAATGTTGCGATGTGTAGATCGGGATTCATGATTTCAATTGAAGAATCAATAGCAAGATCGCCAGCACGGAAGTAACCAGCTCCTTTCAACTCGATATGTATTACCTTACTTGCTTCTTTGTCTTCTGGTTCGTATTTGATACGAACTTGTTTCAAATTTAGAATGATCCGGGTCACGTCTTCCGCAACACCTTCTACATAAGCAAATTCATGAGTTACACCTTCAATACGAATAGCCGAAATAGCTGCGCCTTCAATCGAAGACATAAGGGTTCTCCGAAGAGAATTTCCTATTGTTGTACCGATACCTCTTTCGAAAGGTTCAGCTACAAACTTACCGTAGTTAGGAGTATTCACATCAGTCGTGAATTCGATTTTCTTTGGTCTCTTAAAACCTTTTAATAAATTCTTTGGGGACAATGTTGTAACCTTCTCTCTAGATTCGTTCGTTTATTTAGAGTACAATTCTACGATAACTTGTTCTTTAATTGGAATATCAATATGATCTCTAGTCGGCAAAGATAGGATCTCACCAGAAAAATTAGCAAAGTCAACGCTTACCCAAGAAGCAGAACGGTTGATAGCTTGCGCCAAACGGATATTCTCTTCAATGAATGTAGACTTTTGAAATTTGTCGCGGATCTGGATCTTATCTCCAACATTGACTCGATAGGAGCAAATATCTACACGATGGCCATTGACCAAAACATGTCGATGAGCAACAAAATTTCTAGCTTGGCGACGCGTAACAGCGTAGCCCATACGATATAGAACATTATCCAGTCTTCTTTCTAAGAACTGGAGTAAGTTTTCGCCAGGAATCCCTGGTGTATGCGATGCTTCTTCAAAGTATCTTCTGAACTGTTTCTCTAGAACACCGTATGCTCTTTTTACTTTTTGTTTCTCTCGAAGTTGCGCACCATATTCCGTGATCTTCCCTTTTTTCTTAGGAGGAAGACCTGGTGGATATTTTCTTTTTTCTAATGATGACTTTTCTTTGTGAAGAGTATGACTGTTTTTTAGGAAGAGATTTAATCCCTCCCTTCTCATCAATTTAACTACTGGTCCTCTATAACGTGCCATATAAATCCGTTCTCCCTACTAAACTCTTCGTCTCTTTCGTGGTCTACAACCGTTGTGCGGAAGTGGTGTGATGTCTTTAATCAACTTAATGAGAAGACCTTTCGTTGTAAGGGACCGAATCGCTGACTCCCGACCGATACCAGGACCAGAAACCATTACATCAACCTCAGATAAGCCTGCAGCATCGATTGCTTTTTCCGCTGCATTAGTAGCGGCAATTTGTGCAGCATAGGGAGTAGATTTTTTTGAACCTCTAAAACCCATCATCCCTGAGGAAGACCAAGATAGAACATTTCCTGCCATATCAGTAATCGAAACAATCGTATTGTTAAAAGAAGCTTGGATGTAAACCTTTCCCCGAGGGACGTTCTTCTTTTCTTTCTTTTTAACTTTCTTAGTTTCTTTTTTGCCTTTTGTATCTTTTTCAGCCATAAATGATATCCTTACTTAGTGACCTTTTTTTTGTTTGCCACTGTCTTCTTTACACCCTTTCGAGTCCGAGCATTTGTTCTAGTTCTTTGGCCATTCACAGGAAGGCCTCTTCTGTGCCTCAAACCTCTATAGCAACCAACATCCATCAATCGTTTCACGTTGAGATTGACTTCCGATCTGAGATCACCTTCCACTTGGAAGTCCTCTTCGATCACACGTCGAATCGCAGCCTCGTGTTCGTCTGTTAGATCCTTGACTCGAATGCTTTCATCGATTCCGGCTTTTTTGAGGATCTTTTGAGAAGATGTTTTGCCAATGCCATAGACATAAGTTAGTCCAATTACGATTCTTTTATTTGAGGGTAAATCAACGCCTGCGATACGTGCCATACTTTCTTATCTTTGCCTTTGTTTGTGTTTAGGGTTTGTGCAAATCACTCGGATTACACCTTTTCTGCGAATGACTTTGCATTCTGTGCATATTTTTTTAACTGATGCTCTAACTTTCATATACTTTCCTATTTCTTTCTGTAAGTAATCCGACCCTTGGTCAAATCATAAGGAGAAAGCTCAACTGTCACCTTATCACCAGGAAGTATCCTAATGTAGTGCATTCTCATTTTACCAGAGATATGAGCGAGTACCTTGTGACCATTCTCAAGTTCCACACGAAACATCGCATTTGGTAATGGTTCCAATACTGTCCCATCAATGGTAATTGCTTCTTCCTTAGCCAGGGTGATTCTCCTATTGAATCTGTTTTAAAATAGAATCTGTGATTTCTTCCATACTTCCCAAACCATTGATCTGCCGAAGGATACCTGTATCTTTATAAAAGTCTATCAGGGGCAAAGTCTTTGTGTTGTAAGTATGCAGACGGTTTTTGATGGTCTCTTCGTTGTCATCTGAGCGTCCTTCTTTGATCGCTCTACCTAGCAAACGTGCTACCAATTCTGCATCGGGCACCTCTAGGTTGACAACGGAGTCGAGCTCCATGCGGAGCTCTTTGAGGATTCCCGAGAGAGCTTTTGCTTGCTCCACCGTCCTAGGAAATCCATCCAGTATGAATCCATTCGCACAATCTGCTTCCACCAGTCGGTCGCGA
>JAPZRK010000125.1 GCA_027531445.1 Leptospira sp.
CATAGGTTGATTGATCAATCAACCTATGAGATCGTTGCTACTGCGAAGCGGACGGGAGCTACGGTTTCCGGTCCGATTCCGCTACCAACGAAAAAAGAAATCTACACGGTTTTGCGTTCTCCGCACGTGAATAAAAAAGCAAGAGAACAATTCGAAATGAGAACTCATAAGAGACTCATTGATATTTTAAATACTAATGAAGACACTGTAGAAGCTCTGATGAAGCTTCAACTCCCAGCGGGAGTCTCAGTGGATATTAAATCCTAAGGATAGGATCCATGGCAAAAGGTTTGATCGGAGAAAAAATGGGCATGGCCCACATCTTTAATGAAGAAGGTAAAATGGTAACTGTTACCATTTTACGTGTGGGGCCTTGTTTTGTCTCGCAGTTGAAAACTTCTGCAACAGACGGCTATGAGGCGACTCAATTAGCGTTTGAAGATGCAAAAGAGAAAAATCTTTCTAAAGCGGAATTGGGCCATCTAAAGAAGGCTAGTATCGCTGCGAAACAACATTTGGCAGAGTTCTCTGGCTTTGAAGGCCTAGCTTTGGGAGCTGAGCTTAAGATCAGTGATATTTTTGCATTAAACGATACCATAAAAGTTTCCGGCACTTCGAAAGGAAAGGGGACTCAAGGTGTTGTTAAGAGGCATGGCTTTGCTGGGGGACCAAAAGGTCACGGTTCGAGATTCCAAAGACATCCCGGATCTATAGGCTCGAATACAACTCCTGGTAGAGTATTCAAAGGGCTCAAGATGGGTGGAAGAATGGGAAATGCCCAAAGCACCGTTCGCAATTTGAAAGTTGTTAAGATTGATATAGAAAGTAATCTTGTATTCGTTTCAGGATCCGTTCCTGGACGTGACAGGTCGATTGTCACGATCGAGAAGATCGGGAACTAGGAATTTATATGAAAGCACGTAAGTATAATAAAGAAGGTGTATTTGTCAGTGAAGTGGAATTACCTTCGGCATTGTTTGCAACTGGTATTTCCCTTGGTGCCATTTATGACGCCGTAAAGGCAGAGAATGCGAACCTTCGCCAAGGAACTCATTCTACAAAAGATAGATCTGAAGTTCGTGGTGGTGGTAAAAAGCCATGGGCTCAGAAAGGGACAGGTCGTGCGAGACAAGGATCGATTCGTGCTCCTCATTTCGTAGGTGGTGGTATCATTCATGGACCGAAACCGAGAGATTATTCTTCTAACTTATCTCGTTCCGTAAAGAAGAAGGCTGTTCTATCGATTCTTAACAAAAAAGCAGAAGAAAATCGCGTAATGATCATTGAAGACGTTGAACCATCATCGTATTCAACAAAGACTATCTTTTCCATTTTAAAGAAGATGGAAGTAGCAAATAAAGGAAATGTCGGTCTGATTGTGGCAGGGGAAAACCAATTCCTCAAAAGGTCCACGAGAAACATTGAAACATTAAAGTATGTAAACAGTAAACGTATGGTTTGCAGAGATATCCTTTATAATAACAATCTCATTATTGCTGAAAGCGCTCTAAAAGAATTATTAGCCCAGTATAGCAAGCAGGTATAGATCAGTGAACCTAGAAAACGTAATATTATCTCCAGTTGTGACAGAAAAGTCGCAAGAGTTGCAATCGATCGGTGAAAGGCTAGGGAAGAGAACTGTAAAGTATACTTTTAAAGTTCATCCTGATGCGAACAAAACTCTGATTAAGCAAGCATTAAAAAAGATGTTCAATGTCGTACCTTCTGCAGTAAATGTTGCGGTGTTCCGTGGTAAGATGAAGAAATTTCGTAATATGCCATCGCAAAGACCGCATTACAAAAAGGCCGTGGTCACGTTCGCTGATGGAGCTAACTTGGATTTTGCTAAGGTTTAAAAATGGGAATTAGAAAATTAAAACCAACAACTCAGTCATC
The DNA here is from genome assembly GCA_027531445.1 of Leptospira sp. Lineage (GTDB taxonomy): Bacteria > Spirochaetota > Leptospiria > Leptospirales > Leptospiraceae > Leptospira_A. The sequence goes on from JAPZRK010000125.1 coordinate 1,897, forward strand.
ACGATTTTATTCAGTTCTTGATTTTAAAGAAATTACTGAAGCAACACCGCACAAACCGTTAACTGCAAACATCAGCTACAAAGCGGGAAGAAGCAATGATGGTAGAATCGCTGTTCGTCGAAAGGGCGGTAGAAATAAGCGTAAATTTCGTATCATTGATTTCAAACGCAACAAAGTTGGAATTTCAGCTACTGTTAAAACGATTGAATACGATCCAAATCGTTCTGCGTTTATTGCTTTAGTATGCTATGCAGACGGCGAATATAGATACATTCTTGCACCTAATGGTCTTAAGGTTGGTGACAAGGTGGTATCTGGACCTACTGCTGAGATTAAATTAGGTAATACGCTTCCATTAGATAAGATTCCGGCAGGAACAAACGTACATAACATCGAACTACATATCGGTAAAGGTGGTCAAATAGCCAGAACTGCTGGTTCTTTTGCAGTAATCGCTGCAAAAGATGGTGATTATGTTAGCTTGAAGTTACCTTCATCTGAAGTTAGAAAGATAAGGAAAGAATGTGTGGCAACGATTGGCGAACTTTCCAATAAAGATCACAATTTAGTGATCATTGGAAAGGCAGGTAGGAATCGTTGGTTAGGTAAAAGACCAAAAGTAAGAGGAGTCGTCATGAACCCAGTGGATCACCCACTCGGTGGTGGTGAAGGCCGTACTTCCGGTGGACGCCATCCTGTGACTCCGTGGGGAAAACCAACAAAAGGTTGGAAAACTCGCAAAACGAAGCCTTCAGACCGCTTCATTGTTCAACGACGTAAGAAAAATAGAAATAGATAGGATCTAGGATACCATGGCTAGAAGCTTAAAAAAAGGTCCCTTTATCGACGACCACTTAATGAAAAAAATCACCAAGCTAAACGCTGAAGGGAAAAAAAATCCCTTCAAGTCTTGGTCAAGAAGAAGCACAATTTATCCTGATATGATTGGGCATACTGTAATGATTCACAATGGAAAGTCCTTTGTTCCTGTTTATGTAAACGAGAACATGATAGGCCACAAACTTGGTGAATTTGCTCCGACTAGAACCTTTCGAGGCCATGGCGGAGACAAGAAAGTAGCGAAGAAATAGGTAATTAGAATGGAAGCCAAAGCAGTAGCTAAACACGTAAGAATTTCAGCTCGGAAAGCTAGACTCGTCGCTGATGAAATTCGCGGTTACGATTATAAAGAAGCGATTGATATCCTTCGTTTTACGAACAAAGCGGCAAGTTCGATGATCATCAATCTATTGAATTCTGCTGTAGCCAATGCAATACAAATGAATGAACAGCTCGATCCTTCTAGTTTGTTTGTAAAGAAGATTTATATCGATGATGGTCCCATCATGAAAAGATATCGTCCTAGAGCACGAGGTCGTGCATCTCGCATTCGAAAAAGACTAAGCCATATCACTGTGGTTGTTTCTGAGATAGTAAAAAAGGCAAATTAATATATGGGTCAAAAAGTCAATCCAATAGGTCTTCGTATTGGGATCACAAGAAATTGGGATTCCATTTGGTTTTCAAAACAAGATTACATCAAAAATTTACACGAAGATATCAAGATAAGAAGATTTCTCTTAAAGAAGTTTAAGAATGCCTCTGTTGTGAAGATTGTTATCGAACGTTTTCCAGAAAAAATCAATATCAATCTCCATACAGCAAAGCCAGGGATGGTAATCGGTCAGAAAGGGCAGAACATCGAGGCCGTCAAGCAAGAGTTAAAGAAGATGGCGGACAAACCCATTGGAATGAATATCATCGAGGTGAAAAAGCCTGAAGTGATTGCGCAAGCGATTGCGGAGACTGTTGCTTTACAAATCGAGCAAAGGATGCCTTTTCGCCGTGTTATGAAGGCTGAGCTTCGCCGTGCTATGCGGGGCGGTGTTGAAGGTGTTAAGATTCAAATTTCCGGTCGTTTAAACGGTGCCGATATGGCAAGAACTGAAAAGTATATGGAAGGGCGCGTGCCTCTTCACACACTTCGAGCAAAGATTGATTTTGGATTCAAAGAAGCCCTTACTACTTTCGGTCAAATTGGAGTGAAGGTTTGGACCTATACGGGTGATTATTTCCCTACGAAGGAAGAATCGGAAGAAGATAAATACGCTGTAAAACGTAGAACAAGTTAAGAACTAATAAAGAGAAAACTACAATGTTAGCACCAAAGCGAGTTAAATTTAGAAAACGCCAAAGAGGGCGCCTGAAAGGGAAAGACGAAAGAGGATCTTATGTTGCTTTCGGAGAGTTCGGATTGAAAGCCATAAGTTCTGGTCGGATAACCGCGCGTCAAATTGAAGCGGCTAGGATTACTATCAACCGCCAAGTGAAACGCGGTGGAAAGCTGTGGATTCGTATTTTCCCGCATTTACCAATTACCAAAAAACCTGCGGAAACGAGGATGGGAAAGGGAAAGGGTAACCCGGAATTCTGGATCGCTGAAATCCGCCCTGGCCGTGTTTTGTTTGAAATGGCAGGTGTTGATGAAGAAACCGCTAGAAAGGCTCTCCATCTTGCTTCGTTCAAGCTCCCGGTCGAAACATCCTTCGTAAAAAGGAACATACTATGAAAGACAATTTTAGATCTTTATCCGTTGAAGACATTAAGAAAGAAATTCAAGCCTCTTCGGAAGAAGTGAGAAAGGCGCGATTTCAGTTTGGAGTGACTCGTTCGCTCGAAAACCCTCGTGTAATTCGAAATCATAAGAAAAGGATCGCCCAAGGTTTGACCTTGATTCGTGAGAAAGAACTGATTGCGTCCGGTAAGTTGAAGCAAATCCCTGCGCAGGCAGGCAAGGTCGCGGCCCCAGCCAAACCAGCAAAGGGAAAGAAGAAGTAGGTTATGGAAGATAAGAACTCAAAGAAATCTTTAACCATACAAGGTGTAGTCGTAAGTGATGCGATGGATAAGACTGTAGTGATCGAAGTGATTACCAGAAAAGTTCATCCACGTTTCAAGAAAATTATGACCAAAACATCTCGTGTGAAAATCCACGATGAGAAAAACGTATGTCAAGTCGGTGATCGTGTGATAGCCGTTGAGACTCGACCTCTATCAAAACAAAAACACCACAAGCTTGTGAAAGTGGTAGAAAAGGCTAAACTAGTATGATCCAACAAGAAACTATTTTACAAGTAGCCGATAATTCGGGTGTAAAAAAAGTCATGTGCGTCAAAGTGCTTGGCGGTTCGAAGAAACGGTATGCATCTCTCGGTGATGAAATCATCGTCGCGGTTAAAGATGCTCAGCCCGCTTACGGTCTTCGTGATGGCCAAGGAAAGAAAGTTCACAACAAAGCGGTTCAAAGAGCTGTGGTTGTTCGAACAAAAAAAGAAGTTCGTCGTGCCGATGGAACTTACATTCGCTTTGATGACAACGCAGTTGCAATTATCGATGATAAAGGCAATCCCAAAGGTACGAGAATTTTTGGACCAGTTGCTCGAGAATTGAGAGATAAGAAGTATATGAAGATTATCTCGCTTGCACCGGAGGTTTTATAAATGGCTGTTAAATTAGCATATCGTGGCTCTGAGCCAACGAAGTTTAAAAAAACCAAAATCAAGAAGGACGATGAAGTTCTAGTGATTTCGGGAAAAGAAAAAGGTAAGAAAGGTAAGGTTCTAGCCGTCGACAAACGTAGGGATCGTGTTTATATCGAAGGTGTAAACAAGAGAAGACGTTTTGTTAGACCAACGCAAGAGAATCCTCAGGGTGGCGCGATCGAAATCGAATTTCCCATCCATCTATCGAATGTTATGTTTCACGATCCTAAAGCTGAAAACAAAGCGAAGCCAAAGAAGAAAATAAAGGCTGTACGGTTGGGCTTTTTGAAAAAGGATGGTAAAACATTGCGTGTGACTCGTCCAGAAGGGAAAGAAATTTAATCATGATACCTAGGCTTAAAGAAAAATACGAGAAGGTAATTCGCCCAGCTCTACAAAAGGACCTTGGGTTCGAGAGCGTAATGCGTGTTCCTAAACTAGAGAAAATTGTCATCAACGTTGGTATGGGAGAAGCGCATACCAACCCAAAGGCGATGGAAGCTTGTTTAGAAGAGATTGGTCAGATTACAGGTCAAAGGCCGGTGAAGACTTTCGCAAAGAAGTCGATTGCTGGTTTTAAAGTAAGAGAAGGCATGGTGCTGGGCTGTAAAGTTACACTTCGTGGCCAGCATATGTATGAGTTTTTAGATCGTTTTATTAATATTGCTCTTCCTCGGGTTCGTGACTTCCGTGGCGTCAATCCAAAAGGATTTGATGGTCGTGGAAATTACAATCTTTCAGTGAAAGAGCAAATCATTTTCCCAGAGATTCATTTTGATAAAATCAATACAATCTATGGGATTAACATCACCTTTGTTACGAGTACAGAAGTAGACAAAGAAGCGTTCGAATTATTTCAAGCTTTCGGCATGCCTTATCGTGCCGCGGGAAAATAGGAGAGAGTCATGGCGAAAAAATCGATGATGGAACGCCACGCCAAAAAGCAAAAATTCAAGGTGAGAGAGTACAATCGTTGCCCTCTTTGTGGTCGTTCACGCGCTTATTTGCGTCGCTTTGATATGTGTCGTTTGTGTTTCCGGGATCTTGCTAGCAAGGCCCAGATACCTGGCGTAAGAAAATCCTCCTGGTAGAATGTAGGAAAGGTTATATAGAATGAGTCTTTCAGATCCTATAGCAGATATGCTAACCCGAATCCGCAATGCACAACAAGCGAAACATGAGTTGTGTGTGATTCCGGGAAGTAAAATTAAGAAGTCCATCCTTGATCTTCTAAAAGAAGAAGGTTTTGTAGATGAGATCCAAACCGTAAAAAATGGTAGTTTTGACGACTTTCAAGTAAAATTGAAATACGATACGAATAAAAAACCTGTGATTCGGATGATTGAAAGGGTTTCTACCCCAGGTAGACGAGTTTACATCCAGTCTTCAGAAATACGTCCATTCCGAAATAACATCGGGACCATGATCATCTCAACATCGAAAGGTGTAATGACTGGGAAAAGGGCTCGTAAACTTAGAGTAGGAGGGGAAGTTCTTTGTAAGGTTTTCTAACCAAACAAAGAATAATCATCATGTCTCGAGTAGGTAAAAGCATCATCAAACTTCCACCTAAAGTGGAAGTAAAAGCAGAAGTTAGCACTTTAACCGTTAAAGGTCCTTTGGGAGAGCTCAAATCTCCTATATATGAAGGAGTGGTTGCAAAGGTAGAAAATGGGGAATTGGTTTTCACTAGAAATAGCGAAGACCAGAAAGTCGTCGCATTGCATGGCTTAGTTCGCTCCCTCGCGATGAATAGCGTTAAGGGTGTCACTACCGGTTGGGAAAAAAATCTTGAAATCACAGGTGTAGGTTATCGTGCACAAAAGCGTGGTAAAGATTTAGTCATGAGCCTTGGTTACTCTCACGAGGTGGTTTTTCCTGAGCCAGCGGGTATCAAGATTGATGTATTGGATCAGCTAAAAATTAAAGTAACTGGCATTGATCGGCAGTTGGTTGGTCAAGTAGCGGCAGACATTCGATCGAAACGTCCTCCTGAACCATATAAAGGCAAAGGTGTTAAATACAGTGATGAATACATCCGTCGTAAAGCCGGTAAGACTGGTAAGAAGTAATTCGTTATGATCAACAAAACAGCAAAAAATATACAAAGAAATCGAAGAGCGGAACGAGTTCGTTACAAACTCAAGGCCACTTCCGACAGACCTAGGTTAGTATTCAATAAAACGAATCGTTACCTAACTGCACAAGTGATTGACGATACAAAAGGTGTCACCCTTGTTTACGCAACTACACTAGAGAAAGATTTCCCTAAACACGAAAATTCAAAGAAAAGTAAAACTGCGGCTACGTTGCTCGGCAAGTTGATTGCAGAGAAAGCGAAGAAGGCCGGGGTGATGCAGGTAGTATTGGATCGTTCTGGAATGGTTTATCACGGTCGTATTGCTGCCTTTGCGGATTCTGCGCGCGAAGGTGGTTTGGAGTTCTAGGATGATTTTAGAAGAAGAAACAAAAGAATTTACAGAGAAAGTAGTAAAAATCGACCGAGTGGCAAAGGTAGTGAAGGGTGGTAGACGCTTTTCATTTAACGCGCTTTCCGTGGTTGGAGATTCTAAAGGTAAAGTAGGAATTGGTTTTGGTAAGGCAAATGAAGTTCCGGATGCAATCCGTAAATCGATTGAATCAGCCAAAAAGAATTTAAAATCTATACATTATATAGGACATACCGTTCCTCATGACGTAATTGGAAGTTTCAAGTCTGCACGTGTGATTCTAAAGCCGGCATCTCCCGGAACTGGAATTATCGCAGGGGCCTCTGTTCGTTCCGTTTTAGAGAGAGCTGGCGTACAGGACGTACTTACTAAATCATGGGGTTCTTCAAATCCGATGAACATTGTAAAGGCGACTATGGATGCACTCCAACAGTTGGAAACACCATCTATGGCAGTTAAAAGACGCGGAGTGAGCTTAAAACACTTGTTCGGTCAAGATTTATAAAAGGAAAACATATGGAAGAAGTATTGGTCACCCAAGAAAAAAGTTCTATTGGTATCATTCCGACCCATAAAAAAACTTTAATTGCATTGGGATTAAAGAAAAAAGGGCAAACTCGCAAACATAAAATGAGTCCTCAACTAAAAGGTATGCTAAGACAAGTTGGATACCTTTTGAAAGTGGACAAGGTATAGTTATGTGGCAGCAGCAGAAAGAATTGAACATGCCCGTGGCTTTGGAAAAAAAAGAGTAAAAAAAATCACTTCACTTGGAAATAAGAATTTAGTTCCCATTCCAAAGGGCGCAAAGACTTCGAAGAAACGAGTTGGACAAGGACCAGGATCTGGAATGGGAAAGACCTCCACTCGTGGATCTAAGGGACAGCGTGCACGTGCATCCTCAATGAAAAGAGGATTTGAAGGTGGACAGATGCCACTTCACAAGCGACTGCCAAAGCGTGGTTTTACAAATATCTTTTCAACAGAATTCCAACCAGTAAACCTTATTGCACTAGCGAAGTCTGGTCTTTCTGGAGAAGTAACGCCAGAAATTCTTGAGAAAAGAAATTTAATTAAGTCGTCCGAAGGATTGATCAAGGTTTTGGGTACTGGTGAGATTACAGCTGCGATCACGATCACGGTTGATGGTGTGTCTGCCTCGGCAAAAGCAAAGATCGAAAAGGCTGGCGGAAAAGTAATCGTTAGAGAAAAGAAAAAAGTAGAAAAGAAAGAAGCTTAATCAATGTTTCAAACTATCGCAAATATCTTTCGTATACCAGAACTTAGGTCAAAAATATTTTTTACAATCGGGATGTTGTTATTATTTAGAATGGGAACTCATGTAACCATTCCTGGTATAAACAGTTTGATTGTAACCGGTATTACAGCAGATCCGAGTGAAGGTTTTCTCGGTATGGTTGATTTATTTGCAGGTGGAGCTTTATTAAAGTTTTCTATTTTCGCACTTGGGATTATGCCTTATATTTCATCTTCGATCATTATGCAACTTGTAATGGTTCTCATTCCTTCATTGCAAAAAATGCAGAAAGAAGGGGAAGAGGGACGTAAGAAAATCCAACAGTATACAAAGTATGGCACCTTGCTTCTATGCGCCATTCAATCGCTTGCCGTCATTCAGTTAGCTAACTCATGGTCTACTGGGTCTGGAAATTCTCCAGCAAAATACCCTGGTCTTATCAATCCTTCTGTTGAATCTTATTTTCTTCCCTTAGCAATGTTGTCAATTACGACAGGCACTGTCTTGTTGATCTGGTTAGGTGAACAAATCACAGAGCGTGGCATTGGAAACGGTATTTCTCTTATCATCTTTGCAGGTATCATCGGAAGAATGCCGGAAGCATTGATCTCAATGTTCACCTCAGACACTTCTGATGCACTTTCTGTACTGATTCTGTTGATCATTTTTGTCGTGCTAATCGCTTTGACTGTCGTCCTAACTCAGGGAGTTCGAAGAGTTCCATTAAATTATGGAAAGCAAATGGTCGGAAGGAAAATGGTGCAAGCAAGAAGTCAGTCTATTCCTTTTAAGGTAAATAGCGCCAATGTAATGCCCATAATCTTTGCTTCTTCTCTAATTCTCTTCCCTCAAACGATCGTTCAGTGGCTGTCGTCTAAGGGTGGACAGTGGGCAGGTTGGGCAGTTATGATGGATTATTTTAATCCATTTTCACAAATTTGGTACCACGCTTTATTTTACTTTGTTATCTATACTTCTCTAATCATCTTCTTTGCATATTTTTACACTGCGATTCAGTTCAATCCGCAAGAACTGGCAGATAACTTAAAAAAATATGGTGGGTTCATCCCAGGTGTCCGTCCAGGCTCCCAAACCAAAGAGATGATCGAAAAGATTTTGAATCGAATTACATTACCCGGAGCCCTTTTTCTCGCAGGTCTTGCTCTTGCACCTTATTTGATCATTAAATTCTTGAATTTAGGATCCAACACTGGAGGTGGTACACTAGTTTACACGTTTGGTGGTACCTCTCTTCTTATCATGGTAGGTGTGGCATTGGAAACTTTGAAACAGATCGAAGCGCAACTTCTAATGAGAAACTATGGCGGTTTTATGAAAAAATCTAAAATCAAGGGTAGGGCATAGTAGTATGAAACGTTTGATATTTATGGGCCCTCCTGGTGCTGGAAAGGGAACTCAAGCAGATATTATAAAAGCAAAATTCAATATACCACAAATCTCTACTGGGGATATGTTACGTGCCGCGGTTAAAAATGGTACGCAAATGGGTTTGGAAGCTAAAAAATTTATGGACGCTGGAGACC
>JAPZRK010000097.1 GCA_027531445.1 Leptospira sp.
CGTGCTTCTACTTCACCAAATTTTCTTGTATACCTGGCTAGGCTTATTTCTAATTTTTCTCGTGCTCGGGTAATCGCCACATAACATAGTCGTCGTTCCTCCTCCAAATCTTCCTTGCTATCCGAGGCTAAAAAATGTGGAAAAGTTCCGTCCTCCATCCCAGCAAGAAAAACATGATTGAATTCCAGACCTTTTGCATTGTGAACTGTCATCAGAATTACATAATCTGGAAGATCTTTTGAATCCTCCTCACTTGTAATCAAAGAAATATTTCCTAAGTATTCTTCTAGAGTCGGATTCTCTGACGTTTCTTCATACTCACGAAGTGCATTTACAAATTCGTTTAAGTTTTCTAACCTTGAAAAAGATTCTTCCGTCCCTTCATTTTCTAAAAATTCCCGGTAACCAGAACGCTCCAATACTTCGTATGTTAGGTCGGAAGGGGAACGTTTTTTTTCATGCTCGGAAATGAAATTTTCAAACATTCGATACAAATCAGTTAACTTTTTGGAAGTCCCCTTCTTTACATCGGGAATCGACTTTTGCAGACATTCTAATAAAGAAAGTCCATTTTCAATACTAAAATTCATCAATCGAGATAACGTTGTATCACCAATTCCTCTCGGCGGAGAATTAATGATTCGAAGTAAAGAAGTTGAATCAACCGGATTAACTATAACGGACAAGTACGCTACAAGGTCCTTTACTTCCTTGCGATCAAAAAAACGAAACCCTCCGAAAATTTTATATGGTATACCTTTTTTGCGAAACACTTCTTCAAAGTATCGAGATTGGCTATTGGTTCGATAGAAAATTGCATTCTCGGAATAACGACTATTAGGCTTCTTTAATTTTTGAATCTTTTGAACAATGCCGTTGGCTTCTTCAATTTCATTTTGATATGTAGTTAAACGTATTTTTTCCCCTTCGGGATTGTTCGTATAAAGAGTTTTTTCTGTACGGCGAGAATTATTTGAAATCACCTTCGCGGCGGTATTTATAATTACTTGAGTTGAACGATAATTTTCTTCTAACTTTACGACTAGGGATTCAGGATAATCTTTATTGAAATTTAGAATATTGGATATGTCTGCCCCACGCCAGGAATAAATGGATTGATCATCATCTCCTACAACACAAATATTTCGATGTTTACTTGCCAGTTGTTGGACTAAATGATACTGAATCTTATTCGTGTCTTGGTATTCATCAACCATTATGTATTGCCAATAGTTTTGGTATCTTTCCAATATTAGCGGGAAATCGCGAAAAAGTATAACACAAGATAGTATCAAATCGCCAAAGTCCAGACCATTCCGTTGGAACTTTTCCTTTTCATATGCAAGAAAAACTTTCGCGACTGTTTTTCCGTAAATGTCATCTGAACTTTGTTTTGAGAATTCTTCGGCTGTTTGAAAAGAATCTTTTGCTTTAGAGAATAAATTAGCGAGCTGATTAGGTCTGAATTCCTTAGTGTCTAGATCATTCTTTTTTAGAATCTCTTTAATAAGAGACTCCTGCATATCGCTATCATAGACTGTAAAATTATTTCCAAGACCTAAGTGTTTCCCTTCACGTCGTAATATATAAAGGCAAAGAGAATGAAACGTTCTTATAAATGGGGATTCTTTCTGTGAACCAAGAATTAGAGAGCATCGTTCTCTCATTTCTTGTGCGGCTTTATTTGTAAATGTTACAGCCAAAATTCGATTTGGAAAAACATTGTGGTCCGTAATCAGTTTCGCTATGCGAAAAGTTATAACCCTTGTTTTGCCAGATCCAGCACCCGCAAGGATAAGTACTGGTCCATCTAATGTATTTACAGCTTTGTTTTGTTCTGAGTTGAGTCCAGTTGAGGTCATTAGAACCTCAAATCTCCGATACCAAAAACAAATTGAAATGCGTTAGTGTCCGGATACACGGAAAAAGGACGATCACTGACTCCCGTATACAATATCTTTTGGGCAAAGTAAATTCGAAGTGGTAAAACGGGGATTTGAATTCGCAAACCAAAACCCCAGGAATATTTGAAATTTTGAAGTGAAAGATTGTTTCCTGACAAAATGAGGCGACCTGGATCATTCAATTCATATGGCGACATAGGGATTTTCTGTCCGTTTGAATTGAAATTATCAAATGCATATGCCGCTAGTGGATCTGCATAACGTTGGGCTCTAACTACACTATCATAGTTACGAAAACTTTCCCTTCGTTCACCGATGGCCCGATTTACTTCCTCATACATCGCACCCGCATCAAAAAAGACTACAAACCAAAGCAGAGATGGTTCTATAGGAAATCTCAATTCTGAAGTGAAGAGCACACGTGAGGCGGCTCCATTTTTCCATTCATCTGGATAGTATTTATCATCAAAAAACCATCCTCGAAGGGATTCGTATCCTCCGAGAAAAAGTCTATCCTGCACCTGAATATAAGGGATCTTTTCTTTATCTTGATTGCCGTACTTTGGCGCTCTCTCGTAGGTAAACACTGACGATGTCCGGAACTGTTGAACAACTTTCCACCTACGCAGCGCATTTTTTCGGATAAGTCCAAAAAATGTATAATCAAACCATGTTTGATAATATTCTAATATAGGACTAAACTGGTCAAAGTGACTTTCTCCACCCAAATATTGACCTACATTGTCTATAGAAAATACCAAATTAAATCCCTGTGTGGAATTAAATACATTATCTCTGTTATCGTATGCTATACCATTGGTCAATTGGGATCTAAATTGCCAGCCACGATTAACTTCCGCTAGCACCTGATCCGAAACAAGTGATGAAGGGCGAGTGGAGGCAAAGAATGATGGTGAGTATCTATGAAAGTGTGTCCAGTTGATCAAAAATCTATGACCAATACCAGCACTTACACCTACACCTGCTCTTTCATAAGATGCGCGTTCCTTGATACCTTGGTTGTTATTTTCCGTAATCGAAGTGGCTCCAACAAATAGCGTCCTAGAGGAATAAAAGGCAGAAAGTGTCAATGACCAAGGCTTATCTTTTAACCAAGGTTCAGTCCAAGATAATTGCAAAAATCTACGAATAGGACCAAATTCGATACGACCTGTAATTTGTTGCCCACTTCCATTTAAGTTGTTTTCACCTAACTGAGTAAAAATAGAGAATCCAGTGATCGTTCCATACCCACCACCCATCGATACAGTTCCTGTCGGCTGTTCAACAAGCTCAATGATCAGATTCATTTTGGTTTCGTCGGACCCTGGCCTCATATTAAAGTTTACTTCTTTGAAATAACCTAAATTGAATATACGCTCACGAGAACGATTCACAAGCGTAGAATTGAATAGGTCACCAGGCTTAAACAATAGTTCTCTGCGAATCACGCGGTCTTGGGTTTTTTTATTTCCTTTTATAATAATGTTTTCAACAAATGCGAGATTGTTTTCACGTATTGTGAAATCTACATGTATAAATTTTTTACCATGAAGATTCTTATTTTTATCAAAAAGTTTTCGCAACTTTGGAATATTTAAACGTGTGTACTCCTCTTCACAATCGCGAACAGCCTCGATGCCTGTCCTCGTGTTACAATTCTCATACCTCGCAAGCGATGGTTCGCTGAGCTCAACTATCTTTCTCCGAGGAATTACTTGGGCAAATAAGTAACCCTTTGCAGAATATGCTTCGTTTATAGAGCCTCTATCTTTTTGAAAACGAGATTCATCGAATACGTCTCCGATATCATTATCAGAGAATTCAAATTGATTTTTTAAATAGCTGATTTCATAGACGGGTTTCCATTCATCCGACGGTGTTCCAACTGGATTGTTTTCTTTATTTAAAAATAAAGGCATTCCATTTGGTGCAAGAGTCATATCATGATTCGTTGTATAGCCGTTATAGAAGTATTGTTCGCCTTCAACTACTTTGAAATTTACTACAACGACACGTTTTTCCTTCTTTTTTGCATTTTCCCATTTGATTTCCCAATTGGTTCCGTCATTGCTAATTTCCGCGTCCACATAACCTTTTGATTTCAAATAACCGACTATTTTCTGCTTGTCGGTCTCGAATGCAGATTCTTTAAATACACCAGATTCAATGATTCCACTTTCTTTAAGATCAAGGATTCCTTGTAATTCAAAAGTATCAATCTCGTTGTTTCCAAAAATATTGATTTTTGAGACTGGGATTTCTTCTCCTTCATCAATGATAAACTTTGCTTTGACAGTATTGGTTTCCGTATCCACTGGATCCAATTCAAAACGAACATACGCTAAGAAAAAGCCTTCATCTCTGTATTTTTTAAGAATCACTTCCTTTGAGAGTTGGACTTTTTTAGGTGTGATAACTTCGTTTTCTTTGAGTGGAATTTTATCTCTTAAATCTGAAGGAAAAACTTCATCCGCACCAATGAATTCAATGTCCTTTACGCGCGGTCTTTCCTTAACAATGATTAATATTTTTACACCTTCGCCATCAAGAGCACCTTGAATATCAATCTGATAAAAGAAACCCGACTGAAATAGCGTTCGCATATCTGAATCAAGCAGATCCTGTGACAAAATCATATCAGGCTTCATGTCAATGATATCTAAGATATCAGTGGCAGATGTATTGATATTTCCTGAAAATTCAATTTTTGTAATGCGTTTTTCTAAATAGGATGATCGATTTGAATATACCGAAAACCATTGTCCTAAACCTATCAGTAAAAGACAAAAAAATATCGCAATAGAGGAATGTGTCTTTTTTAGTTTCAAAAATCTATTTTGAAGTACCTTTTACCATAGCCAGGTTAAATCGACTAACGCCCGCTGCATTTACAGCATCGATCACTTTAACAACAACTTGGTATGAGGCGCCACCATCTCCGCGAATGATTACTTTATTTTTTTTGGGGTCTCTTTCTTTTTCCGGACCTAAAAATCCATTGATTCTTTCTGTGAGAGATTCCAAGGCAACTGGATCTGTACTCTGATCCAAAAAGATCTTACCTTGTTTGTCAACTGTGATAACCAATTCGTCTTTTTGTTTTTCTTTGGCAACACTTGACGACCTCGGTAACTCAACTTTAAGTGCCGTATTCTTTTCGAGCGTCGCATTCATTAGGAAATAAATCACAATGAATGAAATAACATCAATTAGAGGGGCTAGCTCAATTTTATTGAAAGATTCTTGCTTCTTACGAAACTTCATCGTTTATTTTTGCTTCACTAAATGAGGTAAAACAAGGTCTGTTGCATTTTCCATTTCGATCGTGCGCTCTTCTTTGGCCCTGGAAAAATAATTATAGAAGACATAGGCAGGAATGGCAACACCCAATCCCATCGCTGTTGTAACAAGTGCCTCTGAAATACCAACTTCAGCACCTTTAGTACCGGCTCCTTCTGCAAATGAACGGACAATACCGATGACAGTTCCAAGAACTCCTAACAATGGTGCGATGGTCGCAATCGTACCGAGGCTTGTAAGGTATTTTTCCATAAGACCGATTTGGCGAAAACCTTCCTGGCGCACATCATCCTCTAAATAATCAATATTTCTTCGTTTTAAATCAAAGGCAAGTTGGAGGATTACAGATGCAGGAGCTAGAGATTTCTGATTTAGCAGATCTTTCGCCTCATCCCACTTTTTCTCCCGTGCGAACTCTCTTATTTTTTTTAAGTCTTCGCTCGCGATGGGTTTCAATTTCCAAAAATAGACAAGTCGTTCAATAATAATTGTGAAACCAACAATCGAAACAAAAATGATGATGATCGGAATGGTTTCGGGAGGTACTGCGGAAATAATAGAGTCTGATTTAGCGAAAGGAAAAAGCATGAAATGGCCCCAATTCGAGATTACAGAATAACCATTTCAATCTTCCCTTTTTCGCCAAATACAATTTTAGTTTATTTAGACGGCCTTTTTTTGTAACAAATCTGTGGCGGCTTTCAATACCCCTTGAGTCAGTTGTTTTCCTCCAATCATACGTGCAAGCTCCCGTTTTCTCTGTTCATAGGATAAAGGTTTAGCAAAGGCAATTGTACGACCATTTTCCGTAAATTTTTCGATGCAAAAATGTCCTTCCGCAACAGCCGCTATCTGTTGTGTGTGTGTAATCAATAGAATCTGTGAGTTTTTTGCCAGTTTTTTGATTTTGGTCGCAAGTGCTGTCGCCGCCTCTCCACCCAGACCAGAATCAACTTCGTCCAAAATCAATATCTGAGGGGCTGGACTAAATTTTCCAAGTACACTTCGAAGTCCAAGCATCACCCTAGAAAGTTCGCCGCCAGAAGCTACCTTTCGCAATGGGCGTGGTTTCTCTCCAACATTGGCGCTAAAGTAAAATTCGATTTGATCAAGGCCAGATTCATTTAAATAGTATAGCTTTGTGTTTTCTTCGACTTCACCCTCAGGGTTTTCTTCCCAGCGCAAAACGACTTGTAACTTGGCACCATCCATACCAAGATCGGCTAGCTCACGCTGAACTTCCTCTTCAAATGAGGAAAGTGCGTTTCGCCTAGCACGAGAAAGTTGAAATGCTAATTCTTTTAACTCAGAAAGAGATTGATCGAATTTTTGGTATAAAAAGTCGCGGTCTCCAGCTTCGATTGTCCACTTATCTACTTCCATTCGTTTTTGATCTAATTGTTCCAGGATTTCTTGGATCGATGACCCATACTTCCTTTTGAGACGGCTCAGCTCCTGCAACCTTGTTTGCACCATATCCAGACGATCAGGACTAAAAAATAATTCTTCTTCATCTTCACGAATCGTTGCCTTTAAACTCCGAAGTCGATCATAGACTTCTTCCCACTCTTCTCTCAATGGGATTTTTTCTGGAACAAGCTGAGAAATCTTTTCGATGGAATGAAGCAAACTTGGAAACACTTTCAAAATAGATGATTCTTTTTCGGCTAACTCATCTAAGATGTGTCGGTAATTTTCTGCGAGTTTTTCGCCGTTTGCGAGAAATCTCTCTTCCTGGAGCAGGGATTCTTCTTCTCCTTCTTTGGGAGAGACGGACTCTATCTCCGAAATTTCAAATTGAAGAGCTTCAAGTCTTGTCTTCGATTGAGCGAGTGTTTCATCAAAATTTTGTAGTTTTCCCTTCCAATGACGAAAGTTATGCAAAGATAATTTCACCTTTGCTTTTAACGATTCCAAATGAGCAAAGCGATCCAAAAATTCCAGCTGGTGGGATTTTTCAAGCAAAAACAGCTGTTCGTTTTGACAATGAACTTCCGCAATTCGTTTACCTAATTCCCGCAGATGTGTGGTTGAGGCAAGTGAGTCCCCAATTTTGACTCGAGCCTTTCCGTCCTTATAAAGTTCCTTCGTGATAATCATTTCTTCTCCGTCCCAAGAAAAGCCTTGCTCAGTTAAATAATCGCGCGCTGACGGTTGCTCTTTTAAATTGATGATCGCTTGTAAGGAATACTTTTCCTTGCCTGTGCGAATGTTTGCCGTAGAACAGCGGCCTCCAAAAAGAGAAGCAATGCAATCAAAAATAAGAGATTTCCCAGAACCGGACTCCCCCGTAAATACGGTTAGTCCTGAAGAAAAATCTAGATCCACAGATTCTAAAAGGGCAAAGTCTCGAATTTTTAAATGGGTGATCATAGTGAACTCCTGTATGCTATTTATATGATTAGCACTATACATATAAGTAGTCAATAAAAATT
>JAPZRK010000133.1 GCA_027531445.1 Leptospira sp.
AAATATACGGATGCCATCTCTGAAACCTTACAGGGAAGAAAAGTATATTTTTAGTTACGTAAATAAATATGTCACGAATCAACGATAATCCTAGGCGAAGATTTTCAAAATTCAAAGGAATAATATGATACCAATAAGCGAAGATACACTAGAGCACATTCAAAAGATCAGAACAAGTCTGCTTGAAAAAAAATGCGATCATATAGAGGCTCTAGACCTACGTGATGTAAACTCCTATTTGTCAATTTTTGTCATCGCGACGGTAAAGTCAGAAACACAAGGAAGGTCTGTGGCCAAGGATATCGAAAAGTATATGAAACCACTGAAACTCGCGGAAAGGCGAAATCACATTACAGACCTACCAAAAGATGCGACTGGTTGGATCTTACTCGATTACGGTGAGATTTGTGTTCACATTATGACAGAAGAAATGAGAAATTATTACTCATTGGAGCGCCTTTGGGGAGATGCAAAACGAATCAGCTGACTCAAACACGATTCATCTAATCACTTGTTCTTAGATCTTTTCTCATTCCTTTTTTTTCTTATGAAAAGCATTTAAGCCACCCCATTGATTCAACTCTACCTGTCCAATAAGTGGTCTGATTTGATCGATTGTCGTTAGGTTGTTTGAAAGGGAGTGTGGAACCGGTAATGCATGCACATTCCATTCGGCCATTGAACTTTACCTAATTTGTGTTGCTTGATCTATCTCTTTTTTTAGTCTGTAAATAGAGGGCGGTTTGGATTCCGATCTGTGAAACAATATTACAAAACCTTCTTGATTCTCGCCGTTTTTCCGTTAGCGATCCTACCAGAATCTGACTTTTCTGAGCAGATGCGGCGTCTTCAGCTATCGGATTGGGAAGGAGGAGTCGGTGCATCATTACCTTCGTCCATCTCTTCTACCGATAAACCAGTTCTTAGATTAACAATAGCAGACGCAATCGAGCAAGTAATCGAAAATAATATTATTGTTCAAAACGCAAAATTGGAAATCGTCAAAGCTGACACTCCAGAGTTAAAGAATCAGTCAAAATTTTCTTGGAAGGCACTTGCGGGAGTCCAGTCTGCAAGACAGATTTTTCCTGATAATCGAAACAATATTTTTGGTGGAACAAAAAGAAGTCAGGACAAAATTTCTGCTGGAATCGAAAAACAGTTTAGATCAGGGACTTATTTCAAAACCGAAGTATCAACGATCCGCTTTGATACGAATGCATTCGAGGATCCATTTAATCCATTAACATCAAGTTTTTCGGCTCTTGCAACAAAGCCAATGTATACTGGCGCCTTGTCTTTTACCTTAAGTCAAGAATTATTAAAGTATGGTTTTGGAAGGACAGAAGCGGATAAAGAGAAGTTACTTCGTAACCAAACAATTCTCACTAGAGAAAATTATATCAGTATTTTAACCCAACTTGTCGTAAAGGTTCTCGTTGATTATTGGTCGTTGGGTATTGTGGATTCGCAAATTTCTACATATGAAAAAGTATTAAAAAATACAGAGGAAATTAGGAATCTAACAAGAAAAAAACAGGCTATTGGTTTATCTGAGAGTTTCGAAGTAAATCAATGGAATCAAGCTTATTTGAAAACAGAATCCGCATTAGAAAAAGCGAAAGTTGATAGACTTGAAGCAGAACGCAATTTAGTGCGCATTCTCAATGTTGATACAGGATCGAGCATAGCAGGCGTTACTGACTTAAGTGAGTCTTTACCCGCGACTTTTAATCTTGAAGAGGATAAAAAGTATGCTCTCTTGCATAGGATAGATTATCTCATTTTAAAAAGACAAAAAGAGATCGCTTTACTTGCATTATCAACTTCAGAAGATGAGGATGTTCCTTCTCTAAATGCATCATTAGGATACAGCTCTATCAATCAAAATTTTTTATCTCCTCAGGAGAGCTTTATTGCCAGACAACGAGGGGTTACCTCCTTTAATTTTCCTCAAATTTCTGCTGAATTGAATATGAGTTATCCACTTTTTGACTTAGGCGTAAAAGCAAACATTAGAGACGCAAAAGCAAATCTACAAAGCCTGGATTTGCAGTTGTCTAATTTAGAGCAAGAAATTCAACAAGATATAGACAATCGACATGATCAGCTTCAAGCAAGCTATTTGCTTTTGCAGGATTTCAAGAAAACAAAAAAAGAAAACGAAATTTTTTATGAAGGACTTTTGAATCGATTCCGCCAAGGAAGATTTACAGCACTTAATGTAAAAAATGCCTTGGATGCTCTGGCTCAATCAGAATTAGGAGTAACACAAGCCAAAATAAATTTTAATATCAATTTAGTTCGTTATGAATTGGCAAAAAATTCGCTTTTTGAAAAGTACGGAGTCGATCTTTATCAAATATTAGATGAAGTCGAAAAGCGTGGTAAGCTCGAAATGGATAAGATATGAGCGCTAAAACATCGTTTTTAAATTTAAGAAAGGATGAGATGGTTAAATATCGTAGAGCGATCCATCAAAATCCTGAGCTTATGTATGAGGAAAAAGAAACCGCAAAACTGGTTTCATCTCATTTGAAATCCTTAGATTTTATTTTAGAAGAAGGTATCGCTGAAACCGGTATAGTCTGTCTGGTTGATTCTGGTATACCTGGAAAAACAGTTTTGATACGTGCAGATATGGATGCACTTCCCATATTTGAAGAGAACTCACACGAGTATAAAAGCATCCATCCCGGCAAAATGCATGCATGCGGTCACGATGGACATACGAGCATCTTAATGGCTTTATCATCGGAATTGAAAACTTCTCTCAAAGAATTTGTACCTAAAGGTAGGGTTCTACTCTGTTTCCAGCCTGCGGAAGAAGGAGGTTCTGGTGCGGATCGTATGATTCAAGCCGGTATTTTAGACAAATATAAAGTTGATGCATGTTTTGCACTTCATGTCTGGAATCACATTGATATAGGAAAGTTAGGTGTAGTTGACGGAACTATGATGGCTTCCGTTGATGAGTTTTTTATAACGGTCAAAGGGGTCAGCGGTCATGGTGCCTTACCTCAACATACAGTTGACCCCATTTTAATTGCGGCTCATATCATAACGGGACTACAATCGATTGTTTCTCGAAATGTTGATCCATTAGAACCTTGTGTTGTCACTGTGGGATCCATACATTCTGGAAATGCATTTAATGTAATTCCGGAAACTGCAGAACTGCGCGGTACTGTTCGTACCTATTCTAAATCCGTTTACGACTTGTTTCCCTCTCGTTTAGAAGATCTTGTACGCGGAATTGCAAAAAGTTTCGGTGGTGACGTTGATTTTCAATACAAACGGATTGATAAACCAACCATCAATGATCCGAAGATGGCGGACATTGTAAGAGAAGCGGCTATCCAGGTATTAGGACCAGATTGTCTTACGGAAGAACATACCAGAACGATGGGTGGAGAGGATTTTTCTGCATTTTTGATGGAAAGACCTGGATGTTATTTTTTTGTCGGATCCAGAAATGAAACAAAAGGTTTCGTGAATCCTCATCACAGCTCATTTTTCGATTTTGACGAGGATGCGCTTCCCATTGGACTCAGTGTCTTAAAAGCTGTAATCCATAATTACCTTTCCAAACATTAATCTTTCCCACTAATGGTATATTTTTTTTAACTTGCCAAAAAATCTTTGGGTTTAAATAGTTAGATATCTAATCATTTAGGAGACCCTTACATGATCCACCTTACAAATGAAGCGGGCATTCAAACCATCACTCTAGACATTAATGAATCCAATAGTTTCAACTTAGAAGCATTTTCTCTTCTCCATTCGTTGTTAGACAAGGCAAAGAATGAAAAGTCAAAAGTATTGATCCTACGAAGTAATCGGGAAAAAGTCTTTTCCAATGGACTCAATTTAGCCCAGTTGAGTGGATCTCCTACTGATGCTGTTTTGGGTGAATTTTTGAATTATTTTTACTCCATCCTAGAAAAAATCCATTCGTATCCAACACCTGTTATTGCTGAAGTTTCGGGACATGCCATGGGTTATGGCGCGATGCTTGCGATTGCTAGTGATTTTCGATTTGGGCTAGAAGGAATGCGCATTGGTTTACCTGAAGTAAAGATTGGAATTGGTGTTCCAAGTTTTGTATCACTTCTCTTATCAGACATTATCGGGCCTAGACAGGCTAGTGATCATGTGCTTTGGGGGAATGCATTTAAAACATCAGAGGCACTGGAGCTCGGTCTATTTCATGAAATTTACCCTGACGCAGAAAAACTTAGAGATTCCGTAAACAAATACGTGAATCGTTTGGTTAAAAATTCTATTTCTGCCATGGTTTCAACGAAAGCAAGTCTTAGAGAAATTTCAAAAAATCGTACCAAGCTGATCGAGTATGACATCGCCCAAACACTTGCGAGTATAAAATCTGAGGATGCACAAGAAGGAATTGCCGCATCTGTTGCAGGTAGAAGGCCGGAATTTAAATTTTAAGCCGGGTGTGTTGATAGATTTTTTCAAGAAGTAAAAATAGATTCTCTGATTCTTCGGGTTCAACACCCCAAAGTTTCAGAGAGAATACTTTTGCGCTTATTTTTAAGGCGACTTTCCTGAACAGTTTCCCCTTTCGTGTTAGTGATATTTTGTTCTCACGTTTATCTTCTAGTGAATTCACTCTTTGAATTAAATCCATTGATTCAAGTTTGTGAATGAGAATCGTCACGGTAGGCTTTTTTCGATGAATCGCCTCCGCAATCGTTGTCATATTAACAGGCGTTTTTTTGCGAATTAAATAAGTCAGAATTTCAAAATGAGTGGCTGACAAACTATCATAACCATTTTTAATCAGTTCTGATTCGATTACTTCGACGAGGTATTCAGAAAGTCTTCCGATGTATTTGATTGAATGAAAACGTTTAGCGTTGGACAAATTATCCCTTCATTTCTTCGATTTCTGAAATTTCTTTTGGAATATCTTGGGTAAGATTGATAGGCGATTTTCCCGAAATCAAAATATCATCTTCTATCCTAATCCCAATACCACGGAATTCTTTTGGAATACTTTCGTCCATTGGATCAAAGTACAATCCAGGCTCTACTGTTATCACCTGTCCATTTTTGAGTTTTCTGCTTTTTCCATCAGTGTAGTATTTGCCCACATCATGGACATCCATACCCAAATAATGCCCTGTTCTATGCATATAAAATTTCTTATACGATTCTGTCTCAAGAATGGAATCTATAGATCCATGCAAAAATCCCATCTCACGAAGGACATCGGATAGAAAGTAAACTGTACGTTTATGAATTTCATTGAACTCAACTCCTTCTTTTGCAAACTGTATCGCATTTTTCTGAGAAGCTAATACTACTTCATAAATCATTTTCTGAGGCTCAGTGAATTTTTTGCCTGAAGGAAAAACTCTCGTTACATCAGCAGTGTAATAATTCCACTCGGCGCCAGAGTCAACTAGAACCAATGAATCCTTTTCAATTTTTGAATTGTTTTCAACGTAATGTAAAATACATGCATTCTTTCCAGAAGCGACTATATGTCCGTAACCACCACCCCAGGCGCCATGTCTTAGATATGTTTCTTCCAACATTGCTTCCAATTCATATTCATATTGCCCTGGTCGAACCGATGCCATAATTCGTTTATGACCCTCAGCTGTTATACGAGATGACTCTTTAAGTATATTTATCTCTTCTTTCGATTTCACAACGCGCATTTCATGCAGAAATTCCGGCTCTAAAATCGAATTGGGACCAAATTTTCCTTCCCGTACTCTTTTGGATATTTCACGGATGGTTCTAAGAATATCAAGGTCTCGGGTTTCATCATTTCCAAAAAAATAATAGAGTGATTTAAAACCCAAAAACAATTTAAACTTTTTTTCTTCCCATTCGGTTAAATCAAAAGCTTCATCTAACGAAAGCAATTCTTTGATCTTACTTTTGCCTAATCGTATGCCGGTCCATATTTCTTTATCCTTATCTTTTGGAAGACAGAACATTCCTGATTTATGTTTAGTAACGAAAAGAATCCCATCTGGTTCAGTAATTCCGGTAAGATAATAAAAATCAGAATCTTGCCTGAATTTATATTCCACATCACGATTTCTAATTTTATGATTTGCTGCAAAAACAATGAGCATCTCTTCGGATTTAAGATATTTTTGAACATCCTTGATCCTTTTTGTATGAAGTTTATAATCTGTAGTTTTATCGTTCATTTTTCTAAAACCGCTTCCAATGCGTTGAATATTTTTAATGGATCTTGCTCTAGCATACATTTAAAATGTTTTTCAGGACAAAAACGTCCCCCGTGTATACCACAAGGTCGACAACTAAGGTTCGGAACTTCAATGATTCTATTTTTTGTTGATAAGGCGGAGTATCCAAAAGCCGGAATTGTAGCTCCATAGATCATCACTGTAGGTATGTTAAACGCTGAGGCATAATGTATAGGGCTTGAGTCATTGGATATGATCGCTTTCGATTTAGAAATCAGGGAAGAAAGTTCTCCTAAACTCGTCTTACCAATAAATGAATGCAAACGAGTTCGTTCTTTTTCCTTCAATGGTTCTATTTTTAGAAGTTGGAAAATACGGGCTTCAATTTCAAGATCGCTTTTTGAGCCAATTAAAATGATAGATTCTTGACGTTTGCGCAGTATTTGGCTAATGACTGAGACAAACTTTTCTTCTGGTAGTCTTTTCGTTTCCCAAAGAGAAGACGGGGCAAGAATGATATATTCTCTTTCTGAAATTTTAATCGATGATAAAAGATTCAAGATTCTTTGATCATCAGTGGGATTGGAATAAAGATATGGTCTCCGTTCTCTACCTGACGGGTAATCACTTGGATCATCAAAAAGTAAACTAAAAAGTTTGTCTACTTCATGAGGTCCAGTAATAGGTCTCGGAACTTTTTTGGTATGCAAAAATGAAAAGCCAGACTCCACATAACCAACTCGAATTGGTGCAGTTGTAAACCACGACAGAAGACTCGATCGATGGGAAAAATGTGGAGAAAAAACAACATCATAATTCTTTTTTCGAAGTTGGAGAGCAAATTCGAAAAAAGAAAAAAGATTTCTTTTTATCTTCTTTTTATCAAATGGTATGACTAAATTTATATCCTGATTCGAGGTTAGAACATTTTCTGTGCCAGCGTTGCAAACAACATGAATCTCTGCCTCTGGATAAGCAATTCGAACCGCATGAAAGAACGATGTAGAAAGGATGAGATCACCCAAAAATGCCGTTTGCAGAATTAGAATCTTCTCACTCATGATTCCCTTTCCAAAATGGAGACAAAATTATTTGTTGCAAGTCCCCCAATGCTATGTGCTAAAGCTAACGATTGGTTATCTTTTTTCGGAAAAAACTTACAGATTTCAACGATCTGCGCAAGTCCAGAAGCACCCACAGGATGACCTCGTGATTTAAGTCCTCCAGAAACATTGATCGGAAGATCTCCTTCCGGATGAGTGACTCCACTGATTACCCGACGTAAAGCTTCTCCTCTTGGAAACAATTCGGCGTCCTCGGCGCCTATCAATTCAAATGGTGTGAAGGCGTCATGCAATTCAGCAAAATGAATGTCTTCTGGCCGAAGTTTTGCCTCAGTATAGGCTCGCTGAAATGCAACCTTGCTTGCATTAAAACTTGGATCACCTGATGCCAAAAATTTTCCCGTTCCATGTCCCATTCCTCTTACGCTTACCTCACTTTTGTCAGTCGATAGAACCAAACAAGCCGATCCATCGGATAACGGGGAAATATCATAAAGACCTAGGGGAGAAGAAATCTTTGGTTGGGTTTTATACTCATCTAAAGTTAGATTTTTTTTGATTTGGGCATTAGGATTTTTTAAACCATTGTCATGTAACTTTTTAGAAAGAAAATAGAGATCTTCATCCTTATAGCCGTAATCATTTAAGTATCTCCGAGTAAACATTGCTCCACCTTGCGCCATCGACATACCCAAACTTCTTTGCCTTTCTGAGAGAACAGAGCCTAACAATAAATTATTTTCCTCTCGATTCAATTGAGACATGATCTCGGTTGCAATTACAATTCCATGACGGTAGCGTCCGCTTTGTATCAATTGTACACCAAGTTGGAAGGCAGAAGCCCCTGCAGACGAAGCAGTTTCTGAACGGATACAAAACAGGTGAGAAAGCCCCAGGTTTTGCGCTATTTTGGTAGGAAGGTGAAATTCTTTTGTGTAAATTTCGGGACAAAAGCTAGCAAAGATTAAGAATTCTAATTTTTCTTTTTCAAATTGATTCACAGAATCTTTCGCAGTTTGTACCGAAAGTTGGAGGGAAGACCCTGTGTACTTTCCAAACTTACTCAAGACTGCTCCATGAATGAAAACTTTAGTCATACGAATATAGTTTGCGCTTGCTCCATAAGTGAAAGCATTTTATCATTCCTAAAGAACGGTTCGTTTCGGAGCAACAGTTATGAAAAATCAAAAAGAAGTTTTGGAGATTCTCGCCGAGGTTCTCTCCGCTGAATTAACAGCCATCAACCAATATTTCATTCATGCAAAATTATGCAAAAATTGGGGATTTTTATCTTTGGGAGACTACCTAAAAAAAGAATCCATCGAAGAAATGAAACATGCGGACGAAGTGATCGAGAGAATCCTTTACTTTGATGGCATTCCTGATTTACAAAAATATATGAAAATCAACGTCGGAAAATCAGTGCCAGAGATGCTTGAAAATGATCTCCAACTGGAATATAGCGCCATCGAAAGACTAAACCGAGGCATAGATATCTGTGTTGCTAAAAAAGACAATGGAACCAGGGAGTTATTAGAACGCATTTTAGTTTCGGAGGAAGAGCATATCGATTGGATCGAAACTCAGCAAGGTTTAATCAAAGAGATCGGATTACCAAACTATCTTTCACAAAAACTTGGAGATGAGGCATAAAAACTTCTCAGACCGTTTATCATGCTGTCTGCGGAGAAGGACTTTCTCCGCTAGTCGAAAATGAGATCAAGCAAAATCACCTCACGGTCGTAAGCTCAAATAGAGGTGGTGTTTTTTTTACCGGTAAAAAGCAAAATGTGATCGATTTTGCAATACGGACTCGTTTTTCATCCCGAGTTACACTGCAAATTTTGCAAGATAAAGCAGAAAACTATGAAGAGCTCTATCTAAACGCAAAAAAAATCCCTTGGGAAAAGTGGATTGAGCCTCACCAAACTTTTCGAATTGATGCACAAACAAAAGATTCACTGAAAAATTCTCAATTTGCCATTCATAAATTAAAAGATGCGATTCTCGATTCATTAAGAGAAAAAAAAGTGCAGTTACCTGGCATTGAAAAAAAAGTATCAGATGTAACAATTGTTCTAAGATCATTCTTAGATAAATTTAGTCTTGAACTCTCATTTACTGGTGAATCAATCGCACGTCGCGGATATCGTTTGGAAGCTGGACTAGCTCCAGTTCGTGAACCCATTGCTCAAGCCATGATAGCGCTATCAGAATGGACACCAAACAATTGCATTGTGGATCCAATGTGTGGTTCAGGCACTATCCTCATTGAAGCTGCATTACTTGAAAAATTAAATGGAGAGATCAACCGATACATTCTGCAAGAGTCACCAATTTTTCAGAAACTGTTTCCTGATTATCAATTTTCGAAAGCCGTCTCACCTACTCCCCTAAAAAAACACTTTTTTGGGTTTGATATCGACGCTGAAGCGATTCGTATATCAAAAGAAAATGCGTACGAAGCTGGAGTTGAAGATTGGATTGACTTTAAGGTCGGCGATGTGTTAGATCTCAAAAATCAATTTGGTGACAGTGGACACCTCATTACTAATCCTCCATATGGTGAACGTATCGGGAAGCCTATCGAAAACTTACGAGAGTTATACTTTCAGATGGGAAGGATGTTTAAAAATGAGTTTGGTGGATGGAAAGTAACGGTTCTTTGCGGAGAATTTGCACTTTTAGGTAAATTTGGTTTGAAAGAAAAGGTGCACCTTCCCCTGAAACATGCAAATTTAAAAGCAAAAATTGTAGATTATCAGATTCGAAAACAAGAGCCAGTGACTATATCATAAACCATGAATTCAAAGGATATACTTTCAAAAGTATTTGAAATTACTAGAGATCCCAGGGATGGTCTTCACTTTTTAGAAGAATTTAAGTCCTTATCACCTGAGAGTTTTGCCTTGTTGTTTGCAGATGCAAATACTCTACTTGAAAGTTCAGAGGCACTTTTTTCCGATATTAAACTATTGTTTCGTTTAGAACTTTATCCAATTCTTGCTCTCGAGCCTGAGTCGATTCAATACCTCAATGTTTTTTATCCGCCAACAAAGTCTCAAACGTCCAGAAGAGTCGGTTTCCCTTATCATATTATTAATATTTCTGATCATATTCGATCAGAAGTCAAAGAATGCATTTCAAGTAAAAAAATACCAATTATTGTTTGGCCAAACGATACGATACACCTAGACGCATTTCTTTTTCAAATTGTTGATGCGCTCAATATCAACAAAGTAATCCAACTCCATCATGATGGACCAATCTATGATGACGATACAGGAAAGGTTATATCTTTGATTCCAACAGGAGAAGAGTTACAAAACTTCAAATCGGAGTTTGCAGTCGACGAAACGGATCGTGATTTGCAATTTATTACTCTTGCGGAATCTCTTGTATCAAAACGTAATCAGGCAAAGTTTTCAGTAGTTTTAACTTCACCTTATACTCTTTTACGTGAGTTATTTACGGTCAAAGGTAGTGGAACACTTGTAAAAAAAGAAAATCGTATCACTCATTATAAATCTATGGATGGATTAGATGAAAAAAGATTGTTTCAGTTAATCGAAACTAGTTTCCGAAAAACTTTGCAACCCAGTTTTAAAGATTCAAAGTTTACTGATTTATTTTTGGAAGAATCATATCAAGGCTGTGCTTGGCTTGTCCAAACTGAATTTGGTTTTCTACTATCAAAATTTGCGGTGAATGAAACTGCGCGTGGAGCTGGTGTAGGAAGAGATATTTGGGATTTAATTTCGAATCAAACTCTACCCTTATACTGGCGTTCCAAACCTAACAATAATATTAATAAATGGTATATGAAAGTAGCTCAAGGTATAGAGAAAGATCAAAATTGGTATTACTATTGGTTGGGTTTGTCCCAACACCAGATCCCTGAAATCATAAAACTTTTGAAAGATATGCCAGAAGATTTTATTCCCAATTAATTATGAATCCTGTTTTTATTTATGACGGTAGCTGTAGTTTTTGTTCAAAACTTGCGACTTATTGGAAATCGCAAACAGATTCGAAGTTAGCATATTTGTCCTTTTCTGAATTGTCAGAAGAAGAGTTACAATCGATACATCCGAGCCTATCGAAAAAAATTTGTGCCTCTGATGTTCAACTAATTGTGAATGGAAAGAGGTTGCCTGGTTTTTTTGGAATTCGTCGAATGATGTTTTGGACGAAAAAATTTCGGTGGATTGCTCCCTTTCTTTATCTTCCATTGATTCCATTTGTGGGTATACTTGTTATGATGGTTTTAAAAGCAATTCGCAACAAATTATAAATTTCTACGACTAATGATTTATGGATAGTCCTATGTAGAATTGCTCTCGAGCATTTAAGGCCAACCGGTTCCCCTCGATTACTTCCATTTGCTCTTTTTCACTCAATGAAACTTCTTCTATCAAATCGAACATTCTTTTACTATGACCTTCATCCGCATCTAAATTCACTTGGAAAAATTTACCCTCGGGTAGATTTTCCAATTCTTTTAATTTTTGATAACTATTTGAAATTTTAGAATATTCTAACTTAAGTAAATACTCATTGGCAGGTCCGAGAGCACCCAATCCATAAAAGAATCCTTTGTTTATTATTTTCTTCATGGCTTTCAAATAAGATTCAGTATGGCGTAGTTTTTTATTTGACTTTAGATCGAAATTCAGTTTACCAAGAAACTCTTCTAAAATGGAGACGTGAGTCTCATGAATGTTTCCTTCTCCCAATTCCTCCCATATATTTTCTATCAAAACTATTTTAGCTTTTTGATTTTTTGTTTTAGAAGCAACAATCAGAAACCAATCAACGAAACCAATAGAAACAAAATATTCTTGTGATAACCAAAGTATCAAATCAGATCTCGTCATAGATTGCGCACGTGAAACCAACCAGGGATGGTTGAGAACCGCATGCGATTGCACTTCTATCTTTAATGTTTCAATCAATCGATTCAAATTAAATGTAACCCTTTCCCATAATCAAATCTCTTGGAATGCCTAAAGTTCGATTCCGCTGACCTAAGAATTAATTCTAACGTGTCTGAATAGGAAACCCCACTATGTTCAAATAATTTAGGGAATAAAGAATAAATTTTGGATAATCCGGGTGTTAGGTTCAATTCCAGAAAATAAATCGTACGATTTGATATCATATAATCAAATCTGGCAGGGCCACTGATCTCCAAATGTTCGGCAATGTTTTGACTGTAGTGTTTTATCAAATCACTTAAAGATTTTTCCAAATCAAACACTAGAGACTCAGGCATATGCGATTTGGATTTAATATCTTCAGAGTAAACTTCTCCATCATACTTTACTCGAGCTGGTTCTGAAAGTTGGTATGAGTTTTTTTCTCCGGAAAGACCAATAGTAACATCAAAACCATCGATGTACTCTTCAACAATCAATTGATCATATTTTAAAAATAATTTTGCGGATATACTTTCCAATTCCGTTCGGTTTTGAATTATATTATCCTTTGTGACACCTAGACTTGAACCTTCTCCATTTGGTTTTATAAATATGGGAAACTTTACTTGATTTATATCCAAAGAATCGAGACTTTCATGGTGTTCTCTTTTCCAAAGATAAGAATTAGCTGTCGGTATACCCAATTTTGATACTACTTGTTTCAAAAGAAATTTATCAAGGCTCAAGATTTGTGCATAGGCATCAGAACCTGTGTGACAAAAACCTAAATATTCACATAACGCAGGAATATATGCCTCTCGGTTGCGTGAACTGTATCCTTCTACCAAATTAAATACAATAATATCCTTTTTTTTATTGGGTTCAGCATTCTCTGTTAAGAATTGAAAGACCTCGATTGGATTTTCCTTGAGAATCACTAGATAACCAAGAGACGATAGTTCATTTTGTAAAATTTTTAGCGAATCTCGTGATTCCCATTCTTGGTTATATCCATGAACACCATTTTCGTAGATGTCAGCCGCGAGAAGAATTATTTTCAATCAATTTCTCCCATTCTAAATCATCAATTTCATTGTATTTGAATGTATTATCAACATCTGGTTCGTAAGAAAAGTGTATCTTTCCATTTACAGCTGAGACGAAAGCATGTTGTCTTGTTGTTTTATTATACCCCAAATACCAATTAGGTGACAATGTTATTTTTCCACCGCCGCCAGGCAAATCATTCACAAACTGTGGAATTCCCATTCCTGCAATTTTACCGCGCATATAACGGACTATTTCGATTCCTTTGCCTAACGGAGTCCTAAAACCTCTTGATCCCGGTATTAGTTCTGGATCATATAGATAGTACGCTCTTACTCTCATTTCGAGTAACTTTTTATGCAAAGTAAGCATTGTTTCATTGTCATCATTGATTCCACGCAGGAGAACTGCTTGGTTACCAACAGATACACCGGCTTTCAATAATTTTAAGATTGCATCTTTTGCCTCTTTGGTGCACTCCTTTGCATGATTGAACTGGGTGTTGCAGAATATAGATAAATCATCGCCATTGTGTTTTTCGATGATTTTGCAAAAGCTTTCATTGATTCTAAATGGAAGAGTAACAGGATTTCGAGTACCCAACCTACAAATTTTTACATGAGGTATGGATACCAGTTCACCTAATATCCAATCGATTTTTGAGTCGGAAAGATTCAGCGGATCACCACCACTAATCACTACGTCTTCGATCTCCTTAGTTTCTCGAATGTATGAAAACGCTTTTGCCAGATCTTCTGATGTCATCCTTTCATTTGAAGACGATACCTTCCTTCCCCTCATACAATGCCTACAATAAACGCTGCAAGAGTGATTGGAAAACAAAAGTACTCGATTTGGATACATATGGGTCAACCCTCTAACGGGTGACAATCGCTCTTCATGTAACGGATCGGGAGATTCTTCTTTGGAGAGAACCGTTTCTTGGGAGTCTGGGACGATCATTCTACGAATGGGACACTTCGTATCGAAAGGATCAGAAAGACGAATGTAGTATGGTGTTGCCGAAACATTGAGACGAATCGTATCTCGTATGCCTTCGATTTCAGATTTCGAGAGCAAGAAATATCTAGACAAATCTTCCCCGCGAACCCGATTCTGAAGTTGAGAAGTAGGATCAGTCCAATTTGTTTTTTGGTAGAGCAACTCTCGGTTTAAAATAATTTCTTCAGGAGAAGAAATGGATAACATAACAGTGAATTCCTTACTTGCCTTCTAATCACCAAATTCTTTCATGGCGGTAATGCTTGAAAATCAGACCAAGGAAATACGAATGGTTGCCTTTGATGTAGACGGTACCATATTTTCCTCTGAATCCATAATCTTCAAGACGTATGTCCAGGCAATCGAAGAGTTTGCCACAAAGACTGGAAATATCACAAAATTACCCTCTCACGACGAAATTATGCTCCAAATCGGAAAGCCCGTTCGGGAGATATTTCTCAATCTTTTCCCTAACCTTTCGGAAATCGAACGTGAAGGGATTTCTGCCCGGGTTTTGGAACTCTTATGTGATTCCATTCGCAATGGAGGCGGTGATTTTTACGCAGGTGTTGGTTCAACGATTCACTACCTGAAGGAAAAAGGATATGCCATCACGTGTGCATCGAATGGTCGCAGAGCTTACGTAGAGACAGTTTTGGAAACAGCAGGTGTTCTTGCCTACTTTGAGCCAATCATCGTGATCAATCAGGAAAGTATCTGCACGAAGGGAGATATCATTGCTGAATATATCAAAAAGTACCACTATTCAGCAGATTCCATCGTGCTTATCGGTGACAGATACAGCGATTGGGAAGCCGCAAGAAACAACGGCATCCGTTTCGCATTTTGCTCCTATGGTCATGCAACAGCTGGAGAAATACCTGATTATGATTGGGAAATTCAAGAGCTCCAGTCTTTAAAAGAGTTTTTTTAATTTCAATTTCCAGATCTTACCGATCTTTACACTGTGGCACCTCTACCTCCACAATCGCCAGATCGAGTCAAATCCCTCTCCTATATGATTGGGGGTTTGTTATTTGTACTGATTCTTATCGAAAAATCACTGAGTTTTTCCGGCGGGTCACTTCCCAAAAATTGGAATAAAGAAAGTTTTCGCAATATTGGAAAGGGACAAATGAGGTCCTCACCGAGTTCCACCACGGAAAACAATGCACAATTCGCTGATGGAGAATGGGAAGATGATCTGGCTTGGGAAGATGAAGCTTTGCAAGATTCATTTGCACTCAGTCCTTCTTCAAAGTCCACAAAGCAAACACCTGATGATGGATTTTCCATTCCTGAAGTTACAATGCCGGAAGACCAATTCCCCAAGTCCGGAAAACGTTTGCAGGGTTCCCCTGGTTATCTCAATTTATTTTTTTTAAAATTCTATGGCCAAGGAAAGAACAGCCAATCCCAACTTGTTAAAGTTTCAAGACAGTTTGGTGGCGGTGATCCCGTTCCATTCATTTTTCATGAACTATTAAAAGGACCTAGCTCAGAAGAAAAATCCAAAGGAATTTTGAATGCAATCCCGAAACGACTCAGTTTTGACTCAAATTACAGATTTGAGGAGGGAATTTTACACATTTCATTCTCACGCGAATTAGAAATTGGGGGTAGCCCTGAGATATTAAAAGATCGTTTAGATCAAATTTGTTACAGTCTTGTAGGAAACTATGGAATCAAAGGTGTTGTACTATATATAGGAAATAATCGTTTGCGAAGTATTGGAAGTGATGGAATCAATCTTCCAGATGTCCTTGTTCGTAATCCCAGAAAAGTTATTATCTTTTAAGGTTTCTTATGACTTGCAAGAAAGAAGAGGATTCTTATAATAGAAGTGAAATACGATGAATAGACAAAATTACAAATTTCGTAAGTTTGGGTTTATCATCCGTAAATTACTGCTTCGTACATATGATCCCACTTTCGTAGCTACTCACTTTTCGGACATTCGGTCTTCTGTTCTCATATATAGTGTATTAGGTGCCATTACTTCTATCGTTGCTGTTTTTTTTGTGGAATCACTCGTTAGAACGAAAGAAGCAAGTGTTTGGATCGTATCATTTAGGCTTTCCTCCTTAGTTTTATCTGTTTTAGCCTACTTCTTTGCAAAAAAAAGATTTCGATTTTTTGAAAGGCATATCTTTCATGCGATGATTTTATTCATTGTTGCAATGATTTTATTCCATATTCCAATGATGGTTTATGACAAACTCAATCACTCTTACTATCTATTTGGCTCCGCTCTGATCATTGCTAGTTCTGCCATTATTCTTTGGCTAGAACCGATTCGTATTTTGATGTTATCCGCTTCCTTTCTTTGTTTATTTGTACCAATTCACCTTAGGTTTTCACAAAAATTGGGTCTGGATTACTATGCTTTTTATCAAGATATATTTAATGTGATATTGTTACTGGGTGTAGGTTTTACTGGAAACTTACTCGTTAATTTTTGGAGATTTGAAGAGTATAGATCAAAAATCCGACTTCGTATAACCGTCGGTAAATTGCTTCGCATCAACCAAAAAATTCATGACCTTTCACGAATTGATTCGATGACAGATTTATACAATAGACGACATTTATTGGAACAATTTGACCTATTGAAAAGAAGAAGTAAACGTGAAGGTACATCAATTGGTCTGGTCATATTGGATTTAGATCATTTAAAAACCATCAATGATAAATTTGGTCACAAACAAGGTGATCTTGCAATTCAGGCTTTTGGCAAAACACTTCGTTCACGAGTCCGTTCTACGGATATTGCCGCACGAATTGGCGGAGATGAGTTTTGTATTCTCGCATCCCCAGTAGATGCCATTGGTCTCGAAACATTGACGGAAAGCATTCGAGAAAAAATTGAAATACTTCGCATTCCCGTTTATAACAAACCAGGTGAGATGATTCAGATTACTGTATCGATTGGCGCTACAATGTTTCGTGCTGAAGAGAATCCAAGCTTTGATGATCTTTACCACAGAATTGATACAGCGTTGTATGCATCAAAAAATGCAGGACGAAATCGCATTACCATCCTACCCCCAATTGAACCTTCAAATAACTTGTAGAGTGTCTACTTCCTCATAGTATAGATTCCGACGAATCGGCTTGAATCCGCCTTCTGCGAGAAACTTCCTTGCTTCCTTTTCTGTCTTTAATCCATAAGATCTAAGGACATTCTCTTCAATCACAACAGAAGAAATGTCATCGGCGCCACTCAAGAGAGCCAGCTGACCTACACCTTTTCCCAAAACCATAACAGATGTTTCTATATGGGAAATATTATCTAAGAAAATACGACAGATTCCCAATACCTTCAAGTATTCTTCTGTAGAAACAGCTCGTACTTTAAAACGTTTTGTCTGTGGCTGAAATGTCCAAGGAATAAAAGATAAAAACCCTCCGGTTCTGTCTTGAAGGTCACGGATGATTTGCAAATGTTCGATCACTTCACCTTTTTCTTCTTCGGAGCCGAAGACGATATTGGCAGATCCTTTTAGACCAACAGAATGGCAAGTTTCCATGGCTCGGACCCATTCACTCACGGTAGCTTTTTTCGGCGAAATGATCTGGCGCATTCGTTCCGTCAAAATCTCGGCTCCGGCTCCCGGTACGGAATCGAGACCTATACTCTTTAATTCAATCAAAACATCCTCTAACGTCCTTCCCGTGATCGTCTCTAAATTGATGATTTCAACCGGGGAAAAAGCACGAATGTGCATCTGGGGGAATCTACTTTTGACACCTTGTATGATCTCCGTATAATAGCTGAAAGGAAGCTCTGGATAGACTCCACCTTGTAGAAAGAGCTGGTCTGCTCCCATTTCCATGGCATAGTCCATCTTTTCCAGAATCTGATCCAGAGTGAGCACATAGCCCTTTCCGTTTCCAATTTCATCCATAAAAGAACAAAAACTACACTCCACGTTACAGTAATTCGTATAGTTTACGACTCGAAACATAGTATAGCTTGCTTCGTCTGGCTTGCGGATCCTTGATCTGAGATACCGAGCGACCATTTGCACCTTCAAAAAATCAGCTTCTTCATAAAGCAATAGTGCCTCTTCTTTTGAAATCCTCTCACCTTGTATGGATCGAATTAAAACGGCATCGGCAGGGTTATCTGGGGAAAATTGAAACTGTGCGGGAATCATGGTCTACCTAATTGGACTAAAGAAATCATCACTCATTCACTTTAAAATACGATTTTTCCTAGACATTCATTTTTCTAAGAAAAACCTAGGAAATATCCAACACCTCCAAGGAATAATATTAATGGATATCGGAAGAATACTCTTTCACATACTCTTCACACTTTTTTTCATCGTGGCAAACGTCGTTTTCGTACGTGCCATTCTTTACCGTCTACGACTCATCTTCCAAGGCCGACCAGCCTCATTCAACGAAGATGCAAAGAGTAATCTCAATCTTCCATTTAGATTGAAGAGTTTCCTCGAAAACGTGATCCTTCAAAAGAAAAATTTTCGGGAACCATTGCGCGGCATCATGCATGCATTTATCTTTTATGGCTTTCTCGTTTATACCATCCATACAACCAGCCAAATGATAGCTGGAGTTTTTGGTTATCTTATGGAAGATCCTTATAGCTTTATGCTCCCAAGTTTTTTGTTTGGCGAAGCTGCAAATCACATCTACGAACAAATTGTAAATTACGTTTCTATCCTCGTTCTAACTGGTCTTGGATTCTTTGCTTGGAGAAGATGGATTAAAAAAGCAAAAGGACTCGATGTCCATTCTCCAGCCTCTGCCATCGTAATCGGTATGATTGCAACTTTGATGGTAACCACTCTGCTTGGCAATGGAGCAAAAACTGTAGCCGCAACATATTTTGTTCATGCTGGTTTCATTGATGGTGCTATTGGAAAAGTTTGGGAGTCAATTGGCGTTGCAAATTCAAATGCAGACTTAGTTTTTCAAATTATGTGGTGGGGACACATTCTTACTGTGTTCTCTTTCATGTTATATGTTCCGACTTCTAAACATGCCCACTTAATCTTTGCTCCTATCAATTATTTTTTTGCCACTGACACACCGAAAGGCCAACTCTCCAAACTCAACTTAGATGATGAGAATGCGGTCTGGGGTTCAAATCGAGTTGAAGATTTTCCATGGCCAAATCTACTTGATGGGATGTCATGCATTGAGTGCGGAAGGTGTCAGGTCGAGTGTCCTGCAAATCGCACTGGAAAAATGCTCAATCCAAAGGCTATCATTGTTGAACTAAAACACCAACTTCTCGAAAAAATGCCAGAAGTTGATAAAGCTCGTGCTGGTAAAACGCGTGAGGAAGCTCAAGAAGCGGTTGCTGCACTTGAGACTGGTGTAATCAACTCGCACGATGGTCTGAGTGAAGAATCCATATGGGGATGTACTACTTGTTATGCGTGTGTGGAAGCATGTCCAGTTGGCAACAACCAAGTCAATGCGATCATCGAAATGAGACGTCACCTGGTGCTTGCTGAATCAAAAATGAGCCCAGAACTTCAAAAAGCATTTACAAACATGGAAAATAATTCAAATCCATGGGGTGTCGGCGCTCATACGAGAGCGGATTGGGCACAAGGACTTGATGTTAAAATACTAGGAGAATCCGAAGATAAAAACATCGATATCCTATACTGGGTTGGATGTGCTGGCGCATTTGATGAAAGAAACAAAAAGATATCCCAAGACTTTGTGAAAATCATGAAGAAAGCGGATGTAAATTTTGGAATCTTGGGAACTGAAGAAGGATGTTCGGGAGATTCAGCAAGACGTGGTGGCAATGAGTATTTGTATCAAACGCTTGCTCAACAAAATGTTGATACCATGAATGGCTACGGAGTCAAAAAGATCGTTACTGCATGTCCACATTGTTACAATACAATTAAAAACGAGTATCCGCAGTTTGGTGGTAATTTTGAAGTAGTTCACCACTCTGAGTTTATCAATCAGCTTTCAAAAGAAGGGAAAATTGATGTAGGAGTTGCGGCTGACGCTTCACAAGGGAAATACACATATCATGACTCTTGTTACATTGGAAGATACAATGATAACTACGAAAACCCAAGAGAACTTGTAAAAAAGGTTTCAGGTGGAAAAATCGAAGAACCAAAAGATCACCACTCTAAGGGTCTTTGTTGTGGAGCTGGTGGTGCACAGTACTGGATGGAAGAACATGTTGATGAATCAAATCCTGAGAGTATGCGCGTTAATAATAAACGAACTGGACAGCTTCTTGACACTGGTGCAACGACCATTGCAACTGCATGTCCGTTTTGTATTACAATGATTACAGATGGAGTCAAAGGTGCAGAAAAAATCGATTCAGTCAAAGTCAAAGACATTGCTGAGATCGTCGCTGAGAACCTAAGATAACACGGCATATGCTGACAAAAAAGAGTTCACAGGGGATTTTAAAGATCCCCTCGCTCGTTTTTTGTCGGCAGTCCTTATTCTTTATTTTTCTCCTTCTAAACTATTTTCCGATACATTCCGAATCCGCTCAATTCCCTAAAGATGGTATAACCATTATAGTCGAAAAAGGTCAGACCCTCTCCGTTATCTCAAAAACCTACTTGGATGATCCGAGAAAATGGAAAGAGCTTCTCAAATCAAATCAAATTGCCAACCCCAACTTAATCCTTCCAGGTATGAAATTATGGATTCCTGCAAGTCTCGGCAAACGCCCGATAGCTGAAATTTCAAAAACAAGAGGGGTGACTGCAATTTTTCTTCATTCCAAAAAAGAAAATAACTGGATAGAAGGAGTAACTGGTGCGGGATTATTCCTTCGTGATGAAGCAAAAACGGAAAAAGATTCTGGATTGGAGCTTACCTTGATCAGCGGATCTATCTTAGAGCTTGCTGAATCGAGCCAACTTATGATAGAAAAAGTCAAATCGGAAACTGAACCTGATGGATTTCTTCTTAGTAAAGGAAGATTGAAAGCAATTATTTCAAAGAGCAATGGGACCTCCTTGAAAAAAATGTTTATTCTCAGAACTCCTGCGGCGGTCGCGGAAGTAAAAGGAACAGAGTTTGTCACAGAAGTTGATGAAAAACAAAATACTAGTTTAGGCTGCTATGAAGGAAAAGTAAATGTTTCCGCACAAAATGTCACAGTAGAAGTTAATGAGGGTTATGCTACATACGTTGAAAAAGGCAAAGCTCCACTCACTCCTTTTCTCATCCCCAGCGCTCCAAAAATCGAACCATGAAAATTTTCATTCTGTTTTTGATTGTTATTTCCAGTTTTGGATTCTTGATTGCTGAAGCGAATACCACTTCTGCACAAGCAGAATTTAAAATGACATTGCTCTTAGAAGAAACAAATCCTATCATAAAGGAATATGAAATTGAATTTTGGCAAACCGATAAAACAAAAGATGCATCGGAACTTCCTGTTCAAAAAATACTAAAACCTGGTAGGAACATTTTAGTAGCTCCGCCTCATTCGAATTTTTTTCGAGTGAGGGCTGTTGCACTATTAAATATCCGTGGGTATTGGACTGAAATGAATCCAATCAAAAGATATCCTTTGGCTAAAGCAGAGATACCGAGCGTTGCAAAATTTGAAGTGCCTAAACCAATAATCTTAAATGATATACTCGTTAAATTATTAAATAAAAATGGTCAATTAGAATCTTATCTAGCATATCCAGATGTCTTTATAAGAGAACCTAACGAATCCAAGAAAACAAAACACTTCTTTCGAATCAATGAAGGAGTTTGGCAAGAATCAAAAAATGAATCTATTAAATTTCCTACGGATGGTAGATACAAATTAGAATATTATTCACTAGATGTCTTAGGAAATAGAGGAAGTATAAAACTAGAGGACTTCATAGTGGATCGGACACCCCCAGTCACAAATATTCTTTTACTAGGGGAAATATTCAAAACAAATCAGTTTATTTTTATAAACGATTCCACCAAAATAAACTTGGAAGCTAGCGATGAAAATTCAGGAGTAAGTTCTACCCGTTACCGAACAACGTGCATTTACCCTAATTCACAGGAATGGACAACTTACCAGGAACCCATTCTGATAAAAAGACTTTACGATAAAAATTGCAAAACAGGCGAGTTATATTTTGAATATTACAGTACCGATCGAATAGGCAATGATGAGTCAATCAATCTGATGCGCCTTATGATTCCAAAATCTTCCGCTCAGAATGTTCCGTGAATCAACCGTCACAATTAATCGCCTATTTAGAAATTTTTAAATCAAAATCTTTTTTAAAATTATTTTTATCCCTTTTATTATTCGTTATACTTCCGTTTTCAATTTTTATTTCCAATTTTCTTTATAATAATTACAAAGATACATTAGACTGGAACTATAGATTTCAATTAACAAGAGTTCAGCTAATGTCAATATATATGGAAAACCATATCCGAGACCAACTATCAACGCAGACAAAAGAAAATAAACATTTTTGGGTTGGATCTATCGAAGACTTTTTATCGAAGAGGAACTTTGCAAATTGCATTGAAGATGAATTTCGCTATTCCACATCCAGGAAAACCTTCTTATTTGCATGTGAATATGAAAATGTAAACAAAAACTGGGTTATATTGTATGATGGAAAATTGGTATGGATTTACACCGCTGAATTTCTGGAAGATTTGTTACTCGACTCCCCCTTTAGCGAGCCGAATGAGTCAGTTTTTCTTATCAATCAGATAGGAAATTTTGGATTATCAAGTCAAATTGAGTCTGATTTTCGTATACCAGCACGATGGTTGAAGATTTTATCCATCAATGCAACTGAAGACCTAGTATTGCCAAAAATACGAGACGTTGAGATTGATGAGGAGTCTTACTTCCTTTCCAGCATCTCAATGTATGGCCTACCATTCAATCTATACGTAATTAGTTCAAAGGAATCGATGCTCATCCCAGTTAAGGAAAACCTGATTCGAAATGTTATTTTTTTAAGTTTGCTTTTTCTATTCTCGATTATTTTTTCGGCAATTATTTCCGGTAGAGAAATGGAAGATAAGCGAAAATTAAATATTATTTTTCGTGAATTCCCACATGCCGCCTTGTTATTTGATGCTTATGGGAATGAATTACTCATCAATCCATATTTAGAATCAAATCTTTCTATTAAGTCTTTAAGTATAGACGGACAAAGTGTTCACGATCGAATTTTAAAAGAATCGAAATCTTTTTTAAATCAAGCTGGGGACTGGTTTAAAGATAACATTAAGTCATTTAGCGAAGAGTGGGAAACAAAAACCAAAGCTGGTGATATTATAATTTTGGAAGTCGCATTTCATCTTTGGTTTTTAGAAAATAATCATCTAACTCCACGTGGTACTTTAGTGCTAATTCAGGATATCACGGATAAAAAATTAGAATTTGAAAAGGAAATGGTTTATGCAAAAATTCTACAAAAGAAGTATTTGCCACAAACAGTCTTTGATATTCCTGCTCTGTCCTATGATTTTATGTATTTACCTCTTTTACATGTGGGTGGAGATTATTACGATTTTATAAAATTGGATTCAAATCGTTACATTTTTGTTTTAGGAGATATCATCGGTCATGGAATTCAAGCAGCTATGATGATGACCGTTGTGCGTGTGATGTTCCATCAAATCGTAAAGGAAACTCAAGATCCAGCGCACATTTTAGAAAAATTAAATACAGGAGTATTTGAGAATCTTCCAGAAACCCAAGCGTTTGTGCCGATTCATTTTGTTTATTTTGATTTTCGTTTGAATAAAATTTATTATGGGAACGCAGGTCATCCAGGAATCATCCAGGTCAAAAAGGATGGAACAACTAGATCCATCGAAAGATTAAACCCTATTTTGGGTTTGTTGCCGACGTTTAAGGCTAACATATTGGAATTAGATATTGAGGTAGGAGATCGGTTCTTTCTGTTTACTGACGGTTTACCTGATATTCGGGATAAAAAAGGGGATGATTTGGGGGTTGATGCAGTTACAAAATTCTTTCAGTCATCGGCCCCTATTCCCATTTCAGATATTAAAGAAAATTTAATACACCTAATACGGGACCATACGCAAGGTGCAAGTCATTTGGATGATATCACCTGGATGGGAATTGAGATCGTTTAATACACGATAGGAGGTGAATTAAGAAGTGTAATATCCTCATTATTCTTGGCAAAATAATTCATATCCCACTCAGTATCAAAAAGTAACGAAACATTGCCAAACATATCTTCTACTAAATTAGCGTTACTTGGAACCTTGACTACATCCTCTTTTGCAATCCACCTTGATACGTTGTAAGGCAGGATATGAAGATTTGTATCGGCGCTGTATTCATCCTTTAGTCGTCTTTGAAAGACTTCGAACTGCAGTTTGCCCATCGCTCCAATGATTGGTACTCCTCCACCAATTGTTCTTGAAGTGAACAAGTGCAAAATACCTTCTTCAGCCAATTGGTCTAATCCTTTTTTGAAAGATTTTAGTTGGAGTGTATCTCGACAAGAGATGGTTGCAAATAATTCTGGAGCAAAACTTGGAAGAGGTCGAAGTAAAGGTGGAGAGCCGATGCTCAGTATATCACCAATTTTGAATGTACCAGGATTGACCAATCCGATGATATCGCCAGGGTAAGCGAGATCTACAGTATTTCGATCCTGTCCGAAAAACGCAAAGGAAGATGATAGTTTTACTTGTTTTTCCAATCGATTGTGGTTAATCGTCAGTCCCCTTTCAAAGACACCTGAACATATTCTTAAGAAGGCGATTCTATCTCTATGCGCCTTATTCATGTTTGCTTGTACTTTAAATACAAAGGCACTGAATTGAGAGTTAACTGGATCAAGGAGATTGCCGTCCCGTAAAGGGATATGATCGGGAGCTGGAGCAAGCGCTAAAAACTTATTCAGAAACATTTCGATTCCGAAATTATTGACTGCCGAACCAAAATAAACTGGGGTTTCTCGACCTACTAAAAACGCATTCAAGTCAACGGGACCGATCCCATTCTCTACAAGATCGATTTGCTCTCGGAAACTACTAAGGATATCTGCGTCAAATTGTGCATCAAGTTCCTTGTCATCAGGACCAGAAACACGAAATGCTGATTTTTGTTTTCCTCCAGGTGTACGATCAAAAAGGTAAAGCTGTTTGTCCCGAAGATCGTAAACACCTTTAAAATCAAATCCTGTACCAAGAGGCCAGACATCAGGTACGGCTTTGATTCCTAAAACTTTTTCTATCTCATCTAACAAAACATAAAGATCTTTCGTCGGACGATCCATTTTGTTGATAAAGGTAATGATAGGAATTCCGCGGTCACGACATACCCGAAATAGTTTGACAGTTTGCGGTTCTACTCCCTTGCCCGCATCCAATACCATCACGGCCGTATCCGCCGCCATAAGTGTACGATAGGTATCTTCAGAAAAATCTTCGTGTCCTGGTGTATCTAGTAAATTTAAAATCGAATCTTTGTATTCAAATTGAAGGGCCGCGGAGGTAATCGAAATCCCTCGTTCCTTCTCCATGGCCATCCAATCGGAGGTGGCTGATTTGCCCTGTTTTCGTGCTTTTACCGCCCCTGCAAGTTGGATCGCCCCTCCATAGAGTAGCAATTTTTCGGTAAGTGTGGTTTTCCCTGCATCTGGATGCGCGATAATGGCGAAAGTCCTGCGCCGTTTTACTTCTTTTTCAATCAATTCAGGGGACATAAGGGCATTTCCATCTTTGGTGAAAATGAGTTTCTGTCGAGAATAAAGAGGAATATCGGAAGTTTTGAACTGATTTTCACAGTTCTGGATTGACTTATAGATTATGTCCCATTAGATAGAAAGGGAGCTTATGCAACTGAGACGCGTTTTTATTTTCCTGCTTTTGCTTTTTGCTACGCAAGTCATTTCTGTTGATTTTCCCAATTTCAATCTTGGCGAGGAGCCAGCGAAGGAAGAGTTCAAACGGGGTCTCACATATAAAAATCTAAAACAATTTTCAGCGGCAAAAGAACGCTTTCAAAAAGCAGTGATTCTGAAAAAGGATTTTGCCTTAGCTCGCATCGAATTAGCCAATAATTATTATCTACTAGGCGAATGGGAACAGGCATTAGAAGAACTCGAAATTTTGGCCTCACAAAGAAAGAATGACTTACTCATTCAAAACAAAATTGAAATCTTACGCCTAGCAATTGCAGGCGGTGGTACGATTTCCGAACGTATTTACTTTAAAACATTAGAAGGAGATAGTTTTCGTGGACATCGTTTTCGAAATCCTGTTGATATAACCTTTGATTTAGATGGAAACTTTTATATAGCTGGCTTCGGAACAGCGAATGTTATCAAATTCAATTCTAATGGGGAACCTCAGTCAAATTGGAAAGGAAGCTTTACAAAAAAATTTGAAAGTCCTGTTGCATTAGGTTATTCTCAAAAAAAGATATACGTTTGTGATTTTGGAAGAGATGAAGTTCTGGTTTTTGATTTGAATGGAAAGTTGATACAATCAATTGGTGGTTCAGGACACGAATCGGGAAAGTTTCACGGTCCAGCTAGTATTAGTTTTGATGAAAACGGAAATTTTTATGTAACTGATTCAGGAAATAATCGAGTACAGAAATTTAACTCTAAAGGTGACTTTGAGCTACAATTTTTAGGTGACGAGTTGAATCAACTCAAGAATCCCGCAGGAATTTTTTACCATAAAAATTTGGTCTATGTTGTAGATAAGGAAAACGTAAGGATCATAGTTTTTGATCTAGATGGCAATGTAAAATCAATAATCAAAAAGGCAGAATGGAAAAAACCGAGAAATATTCGAATATTGGAAAATGAAATCTATGTAACGGATGAATTAACGGGTATATGGTCCTACTCTCTAGACATGGGAGATTGGAAGCTGTTACCGCGCTTTCGAGATAAACAAGGAGTTTACCGAGTATTGACACGTCCATTTGCTGTTAACATTGATTCGACTGGAACTTTATACGCTTTAGATTATGCTCGGCATCGAGTAGATGTTTTCACTAACAAAAACAATCTTTTATCCGGCCTTGATCTTAAGATTGAAACAATAGATACATCTGATTTTCCAAATGTTCATATCTATACCCGTCTTAAGAATCGGTCGGGAAAGGAAATCATCGGAGTGGATAGACTTGCATTTCGAGTCTATGAGAATGATAATATGACTCCCCTCTTCTCTCTTGCAAAAAAAAGCCAAGTCAATGAAACAATGCGGGTTGCATTGATTTATGAAAATAGTGAGGCCTTAGCAAAAGCAAATAATATAATTTCTGATTCTTTA
Source organism: Leptospira sp. (assembly GCA_027531445.1). Lineage (GTDB taxonomy): Bacteria > Spirochaetota > Leptospiria > Leptospirales > Leptospiraceae > Leptospira_A. The sequence continues at coordinate 27,502 of JAPZRK010000133.1, forward strand.
AATCCTTTCTTCCGTTCACTAAGGGAATGGGATGAAATTTCCCTTTATCGAGCAGGCAAAGATGTAAACTTAATTCTACCCAAAACCCAATCTAAATTGGAAATTTTAGCCAAAATAAGAGATTCGAAAAAGGAAGAACAATATAATTTTGGAAAGGCAGCCTTCACTGCACTTACAAAGTTATCTCAAAATATTGGTCCTAGGTCACTCGTTTTTCTAGTATCTGGAGAAGCTAACGAGTCAAGTTTTTTACAATATTCAAAGACTAGAATAGTAGATTATGCGAAAGCGCATGGCATTCCTTTGTATATACTATCAACGTCTGCGAAAAATTCTTCAAAACAATTTTGGATCGACCTAACAGAACCGACTGGAGGTCAGTACATCTACCTTGATGGAGATGGAGAGGAGAAACAATTGTATAAAACGTTAAGGGAAAATTTAGATCAAAGGTATATACTTTCATATAAGACAGATACCAATCCTGAGTTAGTGGATCGCTACATTAATCTTGTTGTAGATGTCGAACATAGAGGTGTAAAAGGAAAGGATGAGGCTGGTTATTTTGTTCCGACTGAAAAATAAAATCCTCTGTTTTCTGGCTATAATTGTTTCGATTTCGCTTTCGCCTGAAACAGCAATTGATCAATTGGAATTGGGAAAAGAGAAAATGGCTAACGGTGACTGCCGCAAAGCGATTGTCAACTTTCAGAATGCTCTTCGTCTAAATCCAAATTCTTTAGAATCCAAGTTAGGTTATGCACATTGTTCCAAAACTTTGGGCTCTATCAATGATGCTAAAAGAGCCTACAATGAAATTTTAAATCGCGATCAAAAGAATTTTGAAGCGATAATAGGCCTTTCTGAGTTGCAAATAGAATTGGATGAAAAAACTGCAGTAGCCGAAAGATTGGGCCCATTTTTAGAAGAATTTCCAAACCATACTGGACTTCGCATTTTGGAAGCGCAGTATTTGCAATCAATCAATAAGAAAGACCTAGCCATTTTTAAATTAAGTCAATTGAGTTCAAAGTTAAACTTTCCTGCTGATGTAGAGCGGATGCTTGCTGAACTTTATATGTCGAGTGGGAAGTGGAAACTAGCGGAAGAAAGTCTTTCAAGATATATTTCTCAATCACCGAGCGATGCTTATGGCTTTTACTTATATGCAAAAATTCTACTATTTAAGAATTACTTTAATGTGGACAACTTAGTTAACAGCCTTGATGAGGTGAATTCCAATTTACAAAACGCATTAAATTTGGAACCGAAGCATGAGCTTTCTCGTCTACTTCTCGTTCACGTTAAAATGATCGAAGCATACAAGAACGGTAATCTTCAAACAGAACCTCTAGAAAAGGCATTTCGTCTAATTTATGAATTAGCACGTGAGTTTCCTGAAAAGAAATACTATCATTCTCTTGAAGCAAGTCTAGGAGAGGAATTGGGTAGGAATGAATTTTCTGAATATCATTATAAACGTGCATTACAATTGGATGATTTAGATGAAATTGGCAGATTTGAAGCAGAAGAGTTTGCGTTAAAACTTCTAAAATCCGAATCGAAAATGCGCAGAGAATTGGGTGAATATAGAAAAGAAAGATACCTTTCAGAAAAACATTCGTTATATTTCAAAAGTTCGAAGTTTCATCTTTTAAGAGCTCGAGATCTAACTCCTATGAGTGTTAGAGGAGAACTTCTAGAATCTTACGATCTCTCAGGTGATTCTATTAGTTTCATTAATTTACTTCTCAAACTAAGAGAAGAAGATCCCACAAATTTTAAACTCCAAAATAAATTGGAATTCGCAATCCTGTCCTTAAAGAAGTCATTAGAGTTTAGAGAAGGTCTATTTGAAATCAAAGAGAAAGGAATTGTTCATAATCCTATCTCCTCAAGCCCTGAAGTTTATGTCTTTGATTTAGAATCCAGAGTCCCATTTCCAGAGCATTATCCTGCTGGTAGACTATTAGCTAAAGCTTTGAGATATGAAATGCGCCATCTTTATCAAATCCGTATGCCTGCAGATTCAGAATACCTAACAATTAGAAACGCCGTTAAGGAAAGTAATTTTCATCCTTTTTCGAAAACGGTTCCCTTTTCTGTGGAGTCTTTACAGAATTTGGATATTCTAAGAAACAACAAACCTAAGATTCGTTATGTATTACATGGTAATTATAAATTTGAAAATGATGTAATCGATCTTCAGATGAGTCTTTATGATAGAAATAGTTCGAAGGACATTGGAACATGGAAAACGAGTCAGAAAGGTAGAGATAGTTTACCTGCTCTAGTTACTCGTATTTCCGAAAATGTAAAAAGAGCATTACCCATTGAAGGAAGAATCTTAAAAATCAAAGAAACCGAAGTGTTGATCTCTTTGGGTAAGATTGATGGATTAAAATCAAACTCGAAGGTTCAATTTGAGCGGAAAGGTGTGCTACTTATGGAAGGTGAGGTTGTGGAATTGGGAAACGAAGTTTCCATTATAAAACCTTCCAAACGAGGTTGGGAAAAAGATTTGGCAACAGGTGATTTTGTTACAACTCGTCCAATCGGCGATACAGATTCGAAAAGTAAGTAAGTAAATTTTCTGAAATGAATTTTTCAACATCTTCCATTATATTTTCACTGTCAAATTCTATCTGTAATGTGTTATATGAAGCATATAAAGATAAAACACTCGGCAATTCAAGAATTTGA
>JAPZRK010000114.1 GCA_027531445.1 Leptospira sp.
GACAATGGCCCCGGGGTGCCGGATGATATTCGTGATAAGTTATTGATGCCCTTTTTCACCACTAAAAAAGGAACAGAAGGCACAGGTCTGGGATTGAGTATTACCCATGATATCATCAAATCACATGACGGTAATCTTGAAATAAGTTCCAAAGTCGGAGAGTTTACCAAGTTTAGTATTGAATTACCCAAAGTCAAATCCTGAATTTTTACGATATGAAGATTTTAATTGTAGATGATGAAAGAGATGTAGAGGATCTTTTTCGTCAGAAGTTGAGGAAAGAGATCAAAAGCGGTCAGCTCGAACTTGTATTTGCATTTTCAGGTCAGGATGCTTTGGAAATATTAGGAAGTGAAAATCCACCACAGGTAGTCTACGTGTTTTCCGACATCAATATGCCCGGAATGAGTGGATTCGAAATGCTTGCCATCATCAAGGAAAAATTTCCTCAAATCCACGTGAGTATGGTATCTGCATATGGTGACAGTGAAAACTACAACAAAGCAATAAATTCTGGAGCCAAGGGTTTTTTTACCAAACCGGTAGACTTTGAGTCTCTCAAAAAAGAGATTTTAAATCTTCAGGGCTGAGAATAGGGCCGGCTGGTTTTGCGTGGGACACCCAACAAGTCACTTAACATTCTATTCATATCATTAAAAAAGCGAAAACCGATTTTTGTCCTTTAGAAAGCAAATTAATTGGTGTTGAATTGGAATATAAAGCTAAATTAGAGACGGGATTGTTAAGCTTTTCAGATTAAAAAGTGATGATTAATTTATTTTAAATCAGGAAGTTGAAATTCTAATTTGGAAAGGCCGGCTGATAGTCAGTATGACTCCTTTTGGTGTTTTGGAAATGTCAAGGTGGATCAGGTGACAGTAATCTGCTGGAGACTTTGGTTAGCAAATCCCAAGTACACCTGAAAGGACACTTTAACTTTTTTAAAAATGAAAATTTTGATAGTAGACGATGAGCAGGATGTAGAAATCATGTTTGTTCAG
>JAPZRK010000028.1 GCA_027531445.1 Leptospira sp.
TTGTAAATTTCTTTTGAATGCTCGCAGACATTCCTCTTTTTCGGAGAAGAACAGGGTCTGGACCGAATTCTTCGGTTTCAGCTAAATTTCCTAAAACACTGAATTGTCTCATGAGTTACTTCCTTGTAACGATACACTCTCATCCTTGAGAGCTCTCCCATCTTTGGGGATACTGAAGACATCGGACACATAGAAAAATCCCTTGATGAAGTATTTTAAAAGAGATGAGAATAAAAGTGCACTTCCCTTTTTTCATTTATATGGGCCAATGAAAAGGAAACTGTTAGGTGAACAAGTGCGGGATGCTTTTTAATCAAATAATAATAGAGCTTCTTCATTCTTTTCTTTTTTGTCTCATTAAAAACGCAAAGTGGATGGAAATGAAGTGAGTTGGACCAATTTTTGACTTCTGTACAATACAGGACTTCTTCGGAAATGCTAATTATGTCAATTTCGCCGTTGCGGTTCCTGAAGTTAGTAAATAGGATCGTATGACCTGATTTTTGCAAATGCAAGGCCGCGATTTGTTCGCCAACGTAACCGACATCTGTAGTTTTCATCCGGAATTCTAATAAACTTGGGAAAACGGGACTGCCTTTTGAATGTAGGTATTTAAATCTCGCATCAAATCCACAAATTCGAGTACCTTCATACGGTTGCCATTTGTGTCTTTTGTAATCCGTATGATCGGTCGTAGTGGCTTATCCTTGTTGGAATCGATCACCATACCAATTCGATTGTCACTCAGAGCAACACCGGACCCAATCGGAAACATAGAAAACTTATTCAAAAATAGACGCACCATTTTCAGATCATATCGATTTACGTTTTCACTAATCATGATTTTCATAGCATCATACGGTAACATCGCTTGTCTATGCGGCCTAGGCATTATCATGGCGATAAATTGGTCAGCTAACATAAATACTTTGGTCAACTCTTCTATTTGATTTGCTAAAATCTTTTGTGGATATCCGGTTCCGTCCAGTGCTTCATGGTGTTGCAAAGAAACGATTGCAAGGGAATTTTTTAATTTAAGCTTTTGGGTTAGGATTTGATAACCAGTCACGGGATGTCTTTTGATGGTTTTTAGATCAAGTTCGCTAAGCGCACCTTTTTTCTCCGAAACTTCCTCTGGAACTGTAACCATTCCTATGTCTGCAAATAAAGATGCCAATGCGAGATCAATAAGCTTCGGTCGTGAGAAGTCTAAAAAGTTTCCAATGTGAACAGCAAGAAAGGTGGTAAAACAAACATGTGTATAAAGATAATATCCAGAATGAGAGTGAGCTAATAAAACGATCGGTAATTGAGGATTTCCTTTTACATGATCTGCGATTCGTTCGGCGATCTCTCTAAACTCTCGAATTTCTGTGTATCGACCTTCAGAAGCAGATCGATATGTTTTTTGCACCAATTCAAAGGCATCTTTAAAGACTGCACTAAATTCAACTTTGCTTGAATTTGCTTTTTCAAGAATGTACTTACATCTTGAAGAGTATTCATCATCCTGAAATAAAGGTAGGTTGGTATCGAAGAATCCCATACCGCTCCCACCCGAGCCCTTTTCCTCTTCAATGCCTAATATAATATCGCCATCTGTTAGTACGAATGAAATGCCAAACTGTTTCAGACGATCCAAATCTTGTTGTGTGATCGGTTGCTTCGATCCAACAAGAACCGTGTCTTTGTCCAGATAAACGGACTTAGTAAATTTAGAGCCAGGTACCAGCTCATAAACAGGAATTTTTCGCATAGCCATTGGAATCCTATTCCAGATAGCGCCTACGATCAATTGTTTTTCTTTTCTTGAGTAGAAAGAAGATAACGAAAGATAATTGCAACGGAATCGTACATCTCTTTTGGAATTTCAGATCCTATGGGAAGGCGAACAAGGGAATCTACCAATGCTTTATCCGACACGATTTCGACACGATTTTGCAATGCCTGGTTGATCATTTGTTTTGCAAAGAAACCCTCTCCCGAGGCAACAATCTTAGGTGCCTTCGAAATGTTTGGAGAGTAACTTAACGCAACCGCTTTTTGCTTCATACAAGAATTCCCCGACGTAAGTCAGACAAATTCGACAATTCCGAATTCATTTTTTCAACGGAGATTCGTACGTTCCCGAGCATACTCAATTGCCTGGTCAGATCTTCTTTGTCAGCTCGTATCAAACGGTAATACGAATCTTTTTGAATTTGGAATTGGAGAACGGCTGTGGGTTGCGGGATTAGTTTGTATTCAAAATAAATCCAAATTTTTCCAGTTTTTTCCGATTCGAATAACAGACAAAGTGAATGAGTATCCTCTTTTTCAACATAGTGCCCTGTTAATTTCCCATCCGATTTCTCATCTTGCCAATCCAGTTGTTCGGAAGACCAAGGGATTTCCGGAAATAAAAAATTCCAATGAGCTTTGTTTTGACCTGTATCCGAAGATCGATTTTGAAAGAAATCTAGCCAGGGAGTCGTTTTTTCTTCGGAAAAGAATGAGGATTTGATTTCGGGAAAATCTACTTTAATTACCTTATCATCACTCGGTTTATTTACCTGCGAAAAAACAGGAGAAGAAATGATTTGTTTGGGTATTGATTTGTATGATCGATTACTTTCATTTTTCCTATCAATATTGAAGGAGAGAACTTCTTTACGAATAAAATTTAAAAGTAGTGGTTCAAATAGATTCACCATAGGGAAAGAGACTCTCCTCTTTTTCCTTTCGGAGAAACTTCAGAAAACTCAACCTATGAATGGGAGAAATTCCTAGCCTTTCGATTTGATTTCGATGGAATTCAGTGCCATAACCCTTATGTTGTGAAAAACCATAGCCAGGATACTTCCGATCCAGCTTCTCCATATAGGCATCACGATATGTTTTCGCGAGTACGGAAGCCGCAGAAATGCTTGGAGCCAAATCATCACCCTTTGTAAGTGAAAAATAACCAGCGATCGACTTGGAAATATGAATCTTGTAATTTCCATCAATAAACAAAAAAGGCAGATCTCCTTGCGTGGAATTAATGCCACGGTTGATCCCATAAAAGATGGCTTGGTTAATGTTGAACTTGTCAATAAATTTCGCCGAAACAAAAACCACTTTCCAATAGGATGCATAACGTTTCACTTCACTTGCAAAAAAATCTCGTTTATCGACGGTTAGTTTTTTTGAATCACGCAGTCCTTCCAGAATTTCTCCATTCTGAATCTGCTTGAGAGTGTTTTTGGAAAATCCGACAATCCCAATTGAGACTGGGCCTGCGAGTGCTCCTCGCCCTGCCTCGTCAAATGAGAGTGAGTTTTGGGAAGGTGGTAAATCGAACTCCGGAAAGTATGGCCTTTTCGGAGTTTTGTCGAATGTTTGGGTAGGGTTTATGCCGGTTCGGCTGAAGGAGCAACGGCCGCAGCTGCTTTTTTGGAGGCATCGTCTTGGCGTTTTTTGTCTTTTGCAACAATCGCCTGCCCACCTTTTCTTTCTTTGATACGACCTGCTTTCCCTTTCTTTTCACGAAGATAAAAAAGTTTTGCACGTCTAACACTACCCTTACGAACGAGCTCAATTTTTGCAATACGTGGGCTGTGTAGAGGAAAGATCCTCTCAACGCCGATATCATAAGAAATGCGACGAACGGTAAAAGTTTTGCTATGTGATTTGTTTGCAATCGAAATTACAATCCCTTCATAGACCTGAATCCGTTCTTTACCAGACTCGACGATTTTATAGTGAACCTTGACAGTATCACCAATTTCAAAATTCAATTCGTTCTTGGGCTCGTTTTCGAGTGCCTTTTCTAAAATGTGATTCATGGCTTCCTCTAAGGATGATTTCTTGTTTTGCGGTTCTTCTGCCGCCATTTACGAATCTCTTCGTGATTGCCATTCACTAGGATTTCCGGAACAGTCCAACCCATAAATTCAAAAGGTTTGGTGTACTGCGGGTATTCCAGCTCCTCTTCTTCGTTGTGTGACTCTTCCAAAAGGCTTTCTTCTTTCCCAAGAAATCCTGGGACTAGCCTTGATATACAGTCAGCAACAACAAGCGAAGCCAAATCACCCGATGAAATTACATAATTTCCAATGGCCACTTCCCTGTCAATCAGATACTCACTTACTCTGTGATCGATTCCTTCATAGTATCCTGAAATCAGTGTCAGAGAACGAGTTTGGGAATAGAGCTCTCTTGCAAGATCCTGGTCAAAGAGCTCCCCTGAGGGACTAGGTAAGACAACAATACCCTTATGTTCTCCCAATGATTCAAGGGCACGGTAAACAGGACCAACCTGAATCAGCATACCTGGTCCTCCGCCGTAGATGGTATCATCCACTTTATTATGTTTGTTAGCGGCGAAGTCCCTTAAGTGCACCGTATGCACTTCGATTACTTTGTTGTTTTTGGCCTTACCAGGAATTCCAGACGAAAAGTAACTTTCAATCTTTTCAGGAAAGAGTGTAATGAAATTAAACCTCAAACCACAGCTCCCAAGAGATAACTTCGATTTGTTTTAAAGAGAGATCCCAATCTCCAACATATAGATTTAAAAAGGGTACTAAGATTTCTTTTGGCTCCATATCGTTGTTTTTGGTGACGAATCGCAAAATGGGATGCGCAGGATTGTCTATAACTTCCGCAATGAAGTAACCGAGGTCCTCGCCACTTAATTTTTTAACGGCTGAAAGTCCAATGAGGTCGACCACATAGATTTCTGACGCAGTGGCCTTAGGAAGTAAATCCTTTGGAATTAAAATGGGAGCGTTTCGAAGTAAAACAACCGCTTCTGGAGTGTCATACCCCTCAACTTTAGCCAAAAGGTGGTTCCCATTTTTAGATAAAGAAAGAATCTTCACTTTTTTATTTGCCCCACTCTGAAGAGGGACATCTATCATAAGTGGTAGCTTAAGTTGAGAGAGAGCGTCACCGCTTGTATTGATTTTGATCGAACCTTTGATACCATGGGTAGCCCCGAAGGTACCCACCTGGATCATGAGTGGATCAGTCGACAATTTCGAGTGTGTAGTTCTTACCTTGTTTTGTGCCAGCGGCCTGTAGAACCGTGCGGAGGGATTTTGCAATGCGTCCGTTTTTACCGATGACTTTTCCTAGATCTTTTTGAGCCACCCGGAGTTCAATCACAGACTCTTCTTCACCAGGAATCTGCGTGACCGACACTTGGTCTGGTTGGTCTACAAGTGAGTGAACGATATACTTGACGAGTGATTCCATAACTTCGGAATTAACCTTTGTATTTTGCCCAGATCCCATCTTTTTTTAGAAGGGCTAGAACAGTATCTGTAGGCTGTGCACCTTTCTTTAACCAAGAAAGCGCTTTTTCTTCGTTAAAAATAGACTTCTGAGTGGAAACATGTGCGCTCGGATGGAAATGACCCACTGCCTCAATAAAACGACCGTCACGTGGTGAACGGATGTCGGCGGCAACGATTCTATAATGTGGATCTGCTTTTGTTCCAGTTCTTTGTAATCTTAACTTAACCAAGAAAAAATACCTCTTTTGCTACAAGATTTAGAAACCTACCCTCTCTGTCAAGAGGGAGTTCCTAGCTCTTTGCCAATTCCTTTAATTTTTTGCCCTGTTCGTTTGGATTGCCTGTTTTATAGAGTCCAGAGCCTACGACACACAAGTCAACACCGAGGGAGGAAAGCTGTTTGATGTTCGACTCATTCACTCCTCCATCAACCTCTAACTCGATCCCAAAATCTTTTGTCATTTTGCGGATTCTTTCTATTTTTTCGAAACCTGATTTAATGAAGCTTTGTCCATAAAATCCTGGATCAACTGTCATTAGCAAAACCAGATCCAGATAAGGCAAGAGCGTAGAGATGGCCTCCGGCGGTGTTTGTGGGTTGAGTGAAACACCCACTTTGCTACCTGATTTACGGATTTCTTCAGCCAATCGGACGGCAAAGTTTGTCGTTTCAATATGAAATGTGATACAGTAAGGTTTGAAGGCAAAGTATTTGCTCACATGGTCTTCAGGCTTTGAAACCATTAGATGGACATCCAAAGGGATTTTCGTGAGCTCACTGACTTCCTTGGTAAAGGCTTCACCAAAAGATATTTGTGGGACAAAATTCCCATCCATCACATCCATATGGATGTAATCAATTGACTCTTGACTATAATTTGGAAGTTCTTTGGTTAAATTGGTTAATTTAGCTGCAAGAATCGATGCGGATATCTTCATATTTAATATTTACCTTGGAATTTCCAAACTTTTGCTTCACCGGTTTTTGCTCCAATAAGTGAAAGCGTTACATTTTCACCACGGAAAAACATAAGATTTAACTGTTCGTCTTCCTTAAGGATCTGGGAAGTCAGAATTTCTTTTTTGATTTCTGACCCCGACAAAGGATCCTTGTATTGTAGAACTGCTGAATAGCTATCATCATCATCTATTGTATAGCTAACAGACTCATATGCGTACTTTAATTTTTCTTCTGCTTTGTGTAAGAAAGCAGTCAGCGTTGCCCCAGTCGCAGAGAGACTAGCAGTAGCAACCAGACCTGATCCTTCTCTCGATTCTGATTTTTTAATCTCCGTTAAGCGATAAGGAATTTTCTTTCTTTGTAAAATATCAATAGCAAAAGGAACCGGTATACCGACTAAATCTTTATCCAAACTGCGATTGTTATCTAAGAGGCTCGCTTTTTTTTCAGAGGTACCTTCTGTAACTAGTAGATAAATCTTTTCACCAGAGTGTGTTTCTTTACCTGCATGTGGGATTTGGTCTATCACTGTATCGACTGGTTCATCGCCAACAGAGGGCACGTATGTGATACCGGCAATTTGAATTGGAACGTAAACATCACCCGCCAATACTTTTTCCAATACAGCACGAGCACGCTTTAGATCTTGTCCCTTTAGATCAGGAATCGTTACGCGATCAAATCCAATATTGACTGTTAAGTATATTTTAGAACCGGCTTCAACTTCTTTGCCAGCTGAAATGGACTGAGCCAAAACCAAACCATCCGTTTTTTCGGGGATGCGCATAGTTTCTAATCGAACCTTTAACTGTAATCTTTGTAATTCGTTATGAACCTCGATGTAGTTCTTACCAATTACGGATGGCATAGTAATTTTTTGTTCATCCTTGGTTCGAACAACAACAACGAGGAATGCGGCTACAAAAAAAAGTAGAAGTCCCAAACTTAGGAATAAAACATAACCACTATAAGGTAAAATTTTGAGAAATTTCTCTTTCACAAAAAGGTTTCATCGGGCAAGGCCCGTGCTCCATTAAAAAAATCAAATCCGGTCATCGGGTTTTTGCCTTCAGGCTGAACTTGTTCTATACCTAGCAGATTTCCGTCGCCACAGACACAGAAAAGTCTTTTTTTCTCACCTAAAAAAAAGCTTCCAACTTTTGCGTTCGATTTCACTTCATTGGTTTCAAAAAAAGATTTCAAAAGAATGACTCGTTTTCCCCGAAAGGTCGTAAAGGCAAACGGATCAGGATACAAAGCCCGAATCTGATTGTGAATCGCAAAGGCAGACTTAGACCACTCGATTGGTCGATCGGCGGCAGTGATCTTTTTGCAATGCGTCGCTAAGGAATGATTTTGCGGGATTCTCTTTAATGTTGAATCAGGCAATGCTTTGATGATCGAAATGATAGAATCACCGCCCTTTTCCGTCATTTCACTTAATAAGGATTCTGTCGTATCAGCAATGCTTGTTTCCCAAGATTCTGAATGAATGATGTCTCCCGAGTCCACTTCTTTTGCAAGATATTGGACTGTATAACCCGTGATAGACTCTCCACTTAACAAAAAAGACTGAACCGGAGAAGCTCCTCTATACTTTGGAAGCAAACTTCCGTGAAGATTGATGCTTTCGAATTTTGGGTGAGAGAACACCAATTCAGGAATAATGGAACCGTATGCGAAAACTACGTACAATTCAGAGGGATATGAAATAATTTGATTTTGAACTATAGTATCCAAACGAAGTCTTTCTGATTGGAGCACAGGAATCCCATGTTGTAATGCAGTGGCTTTAACGGGAGTTGGTTTTAATTCTTTTTTCCTTCCTACGGGTTTGTCAATGTTTGTAACAACAAAATCAACTTTGATCCCAGCCTCAATGATTCTTTCCAATAACTTTGCCGAAAAATGAGGGGAACCAAAATAACCTATCGATACTGCCATAGAATTAAATTAAAATCTTTACGAATTTTGGCAAGGTTGTTTCACACCATTTCTATCGGATCCAAATCATACTCCACATAACATCGTAAACTAGGTTTCTGAGATCCTTTTAAATTTTTAAGTAAATCACGTAAGGTCTGTATCTTTGAAGATTTTAGTAGGATGTGGTATCGATAGTTATTATCGATTTTGTAAAAAGGACATGGAGATGGACCAAGAATTTGAATTTCGGATGATTCGCCGATCAATCGATTTAACGCCTCGTGGTAATCTAAAGCAGTTCTGTTGCTTTCATTTTCATCTGTAGAACGAAATACAAGTCTTGCAAGACGCGAAAATGGTGGGTACCTGAGAGATCTCCTAAATTCAATTTCCCATAGAAAAAATTTATGATAATCCTGTTTGAGAGCAAGTTGGATCACAGGATGCTGGGGGTCGCTGGATTGGATATAGACTTCACCAGGAATTTCGCCTCGACCTGCCCGACCTGCAACTTGTGAAATCAAAGCGAATGTTCTTTCAGAACTTCTAAAATCGGGAATTCCCAATCCATGATTTGCATTTAATATCCCTACCAAGGTAACATTCGGATAGTCTAGCCCTTTTGCGACCATTTGTGTTCCCGTTAGTATATCGAGATTTTTAGTTTCGAGTCGATTTAAGACTTCTGCTACAATCTCTTTGTTTTTAGTCGAATCTTGATCAAGTCGCTCCACTCTAGCTTTAGGGAAAAGCGAAAGAAGGTTCTCTTCCAACTTTTGTGTTCCTGCGCCAACAAACTCTAGTTCATCTCCATAGTCCTTGTTAATTTTAATCATCGATTCTTTGAAGCCACAAATATGGCATCGGGCATATCCATCTTTATGATAGCAGAGAGTTGACGAACATTTTGGACACGAGATAAATTCCTTACCTATTTTTGAATATATAAGTGGGCTATATCCTCTGCGATTGAGTAAGATTAGTGATTGTTCGCCCTTTTTTAATCTGTCTTGTATTCGAAATTGCAAATCGCCCGAGATAAGCTTTTTGTCTTCTATAGATTGGTTGACTTCAATTTTTGCTAATGTTGCATTTGGATTGGCGCGTTTCGTCAATTTGTGTAAACCGATTTTGCCTTGCAAAGCATGATGATAAATTTCTAAAGTTGGAGTCGCGCTACCAAGTAATAATTTACCGTCGGTTTTTTGTAACCTTTGGATTGCAATTTGCCTTACATGGTATCTGGGGTTTGAATTTTCTTTATATGACCCATCATGTTCTTCATCAATAATCACTAATTGTAAATTTTTAAACGGTGCAAAGATGGCGGATCTTGTGCCTATGACGATCCTTTTGTTGCCAGAAAGTATATCGCTGTAGTTTTGAAATTTTTCCTTCGTTTTGAGATAGGAATGAATGACTGCGATTTGATCCGGGAAAATAGTTTCAATTCGTTTGATAGTAGGATATGTTAAACTGATTTCAGGGACGAGCAGTAAGATCTCACCATCACTTTTTTCTAAAATATGTTTCATCAGATGAAGATAAACTTCTGTTTTTCCACTACCCGTGATTCCATATAATAAATGGATATTCTCCTTTATGCTTGATGAAATAATACGATTAACTACCGATTGTTGCTCTGAATTGAGGGAAAAAAGTAAATCATTACGAACAAGGTAGGGAATTTGTTTCGATGTTTTTTTCTTCTTTCCTTTCGGAACCATTTTAAATAATGCTTCACCCAATGAACATAGGTAATGGTCAGACATCCAAAAGCCAAGTTGGAGCTGTTCTTCCGTAACGACAGGCTCATCATCAATGATACGGTCAATGCGAACGGTTTTATAATTTGGTTCATTGAAATGGCTTCCAATTACTACACCTTCAACCGACTTCCCGTTCAAAGTTGCGTTTACACGTACACCATTAGAAATAGAAGTCACTCCATCAGGAAACTGATAAGTTAAAGCATTTTGACTCCAACTTACGTTCAAAGCAACTTCAGCATACTGTATCATTCAATTTTATTAGAAATAATTTTATTTAACTCGATGAGAAGTTCTTTAAATGAAGTTTCCAAATTTTGTTTTTCCTCGGCGTAATGAAAAAGAGTTTTTTCCTCCCCAGTTTGTTTTGACTTTTCATCCAAAAATACGAGAGCTTCAGGTGAACGTAATGTCATCACTGGAATCTTTTTCTGATTGAGAGTCCAATAGTCAACCTTACCAATCATCTGTTTTGCAACTTCTGCACCGTACACATGTTTAGCTGATGAACCCAAAAGGATGATTCCTTGTAAATCAAAATCACGAACGTTCTCTTCTACGAATACTTTACATGTCTCAATTCTTTGTTTCCAATCTTCTTCTTTGGAATTACTCGTATTAAAATTACACGCTGGGTATTCTTGATAAAATAGTTCTTCTGATGAAAAATGAAATGTTTTTTGAATTAGGTCATTCCAAACTTTTACGGTTGCCTCATCTTTAAAAACTTGTTTGGGATTTTTTTTAACAAAGGGTTTTTCCTTCGTCGAAGTAGCGCCAGAATAATGCAAAACTAAGATGGGATATCTTCCTGGATAAAAGAAATTTTTGATGCCCATTGTTTTATTTGCGCATAAGTTACATGGAAAATTGATTAGTTCCCGATTCGATCTCTGTTTTTCTTGGTTTTCTTTTAGTTTCTGTTCCTTAGTTTTTTTTGTGAGTGGTTTCCAAACAAATTTTGTATCGTGCGGATCTGGTTCTGTGCGTAGAGCAAATATTGGGAAACTATTTGCTTTTATTAAAAACTTTGCCTCATCAAATATCTCAATTAATTTTGAAAAGATTTCCTTTTGATTGCTCATAGTTTAACCTTCATTAATAGAATCTAACTGAATATTGAGAGCTTTGATCTTTCTATGTAAATGGGTTCTTTCTATGCCCAAAATTTTCGAAGCTCGACTTACATTGCCCTCGAAGTGCAGTAGAGTGCGCATGATATACTGTCTCTCAAATTCATCTTTAGCATGTTTTAAATCGCCTCTTTCTGCCATTTCATTTGCTTTTTTAAAACCCAATAATGAATCTTTAACGTCTTTTCCACGAATCACATCACCAGGCACCAAAATAGTCAATCTTTCCAAGATGTTTCTAAGTTCACGAATGTTACCTGGCCAAAAGTGATTGGAAAGTAAATCAAGAGCATCTCTTTCAATTGTTTTAAAGTTGAGATCATTATCTTTAATCGACTTTTTAAGATAATGTTCCACGAGTATCGGAATATCTTGTCTTCTATCCCTTAGTGGCGGAAGTTCGATAGGTATTACATTTAGACGATAATAAAGATCCTCCCTAAATTTACCTTCTTTGATTGCATCCTCTACACTGATATTTGTTGCAGCGATTACTCGGACATCTACACTTATCGTTTCATTTCCGCCTATACGTTCAAACCTCTGTTCTTGCAATACACGAAGAACTTTCGCCTGAGTAGACAGTGACATATCACAGATTTCGTCAAGAAATAATGTTCCATTATGTGCTTGCTCAAACTTTCCTATTTTTCGATCCGAGGCACCTGTAAACGCTCCTTTCTCATGACCGAATAACTCAGATTCTATCAAATCTTCTGGAATCGCAGCACAATTGATCTCAACATATGGCTGATCTCTTCGTTTAGAGTTTTGAAAAATTGCTCGAGCTACCAACTCCTTTCCGGTACCATTTTCTCCATAAATAAATACTCTAGCATTAGTCTGTGCCGCTTGGTAAATTGAGAATTTAACTTTTTTAATCCCTACAGAGACTCCAAGTATTTCATCATATTCTAATTTAAAGGGTGGAATTTCAGCATTTGACTCCAAAGATTTCTGTAGAGAATCTTCAATTGTTTGAATTACTTTAGATATCGAAAGAGGTTTTTCTAAAAAATCGACTGCACCTTTTTTCGTTGCATTCACTGCAAGCTCTATGGTCCCGTGTCCACTAATCATTACGATGGGTAGCGTAGGATATATTTTTTTGCACTCACCCAAAATCACTAAACCATCTTCCTTACCCACCCAAACATCGAGTAATATCAACGCTGGACGATCTTTCGAAAGAGCTTTGATTAAATTTTTACCACTACTAAAGTCTTCAACTTCATAATTCTCATCTTCCAAAATCGCACGTAAAGATTTTCTAATTTCTTTCTCATCATCTAAAATATATATTAACTTTTTCATTTAAAAGGACCCTATTGGTAGTTCGATTTTGAACTTACAACCACCTAATCGAGAATCTTCTACGGAAATATGACCATGGTGATCGGTAATCGTTTTGTGGACAACAGCTAGTCCTATGCCGGATCCGTGGTTTTCCTTCGTTGAGAAATATGGTTCAAAAATCTTCTCTCTTAAACTTAATCTGATACCTGGTCCGGAATCTTCTATCTCGACAATAATAAACCGGCGTAATGCCTTTCTTTGTAATTTGCTAGATATCCTGATCCTTTTTTTTCTTTTTTTCCAAATATCCGGATCTTCTAAAGTTGCATCCTCAGACAAAATAGCCTCTACGGCATTTTTCAAAAGATTGTTGATGGCTCCAATAAACAGCCGCTTATCGACGAATACTTCGGGCAATTGGTCTGTCAATTTCAATTCAAATTCAATATCTGTAGTTTCTTGGAAAAGAGAAACCGCCTCTTCAAGGATGGGATTTAATTTTTGATTTATCAGGATCGGCACAGGCATTCGTGCAAATTCACTAAATTCTTTTACCAAATGCTCCAATACTCGCACCTGTCCTATGATTGTCTCAGTTGCATCCTTAATTACTACTTCTAGATTTTCAGAATTCGGATTCTGAAACTTACGTTGGATTCTTTCGGCAGAAAGTTGAATGGGTGTCAAGGGATTCTTTATTTCATGAGCCATCCTTTGTGCCACTTCTTTCCACGCGGCGATCCTTTGCGTATGCATCAGCTCATCTGACTTTGACTTGAGATCAGAAACCATCTGATTAAACGATTCAATTAGAATTCCCATCTCTCCATCTTCCGTCATTTCAATTTTTACATCAGATTCACCAAGAGAAACCTTCTGGGTAGCATTTGCTAAGTTGATAATGGGTCTTGAAATTTTACGAGCGAAGATAAAGGAAAAAAGAATTGCAACCAAAAACATAGTAAATGAGAAAATTCCAATCGTCAAACGAATGCTGTATGGTATCTTTTCCTTCCATAAGCGTACCGTATCGTAAGTAGAGGTAGCACTAACAATTTTATATACCTCGCCTTCATAACCTTGGTGTATCCGCTCACCAAAAATTATTGTTATGTCTTCATTTAACTCATATTTTAAGAGATAATAGGCACGATCAGATCGATAAAAATGAAACTCCTTTGCATTCCACTTATCTCCTGGGATATCAATAAAAACTAAATTTATAAGTTCTTTATATAGTCCTTTAGTTTCAAATTTGACCTTATCGGATTCCAGATAACATAGATAATACCTATCTTCCTCAAAAAATCCTGATAAAATTGCTTTTTTTAAAATTGAATTACTATCAATCAAATCCGGTTGAATTGAGTTAATGAGATTAGAAGATTTTCGCTTCAACTCATCCTGGACTTCCATTTCAGTAAGAGTTATCATATTCAACGATGATTTTAAAGCGTTCGAAATATCAACACGATAGAATCCCTCTATCAATTTCCCTGTTAAATTTGAGGATAAAAGAAAAATCGGAATGGATGGTAGCAACGCTACAAATAAAAAAGCAAGTGTTAATCGGTACCGAATTGAGCTTCGAATTTTTCCCGTCTCTAAATTTCTTCGATTTCGATACAAGTAACTCAAAACTAAAGATATAATAAAGAATGGAATTAATAGAAGTAAGTATGTCTCAAATTTCGCGGGAAAAGGTATTTCTTCTTCTGAAGGAAAAATAAAAAACTCCGCAAGTGTTACGGATATCGAAATGGTTAGTAAAAATATAAAAATATCTCGAAGGTAATAACGAGTTTCGTCTGAGACTTTCGGAAATATTTTTTCCTTATTTAGAAACATTTAGTATGAAATTACTTTTTACGAGTTTTTCTAAAGCATCCAATGCCTCTTCTTCACGTTTGCCATCCGCTTTGACGTAAAATTCAACTCCTGCGCCCAAAGCTAACATCATAAGTCCCATAATAGATTTTCCATTTACTTCGATATCATCCTTTATTACAAAGATATCACAGGGAAAGGTCGCTGCGACCTTTACAAAAATCGAAGCCGGTCTTGCATGCAAACCATCGCTATCTTCATTAATCTTTAGTTGAATTTGTTTCAATTTTACTCTGCTGTATATAACTTGTTAGTTTATTAGAAAATTCTTTTGCACTGTTTTTTCCCATCTTTCTGAGTCTTTGGTTCATTGCCGCAGTCTCAACTATTATGGGGATATTTCTACCAGGCTTTACTGGAATTTCAATAAGTGGAACCGATACTCCTAAAATTTCTTCGACACTCTGCTCAATACCTGTTCTTTCGTAGTCTCCCTCTTCTTCCCATTCCTTTAAATTGATTATAAGTTCAATCAACTTGTGATCTCTTACCGCACCAACGCCAAACAAATCTT
The DNA here is from genome assembly GCA_027531445.1 of Leptospira sp. Taxonomy (GTDB): domain Bacteria; phylum Spirochaetota; class Leptospiria; order Leptospirales; family Leptospiraceae; genus Leptospira_A. The sequence goes on from JAPZRK010000028.1 coordinate 14,748, forward strand.
TGATATTCAGAATGCCTAGTCCTCGAATTTCCATGTGATGCCGTAATAAATCGGAACAGGAACCAATCAAATAACTTTCACTCAGGCGGCGGATTTCAACCATATCGTCAGCGACTAGTCTATGACCGCGTTCAATTAATTCCAAAGCCGTCTCACTCTTTCCGACACCAGATCTTCCAGTTAAAAACGTACCGATACCAAATACCTCGATCAAAACTCCATGACGCATTGTTCTAGGAGCAAGCGCCCGATCTAAAATCTGCGAGATTAGTGTTATAAATCGATGAGTTGATATACTCGTAACAAATAATGGAATACCTTTGGATTTTGCCTTATCGATAAAGTGCTGTTGTGGTTGATTGCCATGAGTATAGATAACACAGTTTAAATGAAATTGGAAAAATTTATCTGTAATTTCTAGTAACTGCTGGTCAGGAAGAGAATTTAAATATGCCCACTCACCTTTTCCAAATATCTGCATACGATCATTGGCAAAAAAATCAAAAAAACCTGTTAATGAAAGTCCCGGTCGATTGATTTCTGAATTTGTGATTCGATTCGTTAGTCCTTCTTCACCAGTAACAAGAAGGAGTTTTAGATCTTCGTGATCTTTTAGAATTGTTTCTACTGTAATTCCCGGTACGGGCATAATATTAACCTTTTAGGTTGCTGATTCTTTTTCTTTGATTTGAAGGCAAAATTTTTAAAACCTTTCGATATTTTGCCACAGTACGTCTTGCAATTTCAATTCCTTTTTTCTCCATTAAATCAACAATATCTTGGTCCGAAAGAGGATTCTGCTCATCCTCGTCTTTTACTAGATTTCGAATTAATTCATGGATCTTTTTTGAACTTTCCATTCCACCTTCAGTGGATTTCACGCCAGAAGAAAAAAACCATTTTAGTTCATAAATTCCCCAAGTAGTTTGAATGTACTTATTTGTCGTAATCCTTGATATTGTTGATTCATGTAGAGAAAGCTTTTCCGCAACTTCTTTCAAAGTTAGAGGACGGACATTCGTAATGCCTCCGCGAAAAAACTCGATTTGGAAATCGATTATCGAACTTACCACTCTTTGTAAGGTTTGCCGACGCTGTTGTATCGAACGAATCAACCATTGGGCAGAGCTATACTTTGTCTGAAAGTATTCTTTTTCTGCGGGTGGTAACTTTGTATTTAGCAATTCCTTGTATTCACCTTGAATTGATAATTTCGGAAGCCATTCATCATTGATAAAAATATTAAACTCACTTCCGACCTGTTTCACAACAACATCCGGAACGACATAATCAATTCTTTTACCTTGAAAGAGATTGGCAGGGTAAGGTTCTAATTTTTTGATTAACCGAGCGAGCTGGGATACATCATCCTCTGTAACGTGTAAGGTTTTCGCGATTTTTTTATAATCAACTTTTTCTAAATCATTAAAATATTCTTTAATCAGAGTATGTAAAATATCGTTTTCTGGAAAAAGAATCTTTGCTTGTATCAAAAGTGTTTCTTGTATATTCCGAGCACCAATTCCAATGGGATCTAATTCTTGGATAAAACTGAGGACTTTCCTCAATTTCAATTCAGGAAACTTCATTTCGGAAGCTAATATGCTTAGATCCTCTTTAATGAAACCATGGTCATCAATCATGGATATCAAAAATTCACCCATATCGTATTCACGTTTTGTAATATCAATTAAGCGCAATTGTGCAAGAAGATGCTCTTCAAGCGATATGCCTCTGGATGAAGATTCTATATATTTTTGATTTCGATCGCTTGCCTCCTGGTTATAACTTTTTGGTCCCTCCAACGAATACGACTCTTGCCAATTGACATCAGTACTTTTTTCATGGCTCAATTTTTCGAGTCGCTTCACCTCTTCAATAGAAAAGAGTTCAGGCATTTTCTGTTTTTCATCAAGACCAACTTCATCAAGAAGAGGATTCTCTAATAATTCATTTTGTATCTTATCAGATAACTCTAAAGTAGACATCGAGAGTAACTCAATTGATTGTCTCAAGTCGCTTGTCATTACAAGCTTTTGAGTTTGTCTTTGTGAAAGAGAGTTTCCGAGTTTCATTTAAAGTTTGAAATCCTCTCCCAAGTATATTCGTCTTGTTTCAGGGTCGTTGATCAAATCATCCGCACTTCCTGAAATCAGAATTCGACCACTGTACATGATATAGGCTCTATCAGTAATCTTTAATGTTTCCCGAACATTATGATCCGTAATCAAAATACCTAGTCCTCTATGTTTTAATGCTTGGATCACATTTTGAATGTCTTTAACAGCAATTGGATCAACACCTGCAAATGGTTCATCTAATAAAATAAAATCTGGATTGGTTACAAGGGCCCTTGCGATTTCACAACGCCTTCTTTCTCCACCTGATAATGTATATCCCTTCTGATTAGCAACGCGCATGATCTGTAATTCCATTAACAATTCATCCCTTCGTCGGATAATCTCATCGCCAGGAAGATTCATGGTTTCTAAAATCGCTTCTAAATTTTCGGCTACAGTTAATTTTCGAAAAATTGATGCCTCTTGGGCTAGATAACCTACTCCTCTTCTCGCCCGGATGTGCATAGGCGCCTTGGTTAAATCTTCATCGTCAATAAACACTGTGCCCTCATCGGGAGTCACAAATCCGACACTCATATAAAAAGAAGTTGTTTTACCGGCACCATTCGGGCCTAGTAATCCAACGATTTCTCCTTTTTTTATAAAAAAACTAACACCATCGACAACTTTACGTTTGTTATAAACCTTAACAAGATTATCCATCTTAAAAGTTTTTACTGGCGTTGTTTCTATAACAGGAATCTCCTTCTTATTTTTTTTGGTCATTGCCTATTACCTTCAATCCATCTGATAGGATGGCACGATCTTCATTTGGATAAATAATGATTTTTCCCGCAGACACCTTGGTCTTATCACGCGTTAAAGATGGATTACCTTCCAATACAAGTTTGTCTTCCTCTTCAAAAAATGTTGCAAATTCACCGTTTGCAAATGAGGTTTGAGTTTGAATCTCAACATTGCCTCGAGCGACTGCTTCTTTTTTATCATCAAACCTTTCGATAAAAACGGCCGATAGCGAACCTTTTTCATCGAGTGTTTTTTCATCCAAAAAGAAGATCTGAGGTTTTTCCGAAAGATAAGAATAGCCTTTCTCTTTATTATATTCTAAAAAGCCTCCGCTCATTCGATAGAAGTTAACTTTGTCCAAGAAAGTAACATTCCCTTTTGAATTGATAAAGCTGTTGTTTCTTTTGCTTTCGATTTCATCTGCACGAAACTCAGAATCATTTCGAAACATAAATGCATTACCTTTCATATTCGTTCGGCTTTCTTCCATTCCGGATTTATTCTTATGAGTGAGTTCATTTCCGCTAAAGATTGTTACTACTCTGACCTTGGGTTTTTCTTTGTCAGCTGTTTCGGTTTTTGAGCTTTCCTTCTTTCGAGAATCAGTCTTTTTCTTTTCAGATTCGAATGCAACTTGATATATTGAAGCATCCCCTGCTAATGAAATGCTTCCCTCCTTTACAAAGTAAGATAGCGTCTTCCCTTGTAAAAAACGATTGTCGGTAAATAAGAATGGTTCATTTGCCAAATCGATTCGATCTTCTTTTTCGAAATACACAGCATCTTCACCAAACACGCGAAAATCGAGTGATGTTACGATTACCTTTCCTGAAAAAACAGTCTTCGCATCTTCTAAGTAGCGTACAATGGATTCGCAATGAATTTTTACCGTCTTTCCGTCTTTTTTATGAATAAGAACGGGACGGTTTTCTAAGGAAACTGTCCCTGCTATTTTATCATAAACACCTTTTCCTGCAATCAGTGTGGCTCCATTCTCCTTATCCTCAACGACCACCTGGCCTTTTAAGTTTCCGATCAATGCATCATCCCCAATGACTTCGATCTCTTTCGCAGTTAGTTGAATTTTTTTATGAGTGATGTATGCACCACCTCCTAGAATGAATGCTTTCATCTGAAATCCATTCAAAGTTCTTTCTTCTTGGGTTAGTGTACTTCCACCCCAGATTACTGGAGTTCGATCTCTTTTCTTACTCGGGGGAGCGATTTCAGATTTGGATAAGGGGATAATCTTTAACAAGTTATCTGACCCCCTTAAAATCGGTGGTTCCAAACTATGCGCATATAATCCGCAAAATGAGCAAAGTGTGAAAAAAAGAAAATATGGCTTCATTTTTCTTTTAGTGGACTTGTGCCACCAACAGTTACGGCAGAAGGTTTTAGTACGGTATATTTATTGAGTCCTCGGTCTGCTCGTAAACCTTTTCCTCTGATAGTAGTTCCGTCTGAATAAATCAAAACCTCAGAGTCTGTAGAAAGAGTTTTGTCGTCTAAGTTATAATTTAACGTCTCTGATTTGAGTAAATTCCCATCTTCTGTCTTCAAATTTACATCTCCTTCCAAAACTACCGTCTTTGTGCTATGATTTATTTCTCCCCGAGCGCCTGTTAAATAAGATTTATATTTGCCATTTTCATATTGATAAAATTCGAATCCATAAACAATTGTCCGATTGTCGGTTGGATATATATAAGATTCTTTTCCCTTTAACTTCCATTCCAGTTTCCCTTCTTGATTGTAAAAAATCCGAGAGAAGTTACGCATCGATACCATCGATCCGGATTCTTTCTCAGTATCGATTCGCAGATATTTCTTGTCTTGGCATCCCAAAACAAAAACCATACTGATCATGATCAAAAATTTCATGATATTTAGAACAGACTATAAATACTCGAAGGTCCTAATCAAAGCCCAAAACTTTCGTTTTTACAAAACGATCTATCTCGAGTAAATTTGTGAGCAAGTGTTTTGCTTTCGATAAAGGGAATTGTGTTGTGGCGTCTGATAGTGCTTTCTCAGGATCTGGGTGCACTTCCATAAACAAACCTTCAACACCCACCGCTACTGCACCTCGCATCATATGAGGGATAAATTCTCGCACACCACCCGTTATATTGCCGGCGGCTCCAGGCAATTGAGCGGAGTGTGTTCCATCGTATACAAGGGGAATCCCGTGTTTATGCATCATCGGTATTGCTCGAATATCAAATACCAAATTCCCATAACCAAAACTCGCTCCCCGCTCTGTTACCATATATTTGTCGGATCCAGATTCCTGAATTTTAGTCTTGATATGTCTTGTATCATCAGGTGCCATAAACTGCCCTTTCTTTACATTTACCCACTTGCCTGTTTGTGCAGCCTTTGCAATTAAATCTGTTTGTCGGGAAAGAAACGCAGGAATTTGAAAGATATCAACAGTGTCCTTTAATGGATCAATTTGAATCGTTTCATGGACATCCGTAAGCACGGGAACGTTGTATTTATTCTTAATGAAATCTAAAAGTTTTCGACCTTCATCGATTCCTGGTCCGCGATAGGAATTTATGGAAGAACGGTTCGCCTTATCAAAAGAAGACTTAAAGATATAAACGATACCCAACTCATCACAAATTTGTTTCATTTCGCCGCAAACTCGGTCTAACAAATCTTTGTTTTCCATTACACATGGTCCTGAAATTAGAAAGAACGGATTTCTTCCGCCTATCGACTTTCCAAAAAATTCTCGTTCGTCAATTAGATCAGTCATTTATTCCTCTGATTTTTTTACAATTTTGGATGCGGCTTTGATAAAACCAGCAAACAATGGATGCGGTTCTGTTGGCTTGGATTGAAATTCTGGATGGAATTGAACACCCATAAACCAAGGATGATTTGAAACTTCGACAATCTCAACCAAACTTCCGTCTGGTGAAAAGCCAGTAAGAGACATCCCTTTTTTTTCGTATTCGTCTTTGTATCTCAAAGTAAATTCAAACCTGTGTCTATGTCTTTCTGAAATTCTCTCTGCTTTATATTCAGAATATGCCAAACTACCTTTTTTCACAATGCACGGATAAGCACCTAGTCTCATGGTTCCACCCATTCTATCAATTTCCATTTGCTCTTCAATCATTGATATTACAGGATTTGCGCTCTGTGGTTGAAACTCAGTGGAGTTTGCATCTTTGTAACCCAATACATTGCGACCAAACTCAATTACTGCACATTGCATTCCTAAACATATTCCAAAAAATGGAATTTGTTTTGTGCGTGCGTATTGAATGGATGCCACTTTTCCTTCAATCCCTCTTTCTCCAAACCCGCCAGGTACAAGTATGCCATGCATACCTTTGAAAAGATCCTTTACATTTTTTGAATCAATATCTTCAGGATTGAATTTAAATACCTGCACTTCCACATCATTGGCAATACCGCCATGAGCCAATGACTCATAGACCGACCGATAGGCATCTTGCAGTGAAATGTATTTTCCAACAACAGCGATCTTCACAGATTTTTTGGTGTTGAGTATCTTCTTCACCATGTTTTCCCAATGAGAGAAATTTAACTTACGTAAATCCATGCCTAAAACATTCAGCACCATCTCATCCAATTTTTCATCACGATACATAATCGGGATCTCGTAAATGGATGTTGAAATGTCGACCGCAGAGATTACATTCTGATCTTTTACGTTACAAAATAATGAAATTTTACTTTTCATTTCTTTGGTCATCGGTTTGTTGATACGGCAAATTAGAATATCAGGTTGAATTCCAAGAGCGAGAAGTTCTTTTACAGAATGTTGAGTCGGTTTCGTTTTAGCTTCACCAGCGGCAGTAATAGTCGGAACTAGAGTTAGATGGACAAACAATACCTGACTTGAGCCGTGTTCGTATCGCATTTGCCTGATCGCTTCCAAAAATGGAACGGATTCTATATCCCCAACAGTCCCACCTATCTCGACAATTACAAAGTCAGTTTCATTGTCTCTTGAAAGTGTATAAATTCTATTTCTGATTTCGTTTGTGATGTGAGGTACAACTTGTACGGTTCTACCTAAATAATCACCTTTTCGTTCTCTTTCAATTACTGCGTGATAAATCTGACCCGTTGAAACGGAGTTCTTTCGAGAGAGTTTGCTATGGGTGAATCTTTCATAGTATCCTAAATCAAGGTCTGTCTCTGCACCATCTTCGGTAACATAGACTTCTCCATGTTGGTAGGGACTCATAGTTCCAGGATCAATATTGATGTATGGATCCATTTTTTGCAATGAGACGGTATATCCGCGTGCTTCCAATAAACTGCCAAGTGCGGCAACCGTTACTCCCTTGCCGAGAGAGGAAGAAACACCACCCGTAATAAAAATGTACTTGGTCTTGGACAAACGAAACACCTCGAAAAGATTTGTTTTTTACAGATTGCGAGAGTTTACCCCAAAATCAATACCGTTTAAAGATCTCCCTTCGCTTTTTCCAAAATCGCCGTTGTGGATTTCCCTTCCAAAAAGGGCAAAATGACCACTTCCCCACCCAGGGAAAGGATCAAAGGGTATTCTGGTAAATTTTCTTTTTTGTAATCGCCTCCCTTTGTGTGGATCGAGGGCTTGATCTTTGAGATCAATTCGAGAGGCGTATCCTCTTCAAAACCTGAGATCAAATCCACACAACCCAATCCTGCCAGTACTCGAGCTCGATCTTCTATAGAATTAATGGGGCGAGAAGGACCCTTTAATCTTTGCACCGAGGCATCCGAATTTAAACCTAACCAAAGTAGGTCACCGAGATCTCTAGCACGACAGAGATACTCTACATGACCCGGATGTAAAAGATCAAAACAACCATTCGTAAAGACAATTTTCTTTCCATCTAGACTTTTGCGAAGGAGCGTAATCTGAGTTTGCGATACCATTTTTTGAGCTAACAGTTGATAAAATCCCATCAATTTGTTTCCAATATACCTAAATTAGCTAAACTCTGCTCTATTTCAGTTAAATCGACGGTCGCCGTTCCTAATTTTCCTACAACAACACCTGCACTCGCATTGGCGACCAAACTTGCTTCTAAAACCGATAAGCCTGCCGCAAGAAACGCAGTATAGACACTGATTACTGTATCGCCCGCACCAGTTACATCAAAAACTTCTCGAGCAACAGTAGGTATATGATGAAACTTTTTTGTTCCCACTTCAAAGATGGTCATCCCTTTTTCACCTCGAGTGATCATCATTGACTTAGGTTGAATGCGATCGCATATTTCGTAACATGCCGCTTCGATATCTTTTTCAGAAATTAATTTTCGACCTAAAGCTTTGCCCGCCTCATGATGATTTGGTGTCATGATGTCGATATTTTTATAGAGAAAAAAGTGACTGACCTGTGGGTCAACTGTTACAATTACGTTGTTTTCATTTGCTAGTCGAATGCATTCACGAATGACTCTCTCAGTTAAAAAACCTTTGTCGTAATCGGAAATAATTACAGCGGAACATTCACCGATTCGATTCTCCAACTTTAAAATGACTTGGTCTTCCTCAGCTTTTGTTAGAGGAATGATTTCCTCTCGATCGACACGGCATACCTGCTGGTTGGAAGCGATAATTCTGGTTTTCAGAATTGTAGGAATCGTATCTGATTCAAGAAGTTGAAAGTCCTCAGTCTTAACATTCTGCGCATTTAGCAAACCTTTTAAGATTTGGCAAGCGTTGTCAGAGCCAACTCTACCCATTACTATCGAAGAAACTCCAATCGAAGTTAGGTTTTGAATTACATTGCCTGAGCCTCCAAGCGCTTGTTTTTCCTGGCGCACCCAAATAACGGGCACTGGTGCTTCTGGTGAAATTCGTTCCACACTCCCAATCAAATATTCATCAAGGATCAAATCACCCACTACGAGTATCTTTTTTTCAGGAAGTTTTTTGAAACTCTCTCTTAGCCTTTTTACGCTTATTTTCAATGTTCTTTAGCCTTTTTGGATTTACAGCTTTCCAGTGAAACGGTTTCCTTTCTAGGTGTCAACCTTCACGTTGCCTATCTTTCCCTTGCCAGAAGTATTTCTATTCCCTGGCACTTTTTTACCCTTGCATATTTTTGAGCCGAGGTATCGGTCAATGTTAGAATTTGCAATTGAAAATGGAAACGAAATGGCGATTGCTCCCTATTCCAAACAAAGTGGCTTGTCAAGTGTGTCACCTATTGAAACTACTTTTGGTTGGGGACACATCATTCAAAAAGAACAACTGCCAGATGGGCGTTCAAATATTCTACTGGAAGGTTTAGGCACGGCGGAGCTCATTGAGTACATTTCAACCGAACCATTTAGAATCGCGAAGGTAAAAAAAATTGACCAGGATCGTACGCACTCTTCAGATCCGAAATTTAAAGAAATGATTGAGGAAATGCTAATTCTTACAAAAAGAATATTACTAGCGGAAGGTGCAGAAGATTCACTCATCATCAAGATGAATCATATCGCAAATCACATGTATCCCGTAGATTTTATAGCATCCATGTTAAATTATGATTATAACAAAAAACAAGAGTTACTTTCCACTACGGATGCAATGAAAAAGGCAAAAAAATTATTAGAAATAGTAAGAACACTCAACCTAAGAGAGTGATTCAAATATTAGGCAGGGATCAATTCTGCTATAAATAATAAAAATTCTGTCATCTCTGCCTTATCCTCTCGAAAGAATACTCGAGGATGGATTTGGTCTTCGGATTGCAAATAAAGATAAGAAGAAGTTTCCTTTCTTATATATGCTCTCGTTAATCGATCATTTTTTTGAATCTCGACCAAAAATTGAGAGAGTAGTTCGGAAAGATTTTTTGAAGTTGGTGATTCCTTTCTTCCAGCTGAAACAAAAAAGATGGTTTTTTTGCCGTTGTCTTTTAATTCCCATTTAAGTGTCGAGTTCCAATCTGGAGATGCTACTGCATCTAACTCAAGACCTACTTCTGTGTCAGTTGGAGGAACGATACCAGGAATGAATTCATGTGTTCCGATGGAAGAATTCATGTTTAAATATCCTGATTTTGCAAAGTACATCTTCCAATTTCTATGGAGACCTGATAGTTGAAGTTTTTGTCCTGTGCTTTCTTTAAGGAGAAAACTTCGCAGTGTCAAAAAGGCAAGTATCGGAGCATTTACATTTACAACATTCGTGAGATTCCAAATCTCATCGGATTTTAACGGGGATAAAAAAAGTGAGTCAAGGCCATAATAGTCTTGGTGTTGGTAGGGATGAAAGATCGCACTTTCAGTAGCTTTTAAAGATTCATCCGACGGATTCACCTTTTAAACATCGGCATTCAAAATTTTCAGAATGTAAAAAAAAACCGTCCAGAGGACGGCTTTTTTTAATCAGTGAGAGTTAGAAATTAAATATCTCCAGCATATAATGCAGTGATTTTATTTTTATACTTTTCTGTAATCAAGTGCCTTTTCATCTTATGAAGGTTTGTTAGTTCATCTCCAACCTCAAATTGCTTTGTGATTAAGAAAAACGGAGTTACTTGTTCAAATGACTTAAATCCGGTTTTTGTATTATTCAGCGCCTTGATCTCCTTTTTGTAGAAGTCGATCACCTTCGGATTTTCGATCAGTTTGGCAGGTTCTACGTCTGTGATTCCGTTTTCTTTCGCCCATTCTTTCAACTGGTCAAAATCTGGAACAATGATGGCGCCAAGATTTTTCTGATCTTGTCCTACAATCATCACTTGGAAGATGTAAGGAGATTCACTCAATTTATTTTCGATCGGAACTGGCTCTACGTTTTCACCACCGAGTAAAACTACCGTATCCTTGGCACGCCCAGTGATGGTGAGTGTTTTTTTGTAATTAAACATTCCTATATCACCAGTATCCATCCAATTGTCCTTAAGGACTTTGGCCGTCGTTTCAGGATTTTTGTAATAACCCTTCATGACCTGTGGACCGCGAACATGAATCACACCTCGTTGTCCGAGTTTGCCTGCTATCATCTTCTGATTGGAGTCCATATGTGTGAGAACTTTGCCATGATCATCCCGAATCTGAACTTCCGTTTGTGGTGTGATCGATCCTACGGAACCCTGTACTAAATTCTTAAATGTTCTAACAGAAATAACCGGCGAGGTTTCTGTCATTCCATAACCTTCCAATACGTTGATTCCGATATCATTGAAGAAGGCATCCACATGTTTCTGTAAAGCACCACCGCCAGAAACCGAAGCCTTCAATGCTCCGCCTGTGGCCTCTCTGATTTTTGAAAGGACAAGGATGTCCAATAAAAGATTAAATGGAGCAAGTAGAATTAAAACTACGAGATTCCAGATACCGCGAAAAAGTGAAATGATCGGATTGCGACCTGTGTAATCAACTTCGTTACCTTTTATGAACCGAAGTGCTGATTGGAAGTGTTTTGAACAAAAATAAGCAACCTTAAAAAGTCCACGTCGGATAGCAGGAGTTTGTTTTGGATCGCTGATTCTTGTATAGATTCCATTATAAATACTCTCCCACAATCTTGGCGCAGATGCCATAAAAGTGGGTTTCGCTTTTTTCATGTCATCTCTGAGATCACGTACATTTGTATAATAAGTGGAACAACCTGCGGCAATTGCAAGATACTCAAAAACTCGCTCGAACACGTGCCAAACGGGAAGAATGGAGAGCATCCTTTCTTCTTTTTGAATTTGCATCATATCGGATAGAATCACGCTGGTTTGGTGGAGCATATTAGAATGCATTAACATTACACCTTTAGGCATCCCAGTAGTTCCTGAAGTGTAAATGATAGTAAAAAGATCATCAGGTTTTATGCCTTTCATTCTCTCTTCTGCTTTTTTACTGCCCTTGGAACGAAGTTCTTTCCCTTTTTCGATCAATTCATACAATTTTAATACACCGGTAGCTGTGGACTTTTTGTCCATGACGATGACTGTCTTTGCATGCTCAAATTGTGATTTGTTCTTCTGAAACTTTTCCAACATCTTATCGTTTTCAATTAAGATGACCTTTGCTTCACAATGATTTAAAATATAAACAATCTCTGAATCGGTGATATCTGTACCACGAGGAACATCGGCTGCACCAGCCATCAATATTCCGTAATCGGCGATGATCCACTCCAATCGGTTGTCTGCAAGGAGAGCTACATTTTCTCTAGCTTGGACTCCTAGATCGACTAACGCCTCGGCAAAATTAATACCAAGATCATATAGTTCTTGAAAGGTTGTAGGTTTGTACGTTTTGGATTCGTCTTTGCTTACAAAGGCTGGGCGACTCCCAAATTTTTCAGCACTCTGCTGGAAGAGTTCGGGCAAATTCGATGGCATTATAGACTCCTTTCTGGATCACAAATGTAAAAAAGGTTACTTCATAAGGTATTTTTGATTAGGAACGGTCAAGCCATTTTCCAGAGCAATGATATTTGAACGCAGATTTATTACTAACAAATGTTTATTTTGGCAATGCACAATTTGATATCATTGGACCCACACCCGGGATCTCATAATCAGTCCAGTTAAATCCGTTTCCACTACTCCATATTGACGATAAAGTAGATTTCCATCCTTTCCAAAAACGAGCAAACAAGGGATACCATCAATCCCATAATTTTCGGTTAGCTTCCAATCACTATCGAGGAGGGAAGGGTATTCCATCTTCAACGTTTTTGCGTGTGCATTGATCGTCTCAATTTTCTCATCTTGATCGGTATTGATTCCCAAAAAAGTGAAATCCTCCCCTTTCACCTCTTTTTGCCAACGATTCAGCACGGGAACTGCCTTGGAACAAGGTTCGCACCAGGTTGCCCAAAAATCTAAGATAACGATTTTTCCACGATAATCGGAAAGATCTTTCGAATCGCCCTCTAATGTTTTTAAAGAGATAGGGATAAGCGAAGTTTTGGGATCGTTTTCTGACGTTCGGCAAAAAGTGAAGGAAAAACAAAGCAGGAGGTTGAATGTGGCTACCAGAAAGAATCTCATAGGAATAACCTGAACTGAATCTCAAGCTTTACAACTATTTCTCGACCGAGGAAGAATGGAAATCCTATTCAAGCGGCATTTGGATTGGATCAGGCATCTCAATGGTCTTATCAGAAAAGGAACCTTACGAGGACAACCTACCGACCAATACAAGTTGGAAATCGAACTCTACAAAAGCAAAGAGCCAGTTTGTCCGAGGAAAAGATAAAACAGTAATTGAGTGGACGATCTCTGAAGAAATATTTGCTGATAAACTGGTGTTATTCAATCCCCTAAAAACCTGGAAGGCCGAATTCCAAGCCATGACGAGTGATAAATTTCACTTACATGTTGCCTCACTCTCTCAAAAAAATTGTATTTTGTTCTCGGGTTCTTTAACTAAAAGTAAAGGACTAAGAGACTTGATTCGTTATTTTTTTACTTAACGGTTGAGGTCGAATCTAACAAAACTTTTCTAAAAGTAGACTCAGTGATTTTCGCAGTATTTTCCCATGTAAACTTAGTTATATCAGAAGTAGGATCAATCGGATTAGAACAAAAGTTATAAATCTCTGATGCCCATTCACTTGCATCCGATTTACTTAAATTCGGAAGATAAGTGACACCACCTCCTCCAATCTCCCTAAAAGTTGGAATATCCGATACCATACAATATTTTTTGTGATAAATTGCTTCTAACATCGGAATTCCAAATCCTTCATAATGCGAAGCAAATAGAAATAATCCTGCATTTTTATAGAGGTGTTGCAAATCTGAATCACCAACTGAATCTAAAATATGTAAGTCACCAAACAATGATTGTTCCGTTCGGATTTCTTCAATAAATTCTCTACTTTCCCATCCAATTTTTCCAACTATCACCCATTCGCGATGATTTGTAGGATTCATTTTTCTATATTGCCTAAATACTTCTAGAAGGAAGGGATAATTTTTTCTTGGTTCAATGGTGGAAACAGAAAGTAAATATCCTTCTCCCAAATCAGCAAATCGTTTAGACATAGGTTTTGTGAGCAAAGCTTCAATTTGTTTTGGGTTCACTCCAGGATAAGAGACTGCAGTTTGCTTTTTGTCATAATTAAAAAATGAAGCCATATCATCACTGGTTTGCTGAGATATCGAAAGTATAAAAGAAGAACGCCGAACGGAATATGACTGAAATAAGCGCTGTTGCCATCTTGCTATTCTCCTCATAGTTTGAGGATATAAATACAAAACTAAATCACAGTAAGTCAAAACTGCTTTTAAGCTCCGGGGTAAAACAGGTGGCAACACTTGCTGCGAACCCCAAAACAAATCAAATTTAAACCGTCTCACGTAAAAAGGTATAAAGATATTAAAATATAGTCCACCTTTCCATCGAAATAGCCCGCCACCAATTACAACCGTTACATTATCTAGCTTTAAAATATCCGAATGATCTTCGTGAATGGGTAAATGGGAAAAAAGATAGAAGTGATAAAGCTCCGGTGAAGGAAATGCTTTGATCGTTTCAGAAATTAAACGACCGACTCCTGACATTCTTGTTGAGAGTGGTCTTGCATCGAGTGCGACACGGCAAATCCTCACCATTTATCCTTAACCTGAAGGGAGAGTTCTGATCTGGATACATGTTTATCTAAGTATTGAACTGCTTTTGCCTTACCAGCAACCAAACCATAACTTCGAGTATCTTTCTGATTGAATAGATAATCAGTTGCCCTCGACAATGGAAAAAATTTAAATTGTGATTCACTTAACAAAGCTAAGCCTCCACAAATATCCCATTCACTTTTGGGTTTCAATGAAACGATGAGATCAATATGTCCTGCGGAGAGAAGCCCGAGTTTATAAGCTATACTTCCCATGGGATTGATATTAAAATTTTCTCGCCAAAACGGTTTTTCAAAAAGTCCTTCCTTAAGTTCGGAAAGTGATACGGTTAACTTTGGTTTGGATTGTATTGAATATTCTTCTATTTCCACGATTGAAGGTACTTTTGAACTTTGGATCAATATCTTTAAATTGTCTTTCGTAAAAAAGGGCGCCTTTAACTTCGTATTGAAAGTAAAATCTTTTTTTGAAAAGAATTCTCCAGTGGCTGGATTAAAAATCACACCCCAAACTAAAACTCCAGATCGTACTAACCCAAGACTGAGTGCGAATTGGTCATTTTTTTTTACAAATTCTCTAGTACCATCGATTGGGTCGAGGATCCAAACCCACTCTTTCTTTAATCTTTCATCATCGTCTTTTTTTTCTTCGGATAGAAAGCCGTGTTCAGGATAGGTCTCGTTGATTCTTTTTTGCAGGAATTCACTTGCTTTGATGTCGGCTTCGGTTACGGGATCATTGATCCCTTTATCCTTTACCTTAAAATCTGATTTATAAATTGCTAGAATTTCATCTCCAACTTCCAAGATCCAATTCCAAACTTTTTCATAATCATTTTCATTCATTCGATTATATTAATAAATTATTTGGGTGCCGAAGGTTGTTTTTCGTCATGATTGGCATTCAAATCTGCCCCACTAGGTTTTTCGAGAAGCATTTCTTCTGTGGGGGTGGTTAAGTATAATTCAGGATCAACAGCATAAGAGTAAGATATTATAAAATTTTTATACTTAACATATAGATTATTCGTGCCTTCTGGACGTTCCGTTTGCATATCTGCATACTTTATATCTTTCAAATCTTTTTTGGGATTCGGATACTTATGTGCTAAGGTTAACTTTACAGAATTGATTACGTTTGTTTCTAATATTCTTTTTCTCTCTTCTGGTGTAAGTTTATGGTTACGAAGGTATTCTTCTAACTTTGTAAACTCCTCAGCAAGACCTGCTCCCGTTTGCGCCGACAAACCCCAAAAAGAGATGGAAAGTGTGAATAAGATTGTGAGTAATGATTTCATAAAACCTCGTCTCGTTAAGAAATTAGCTCAAGTGGTGTGTACGCCAATAAGAATTTTTTCTCAACATGAGCTCCAAACTGAACCGAAACTTTCGTATTATCCCCAGTACCCGATACCGAAACGATCTTTCCCTCTCCATAGACTTTATGCCTCACCCGTTTCCCTACTGAGTATTGACCCTGAGTTTGTTTCCCCTGAATCGATTCTTCATTATGTTTCTTTATGACAGCCGAAGAGGCCCTTGGAGAGAAATCCGGTGATCGAACTCCATAGGTCGACTCAGTTACATCACCTGTTAAATATTCTTTTGGAAATTCTTCCAAAAAGCGGGACGGTATTCGTG
>JAPZRK010000070.1 GCA_027531445.1 Leptospira sp.
GAAATGCAGGAATGGTTCCATCCAGAAAACAAACATACACCTGTTCGTATCAGGGTTTCCATTCATACTGGCAATTGTTTGGCGGTAAATCTAAACAGCAATATCGACTATTTTGGAAACACAGTCAATTACGCCGCAAAAATGCAGAACAAAACAAATTCAGGCGAAATTTCGATCAGTGAGTGTGTCTTCCGAGATAGAGAACTTCGAAATTACTTAAAAGAACAAGATATCAAACTTCGTAAAATCCCATTTACTCTGAGTTGGACTGATCGAACAGATTCTATTTATATTTGGAACGTCTAGGCTTTATTCTTGGCATGCGGATGTGCATTCCTGTAGACTTCTTTCAATCTATCCCGAGATACACTTAAGTATACTTGCGTTGAAGATAAAGATGAGTGACCCAATAACTCTTGTACGGCTCTAATGTCAGCTCCCGCATTAAGTAAATCCGTCGCAAAAGTATGGCGAAATTTATGGGGTGTAATCGGTTTTTCCATACCCATCAGTGATCTTCGCTCCGCCAATATATAACGAATCCCTCTCGTTGTCAATTTGCCACCACGTTGGTTTAAAAAAATCTCTTCTGCCTTTGGATGGGTGCCTCTTTCTTCCAAATACTCACTCAATGCAAACTTTGCCTCTTCCCCAATAAAAACGTATCTTTCCTTTTTCCGTTTTCCCAATACTTTAAGGCTCGTTAATTCAGAATTTAGATCACTGAGTTTCGCATTCACAAGCTCAAATACACGAAGACCAGTCGAATACAAAATTTCGACGATTGCTTTATCTCTTTTGTTTAGAGATGTCGATTTTTCTTCTGTATGGTAGTCCAAAATATCTTCAGTCTCTATTTGAGTGAAGTTCTTAGGTAGTTTCTTTTTCGTTCTAGGAAAACTTACCGAAAGAATCGGATTCGCAGGTACTTTGCCTTCCCGAAATAAATATTTATAAAAAGTGCGAAGAGAAGAAAGTTTGCGACTTTGAGTTCTTTTGTCCAATTTTTTGGTGGTTTTTAAATCCGCAAAGTATCCCCTAACATCGAGTACATCCACTGAAAGAAAATCAATTTCCTCTTTTAAGCAAAACTCAAAGAAAAATTTCATATCTCTAAGATAAGCGAATAACGTATGTTCCGAGTAATTTTTTTCAATCTTCAGGTATGTGCGAAACATGGTGTAATATTCCGTCATCTGTGGGGTGGCATGTGGAGGGAGCTGAACTTCGAGTGGAGAAGGCGTCATACAGACTTACAATCGGCTCATTTTTCTTTTTTCCGTTCCAAAATTTTACTATACAAGTACTTACCGGATATGTAGGTTTGTTTGGAAGAAATCAGACATAATTTGAAAAAATTTCTGTGTAAATCTCCGTTTTGTCCAGGCAATCTGACATAATCAGATCAGAACGGAAGAGAAAAAGAACGAGATGAGAAAGAGATAGTGGCAAAACAAGCCATCTCGATTTTTCCTGGTGTGGGAAGATTTTTTGGGCCAAAGGTCCGCAGATCCCTACCTAGTTCTTTGGAACACCAAGTTAGGAGAATCATAAAGGTATGAAAAAAGAGAAATCCGAGAAAACGATCGAGAAAGAAACCGACCAAAGAAAGCAGGCCATTGATGCCGCTCTTGGACAAATTGAAAAACAATTCGGGAAAGGCTCGATCATGCGCCTAGGTGCAGATACAAGAATGGCGGAGATGAATGTCATTTCCACAGGCTCCTTAGACCTGGACATTGCACTTGGGATCGGCGGGTTTCCAACAGGCCGGATCATAGAAGTCTACGGACCAGAATCCTCAGGTAAAACAACTCTCACTCTTTCTGCCATTGCCCAGTGTCAGAAAAAGGGAGGCATTGCCGCCTTTATTGATGCAGAACATGCACTAGACCCATCTTATGCCAAAAAATTAGGCGTCAACGTGGACGACCTCCTCGTGGCACAGCCTGATAATGGGGAAGAAGCACTCGAAATCTGCGAATCCCTCGTTCGTTCGAACGCGATTGACCTCATCGTTATCGACTCAGTTGCCGCCCTCGTACCGAAAGCGGAAATTGAAGGAGATATGGGTGATTCCCATATGGGATTGCAAGCGCGACTCATGTCCCAAGCTCTCCGCAAATTGACGGGAACCATTTCTAAATCGAATACGATCGTTATCTTTATCAACCAGATCCGTATGAAAATTGGTGTTATGTTCGGTAGCCCCGAAACCACTACGGGTGGAAATGCCCTAAAGTTCTACGCCTCCATCCGTCTGGACATCCGCCGCATCGAGACCCTCAAGGAAAAGGAAGAACCAGTTGGAAACCGTGTGCGTGTCAAAGTCGTAAAAAACAAATGTGCGCCTCCGTTCCGACAAGCAGAATTCGACATCATGTATTCCAATGGAATCAACCGAGAGACCTCACTTATCGACCTTGCGGTCAAACACGACCTCATCGCAAAAGCGGGTTCTTGGTATTCTTACAAAACGGAAAAAATCGGCCAAGGCAAGGAACAAGTCCGCAACTACCTAGCTGAAAACCCTGAAATCGCGTTTATTGTAGAAAATCAAGTTCGGGATTTAAATGGGTTGCCACTTTTGGACGAGAGTGCAAAAATTCAAACTAGAGAAGTAAAATCCATCGAAAGAGAAACCAAGACGAAGCCCGTCAGTTTCTCGACAGATAAGGAGAAAGTGGAAGATGTCGCAGTCGGCGAATAAAACATCCCACTTGTAAACCACTGGCTTTCTTTTTAGGAACCATTGACCGGAGTCGATTTCTATCGGCCCCGGTCTTTTTTTTATAACTAACCTTCCTCAAACAAATTCTCTGCTCTTAGATAAATTCTAGCGTTGAATCTAGAGTCGCTTCTCCTTTCTATGTACTTTATGATCCAATTTCGATTCCTACTTTTTGGAATTTATTTTCTATTCCTTACATCTCGCTGTAGTTCGCAAAATATTTATAATTCACATTCAACAGTCATTTCAAATCAAACCTTTCAAATTTGGTCTGGTGAATCACTTTCCGAATTGGATCCGAAACATAAAGAAAGTATGGATGTATCTTGGACAACCATGCAAAAAAGGCGAGACTTGATTGAACAATTTTTGAAAGAGAAATCGTACGTGGCACCTAAAGGAACTGTTGTTTATCCATTTAGTGGGATTGATCTTTTGAATTTATTTACCTTTTTCCCAAAATCGGAACGTTACATTATGTTCGGTTTGGAAGATCCAGGTTTTCCTTTTGATTGGGATTCCAAAAAAGATTCAGAGAAGAAAGTGATTTTACACGGGATATCAAGTCTCGCCGAACACTTAGCAGGTCGTAATTACTTCACGTACCGAAAGATGAAAGAAGAGACAAAAAGACCAGCCTTGTCTGGTGCCTATCCTGTATTTGTTGCTTTTGCACGTAGACTCGGCAAAACGATTTTGGATTCAAAAAAGGAGATCATAACAGGAGAAAAAGAATCTTATTTTGGTTTTACTCTGACTTTATACGATCCAGCCACCAAACAAACACAAACTCTCACTTATTTTAAAATTTTTCTGACAGGGAAAGAAGGTGTTCCGGGAGATGGACTATATGAATACTTTCACGGTCTCGGCAATAAAAGTATCTTTACAAAGTCAGCAGAATACTTGTTCCACGGGGAAAGACGCCAACTATTTAGAAATCTACTGTTAAAAGATACGATTCAAATCGTTCAGGATGATTCTGGATTTCCCTTGCGACTATTTCCCGATACAGAATGGGATAAAACCTTGTATGGTAGATACGAAAAATCCTGGAATCTTTCGGGAGCCGTTGAGCCCGAATACCAGGACGAAATGAAAAAACTCAACGAACAGCTAAACAACGAACCTCTGCCCTTTCCTTTCGGATATGGAGTCCTCGGTTCAAAAGTAAAAAGCCAATCCTTAGTCCTCGTCTTAAAAAAGAAAAAGAACTAAAAGGATTGTGCGGGTATTTTTGGAATGTGTTTCAGATGATCTCCGTTGGATCCCAACAAGTACGAAAGTTTTCATTCCAAGATTCCATAAGCAACATATCTTCATTCGAAATTTCAAAATCAAAAACATTGCCATTTTCTATGATTCTCGTTGGATTTACTGATTTTGGAATTACGACAAGACCCTTTTGTAGTGCCCACCGGATCAGCAGTTGCGCATTGGACTTTTTATATTTACTCGCAACTTGAGTCACTTTCGGGTCTTCTAGTTTTTTCCCATGAGCAAGTGGACTGTATGCCTCAAGTAAGATACCTTTCTGCTTACAATAATCATACAAAGCCTTATCATTGAGAAAGGGATGGAATTCCACTTGGTTCATGGCAGGAACGAGAGACGTCTCGGACAGAAGGTCTTCCAAGTGGTTGACCATAAAATTGCTTACGCCGACTGACTTCGCTTTGCCGTCTGATTTGATCTTTTCCAGTGCCCGCCAAGAATCCTTCCTCTTACCACTAACGGGAAAATGGATCAAATACATATCCACATAATCCATGCCCAATTTGGAAAGAGAGGTATCAATAGCCACCATTGCTTTATCATAACCTTGGTCTGCATTCCAAAGCTTGGTGACGACAAAAATATCCTTGCGAGGAACCTTTGAATCTCTTATCGCTTGCCCCACTTCTGCTTCATTCCCATAGATCGCCGCTGTGTCAATGTGACGGTATCCAGCATCTAAAGCCGAAAGAACTGCAGTATAACATTCTTTAGGCTTTGACTTCCATACTCCCAGACCAAGTGCTGGGACGGATACGTTTTGATTGCTTGGAAAAAAAGTGTCGGAAATGGATTTCAGGGAGTTCATAGTCATTAGACTACTAAAATTCGACGAGCCCTGCTTTTTCCAAATTGCAAGTGAGACCTTGCAGATACACCTGATTCGGTGGAAAATTGAGACTTCCACAATTAGTAAAATTAGTTAGCGCTTGGGAGTTTGCTAAGATAGAAGCTCCAACCCATCTGGTATAATTCGCCTTACACTTTTCGAATGAATCGTAAGTATACACTTCATCATCTTGGATATTCGCAACACGGGCAAATACTTCGTCAGGTGCCAAAGCTTCAATACTAAACAATGAAGTGAGAGATGAGGAAAATGAAGTCGTGCTTGAACTTGCTCGTGGGTTTAACGAAATCGAATAAGTCAATGAACTTGTAGACGTCGTATAACAGATGATATTCAATACGGAACCAACAGTGGAGATTGTAACCGATGTCCCAAATGAGGAGGAAAGCAGTGTCCCTGTAGTTGTTGTCGGAACAGAATTTACACTATACCTGCACAAAACACTACTAGATGATACTTGAGATATGTTAATCGATGAGGTAGCAGTCACAGGCTCGCTTGACCAAAGTTGACTGGTTGAAGAACTAACCGATCCAGTAATATTTACATTGGAAAAGGCCGAGGGTTCTGGCAATGTAAAGCTCGGTGCTTCCGTATCTGTAGTAAAATTAGGGCAAGTTTTTAAGGTATTAGTGAAGGAAGTCGTTGAGGAGCTTCCCAAACCAAATAGAGAGATCGTTGAAAGGAAACCCACATTTTCTCTTACCTTTTTGATTTCTTTTTTTACATCTTTTCCTGTGATTGACGCACCTGGAACTGATGCCGGAATAAAATTACAATTCAAAAATAGAATTAAACTAACAAAAAAAGAAGTGTATCGGAACATAACAGTGAAATCTCCTAGGTAGACGAGAATTGCATGTTACAGTTTAACGTCAAGTAGAGAAAAAGGGGAGTGCCCTCATTCTCTACTTAAAGGCGTTAGGTAAGACTTGGTTGCAGTGCTTCTTTTACTTTTTGAAAGCTCAACACAGACCCATCCCAATCTGCAAGATACCTTCCTTCTGCTATGTTACCCGCAAGAATTTCTCTTGAAAGAGGTCGATTGACAATTCTGTTAAAGACGTTGTTCAACGGTCTTGCTCCAAATTGTGGATCAAATCCCTGTTCTGTGAGTATACGTTCTGTGCTTTCGGATAGAAGTATGGATATCCCTTTGCTTTTTAATCGTTCATTCAAGAGGCTTGTTTGTTTCTCGATCAACCTTTCCATAATAGAAGAATCTATTGAGGAATATGTTAAGATTCCATCCAAACGTCCCAACATTTCGGGTTTAAAATCTTTATGAATGTCTTTAGAATTTGTTGTAAGTAAGACGATCGTATTTCTGAAATTGATCGTTCTACCTTTGTTATCCGTTAGCCTTCCATCGTCCAAAATTTGTAACAATATGTCTGCGAAATCAGGATGTGCCTTTTCGATCTCATCAAAAAGAATTACAGAATAGGGTCTTCTTCGAATTGCTTCCGTTAAAATTCCACCCTCTTCGTAACCGACGTATCCTGCAGGTGAACCGATTAATTTCGCAACAGAATGTTTTTCCGAATACTCTGAAAGATCAAGCCGTACCAAATTGGATTCACTATCAAAAAGAATTTTCGCCAATGCTTTTGCTGTCTCCGTCTTACCGACACCAGTTGGCCCTTTCAAAAGGAATGATCCTAAGGGTCGATTTTCCGATGAAATTCCCGCATAACTGGTGAGTAGTGTTTCTGCTATTTCCTTTAATGCTTCTTTTTGTCCAAAAACAACTTGTCCTAGTTGATTTTCCAAATCCAAAATATTATCTTGTTTTGTTTTTAGAATCTTTTCAACTGGGATGCCAGTTTGTCTCGAAATGACATTGGCAATGTGATTTCTCCCAAGTATCCAAATATTTTGAAAATTCCCTAGTTCTTTTTCAAGTTCAGGTAGAACGGCAAATTTTAATCTAGATGCCTCCGTATAATCTGCACGACTTTCGGCACTCTCCAAATCAAATTTGACTCGATCAATTTTATTTTTGATAGAGGCCATTTGTTTGAGAGAATTGACTTCCTTCTCCCACTCCATTTTTCCTTCGTTAAACTTTTGTTCGAGGCTCTCAATTTCTTTTAAAATCTCTTCATTTTTCTTTTCTACTTGAGCGTAGATCTTTTTCGATCTAATTTCTCCCTCTAACTCAACTAAAGGAGCGGGCATCGCTTCGGCAGAAAGTTTTAAAGCAGATGCCGCCTCATCCATAAGATCGATCGCTTTATCTGGTAAATTTTTATCGGTAATGTATTGATCAGACAAAAACACTGCCGAATACACTGCATCATCAGAAATTTTGATCCCATGATGGATCT
The DNA here is from genome assembly GCA_027531445.1 of Leptospira sp. Classification (GTDB taxonomy): domain Bacteria; phylum Spirochaetota; class Leptospiria; order Leptospirales; family Leptospiraceae; genus Leptospira_A. The sequence goes on from JAPZRK010000070.1 coordinate 7,187, forward strand.
CATGTTTGTCACGGATTCCCATCAAAATTTCAATGGCATCTTCCTTGGATGGTTCGTTCACTGGAACGGATCGAAATCTTCGTTCCAATGCAGGATCACCTAATATGTATTTTTGGAATTCTTCAGGAGTGGTTGCCCCGATACAGTGGAGATCTCCACGTGCGAGAGCCGGTTTGAGAAGGTTGGCGGCATCCATCGCGCCATCTGTCCTTCCAGCACCAACCAGTTGGTGTATTTCGTCAATAAACAGAATCACATCACCTATCTGTGATTTTACGAAGCGTAGCAAGTGCTGGATTTTTTCTTCAAAATCGCCTCTATACTTTGTACCTGCCATGAGCTGTCCCATATCCAAGGAATATACTGTTTTTCCTTTTAATACGTCAGGTACCTTGCCTTTAACGATTTGGTCAGCTAGACCTTCGACAATTGCAGTTTTCCCAACGCCTGCCGATCCGACTAACACAGGATTGTTCTTAGAACGTCGTCCAAGTATTTCCATCACCGAACGAATTTCTTTTGTTCTACCGATGACGGGATCTAGTTTTCCCGCTTTTGCAATGTCATTCAAATTGATCAGAAAGTCAGGAACTTCTTCGTCCGTTTCTTTCACGTTCAAATCGTTATAATCAATCTTTAATTCTGGTAAAATGTTCGGCAGAAATTTCAATAAATCTGCCTCTCGGATCTCTTCCCTTGCATTTTCAGCCGCACGGGAGGAAGCCATCGTGATCCATTGGCTAAGTTTGCTCGAAGTTCTGAGAGTTTCAAAGGTCACTTCGGAAGTTGACTTTGCGAGTTTTGCAAGAAACTCCTCCACCCTTGCTTTGTACTTTCCCAAATTTTGATTGGTAAAGCTAGACGGATGAGACATAAGGCCAAAAAATAAATGAAACGGTGTGACCTCAGTATTTTTCCTTCGAATTGCGTCAGTTTGCGCAATATCCAATGCACCTTGCACTGTAGAATCAAATTGCTTCATGGATGCCTCCCAGCTTTTAGCACTCTTACCATTAGACTGCTAATGTCAGATTCTGACATCTTTTTTTATCACTCGAACAGAATCAGGAAAAACAAAATCTCATTGCTAACTGTGTCAAATTTGTAATCTTTTCTCGCATGCGATCCGTCCTGAGCTTACTATTCTCACTATCATTCATTCTACCGATTTTCGCAGATCCCATGGATGACAGGATGCTTCGCATACCGAATCCCAGGGAAAGCGGAGGATGGGTTCACGACGGCGTTGGTTACTTGTTAGATTCTGGAGCGTTACCTGAAATCAATCGAATCATCTCCAGGGCAGAAGCCGAAACCGATGCAGAAATAGCAGTTGTCATACTGTATAGTATAGGCAATGAATTGCCTAAAGAATTTGCAAATCGGTTATTTAAAAAATGGGGCATCGGGAAAAGTGGGAGAGACAATGGTTTACTCCTTTTGCACGTAGTGGACCAGAGAAGAGTAGAGATCGAAACTGGATATGGACTCGAAGGTACAATTCCAGATATCCTTTGCAAACGAATCCTGGAAACCAATATCATCCCTTATTTTAAACAAGATCTTTTTTCTCAAGGCATCATTTATGGAGTGCAAAGTCTCATTCAGGCCATCCAAAAACCAAATAGTTCGATCGATGAAAAGTTAAGTCTTGATTCCGTCCTTTATACCTTTGTCGATTTACCTATGTTACACTATACAACTAAACTTCAAAAAGAAGAAGAAACTTTATCTGAAGAAATAAAACCCAAAGGAATGATTCAAAGACATTTCCTTGATCCTGCACAAAGTACCAAAGAATATTTTATTTTTTGGTTGGCACTGTCGATTACACTTCTTTGGTTTATCGTCGGAAGCATTTTAACTCTCCTCCCTTTTGGAACCCACTCTATTTACAGCTTTCATGCCTATATAGGTAGAACGATTAGCTGGTTAGCAGGATTTACCGCTTTTGGAACATTATCTTATTATGAAATGATAGAATCCGAGACAAGTTATTCATTAATCAATTTTGTTCCGTTGATCATCACTTTGTTTACCATCAATCGTTGGATCGGTAAAAAGTTAAGAACAAACCCTCGGATTTGTAAAGTTTGCAAAGGAAAGATGACTCTACTCAATGGAAAATCCCAAAATAAATTTCTTACTTCTGGAGAGATATCCGAAGAAAAAATCAAGTCTGTTGACTATGACATTTGGTATTGTAAAGCCTGTGACCGCACTGAAAAAGAAAAATATTCCGGGATTAGCCCTGCTAAAAAATGTCCCAAATGTGGTTTTGAAACATTTCGAAATATCAGCGTCCGAGTTGTAAGATCTGCCACCTATGAAACCGAAGGTGAAGAGATTCATAACGATCAATGTGCCCATTGCAAACACCAAGAGTTGAGAACCGTTATCCTCTCAAAATTGACAAAGTCCTCAAGTAGTGACAGTTATAGTAGTAGTGACAGTTATAGTAGTAGTGACAGCTATAGTTCGTCATCTAGCAGTAGTTCTAGTGGATCGTCCGGATCATGGGGTGGAGGTAGTTCTGGAGGTGGGGGAGCGGGAAGCTCCTATTAGTTATGCTTCAATTTTCGAAATATCTACTTTTGATTTTCATTAGCATGCAGGGAGTGATGGCTCCTATATATGGAGAAGTCATATCTCTCAATGAATCCAAGAAGCTTTCGAGCATTGGAAAGAAGATCGATTATTTAATTTTACCCAAAAAAAACTCTACGATCACGCAGGCGATTAAGGAAGATGCGGCCTGGTCTGCAAACCCAAAGGATACCATCCACTTCCCCGATGAAAAAAATCCGATTTGGTTTCGATTAACTGTCAAACACGATGGTTCGGTTCCGAGCACCTTCTATCTTTTGTTCTCAAGTCCCATCATTGACCGATTTGAAATGTACTATTTTTCAAATGGTAGGTGGAATTCATATGAATCAGGAGAACAAATATTACAAAAACACAAACCGATCTTTTCCCATTTACCGGCCTTTCCTATCACACTCTCGCCAGGTGAACGACGAACAATCTACGTAAAAATTGAATCAGAAAATCCGATATTCTCGTTTATTTCGATATATAATACAAAAGGTTTTTTAGCATATTCAAAATTGATTGATATCTCCTTTGCCGCATATTTCGGCGCAGGTGGACTTATGTTTTTATATTCAATTTTTCTTGCATATAGTCTTCGATATAAACATTTTTTCTTTTACTTTTTTTATCTATGTTCGATACTCCTTGTCACTTTGTTTGCCACTGGTTTCATGCAATACATCCAAATAGGAAATTCGCATGCTTGGAAGAATGTTTTGTTTCCAATTAGCATCTACTTTACTTCTATTTTCGGACTTATATTTACGGCTGAATTTCTTGAGTTAGAAAGTTTCTCAAAAAAGACATATCGCGCTACTTTCTTTTTGGTCTTTTTCAATATCCTTCTCATTCCTAGCATACTCTTTTTAGATTTGAGAACTTATATCGATGTTGCCATGAAGTTTGTTATTGTACCTGTCACCTGTGGAATCTATCTTGCTCTCTTTGCTATTTTCCGAAATCCACGCAAGACTGAAAATTATCTTTTTTTTCTAGCTTTTGGATCTATGTTAACTGGTGCAGGTATAAATATAGTTTCTAATCAAGGTTGGATCAAACCACTCGAATTTTCTAGCTTCAGTTTGCCACTAGGCTCTGCAATCGAGATTGCACTATTAGCAGTCGCACTTATGTTGAGAGTACGAGACCTAAGAAAAGAAAATGAAGAGAAACAAGAAATAGATTCACAACTAAAGGTGGCAAAAAAATTACAAAAAGACCTTCTACCAAAACATCGAAGTCATCTAAAAGGATTCCCTATCGGATTTCGTTACCTCCCAACTTCAGACATTGGAGGAGACTTCGTGCAGTTTTTGGAAGATGAAGAAGGTTTTGGGGTATTCCTATGTGATGTTTCCGGTCATGGCATCGCCGCCGCTATGATTGCTAGCATGGCAAAAGTTTCACTACAAATATGGGCAACCGAACTTAGCAAACCAGCGCTAGGTGCTGAGAGGATGAGGATATCTCTTCTCGAAAACTTGTCGGGTCATTTTTTAAGTGCTATTTTTCTCTATGTAAATCCAAAGAAAAGGATCATCAAACTTGCCAATGCCGGCCATCATCCGATCATTTTTGTCTCTCAGGATGGCAAAATTGAAACGATTACAACGAAGGGACGAGCGATTACGGATGTTATCCCTTTGCGATTGGAAGAAATTGAATTCCCGATTCCTGAATCTGGGACCATTGTACTTTACACAGATGGAGTGCTTGAAGCCCGCGATCCTTCTAATGATGAACTTTATGGTGAAAGTCGATTTTTGGAATTATTGAAAGAACATGCAAATTATGATCCACAATCGATCTGTGATCGAGTTGTTGGTGATGTTTTTAAATTTTCGAAATATAAAAGAGCCGATGATGATATCACTATCTTTGCGTTGGGATTGATTCAGGAAAAAGAAATTCTTTAGGACAAATCTTGTGTTAAAAACCCAAAGCCATTTCAAAAAGGAAATGGTAACTTGGGCATTTGATTTTTATTTAAAATTTGATCCGCGTGTTTGTATGCTGTACCCCTTCCTTCTGCAAGAGCAAACCTACTCTGCGAAAAATCTTTCGGTGAAAGATATGGAGTGGCAGTTTCTAGTCGAATCAAATGTTTGCCTTTTTCTTTCGCTAGTAACGTTTTTAAATCCTCAGTTTCGCCATCAATGATTTGAACACTGGCATCAAACGCTCGCTTAATCATACTTGAACTAACCGGTCGATTGTTGTTAATTTGATGGATAATGATACGGTCGATACTGGGATCCATTATCAATTCTTTAATAGGCTCACCATCACCGATTCCACCATCCAAAAATTCATCCTCACCTAATTTTTGAATTTCATACAAAAATGGAAACGCGATCGACGCCATCACAGCGTCCAAAACATTTCCAGTTGTAATCAATTCCCTTTTGCATTTTGTAAGATTGGAAACTGCAACGCCGAGGTGGATTTGTAGTTCTGAAAATTTTTTGCCACCTAGGTAAGGATAAAGGAGTTTTCTTGTCGCCTTTCCAGTAAGCACTCCGCTATACCCTTTGATTCCTTTTTTGATCAATCTGCCAAGTTGGGTAAAAGAATTGCCCTCCCAAAAGTCACTCTTTTTCAATCCGAGAATCATATTCTCGACCTCGGCCATATCTACACCTGTTGCATATAAGGCTCCAATCATAGCTCCAGAGCTTGACCCCGTAATGATGGAAGGTCGAAATCCTAACTCATGCAATCCCCTAACAAAGCCTGTGTGAGCATAAAAGCCAAAAAATGCAGATTTAAGACAAAGAGCGGTATGTTTACGTGGAAAAAATAGTTCGATCATATCAATTTAACTTCTATTCCTAATGTATAGCTTACCAAATTCAAACCAAATAATGCTTAAAATTGAAATTATCAAGCACGCGCCAACCAATCGGAAAGAGAGCGATGTAAAATGGAAAACCGATTGCAAAAAGGGAATGTAAATAGCAGAAAAAAGAAATAGAAGAGTTCCCCCCATTACATAAGGAAGAGCCGAATTTTTAACTTTGATTGATTCAAATATTGTGAGAGACCAGTTCCGGTTGACTAAAATGATCAAGAGATTTGAAAAAATAAGCGTCACAAAAGAGGCAGTAGTTGGAATTAAAGGATTGGATGAGACTGTCATTTCAAAGAGAGTAACATAGTAGTATGTAGAGATAACTGCCGTTAATGACATGAGACCTTGTAACAATGAGACAATAAATAGATTTTTGTCCAACAGGGGGCGGCTGATATCTCTCGGAGGTGATGCCATCGTAGACAATTCGATGGGTTCTTTTTCAAAAACTAAAGTACTTGTCGGATCAATGATCATTTCCAAAAAAACGATATGAATCGCAGATAAAATGACATTTGGAAGGTGGAACAGCGTAGGAAAAAAGGCGGCTCCAATAATCGGAATATGAACGGCAATGATATAACCTAGCGCCTTTTTTAAATTAACATATATATGTCTGCCTTCTTCTACGGCATTGAGAATCGAAGAAAAACTGTCATCCAACAATACGATTTCTGCCGCTTCACGTGCAACATCGGTTCCCCTCATTCCCATTGCGACTCCGATGTGAGCTGTCTTTAATGCAGGTGCATCATTCACTCCATCGCCTGTCATTGCTACGATTTCACCTTCCTTTTTTAGAACCCCAACCAATCTCCATTTATCATCTGGGCTCACTCTTGCAAAGATATTGCAGTTTAATACTGCATTTCTATACTCTGAATCGCTCAGTACGTTCAATTCGTTACCTGTCATAACTTTATTGTGATTCTGTAGGCCGATTTGTGTGGCTATGTTTTTGGCTGTTTCCGGATAATCTCCAGTTATCATGATGATACGAATGCCTGCTTGGTATGCTAGTCTAACAGCGGCAGGGACTTCCGACCGTATCGGATCTTCCAGTCCCACCAAACCCAACCATTCAAATTCAATCTCATTCGGTGAATCTGGAATATTTTTGACAAATTCTTTACTTCTTGCTACAGCTAACATTCGTAAACCTCGCTTCGCAAGCGATGTGACTTGGGCTAAAATTTCGTCGGCATCATTCTTTGAAAGCTTGCAAAGCGTAATCACGGCTTCAGGCGCTCCCTTAGTAGCCACTAAATACTTTGTTTCATTCTCTCCTGGGAGATTCCACACCTGAGTTAAAGCGAGCAATTGATGTGAAATAGGAAACTCTTTTGCAATCACAAGTGGGGATTTTATGGTATCAATTTGAATTTTAAATTCCTTTACCATTTCGAAAAAACATTTATCCATGGGGTCAATTGCATTGGACTTACTTGCTAGAATTCCATACTTCAGTAATTCAATAATTCCTTCAGACATTGGATTTGATAAAGTATTTGAAACGTCAAATACTTCTGAATTGGTTCCAACGAGACATTTGATTGTCATTTTGTTCTGAGTTATCGTACCCGTCTTGTCTGTGCATAAAACAGATGCGGCTCCTAATGTTTCTATAATGGAAGTTTTGCGAGCAAGAACGCTCCGTTTACTCAATCTATATGCACCAAAAGCAAAAAAAATGGTAAGGACAAGAGGGAGTTCTTCAGGCAAAATTCCGATAGCAAGCGTTAAACCAGCAAGTATCCCACGTGTCCAATCATTTGTGGTAAGACCCAAGTAAATAGTAAGTAGACAACAAACAATGATCGCGAAGATAAAAATACCTTTGACCAATCTGGCAACTTCCATTTCTAGAAGTGTTTTGGACTGTTTTTCATTCGCAATCTTCTGTCCAATTTTTCCAATTTGGGTTTGATTTCCTATTTGGCCCACCGAACAAAATGCCTGACCTGCAACAACTAGAGAACCACAAAAAATCTCCTTTGAGATTGTCTTCAAAATTGGAACCGATTCACCGGTTAGCAAGGACTCATCCATCATTAAGTGATCTGTTTCTAAAACTTCACTATCAGCGGGGACTCTATCACCTTCACTCAGAAATATAATATCACCCGGCACGATTTCTCTACCGTCTACCTTACGCATCACTCCATCTCGTATAACGTTAGTTCTTGGACTGGCTAAATTTTTCAGTGCAGAAAGTGCGTTCTCAGTTTTTCCCTCTTGGTATAGAGTAATCATTACAATCAGCACGACTGAACAGGAAAGCATTACGGCTTCCATCGCATCGCCGATAAAATAGTAAAGAAAACCAATAGAAATCAAAAGAAAGATCATCGGCTCAAGCAAAACACCTAAAAGTCTGCTAAAAAATGACCTCTCCCCTTTAGATGAAATTTCGTTGTACCCATAGTGAATCCGAAGCTGAGTTACTTCATTTGCGGTAAGCCCAGAATAAGCAATTGAAGAATCTCTTAACAATTTACTCTACCATACCAAAAGTTAAGACCTTTGTCGGGCATAGCGAAACGCAGGCGGAACAACGTACACACTGAACGCTATCCATGGGTCTACCTTGATTTGCATAACTCATGACATCAATTCCTTGGTGACAATTGGCTGTACAAATATTACATGATATACATTTTTTTTTGTCAGAGAAGATTCTAAATTTTGAGAATTTTGCATATATATGCATTAAACTTGCAAGTGGACAGAACATACGGCACCAAATTCTACCAGAGAGGAAAAAATAACAACCGACGCCCACCACTCCAGCAAGACCTATGTCCACAATCAGGTCATAAATCCATTTGATGGAATCTGCTGTAGATTCGAGAGTCACTAGAAATGGTACGACATTTTTTCCGAAGACACCAACTAATTTTAAAATGGTTAATACAAATGCGACTAATAAGATCCATTGTCCCGAATGTTCGATCTTATACGCTAGTTTTGAATGTGGCATTTTTGCACGGTGTTCGTCACCCAAGGTCTCTGCCAATCCTCCACAAGAACAGATCCAGCCGCAATACGCGCCCTTACCAAAATAATAGACCAACAGAGGAATGAATCCAAATGTAAAACAGAGGCCATAAATCAACCAGAACATTGTTAGATTGCCATCGTATAATACGCCCATACTAAGTGGCCAAGCTAGTATAAAACCATATGCTTTCCAATATGCATCATTAGGAAATACTTGCGTCCGTAAAAAACCATCACTAGGACCTAGGGCTTGGATCTTTCCCAGATAAGGCAATACGATCTCAGGCAAAAGGAACAAAAATACAACTTGAACAAAAATCAATGTAAGAGTTTGCCAGAAGATGTACTTTGTACGTCGAATGAAAATACGCCGAATTCCGAAAAACAAGATCGTTAAAGAATAAATCAAAGTGTAGTGAAAGGAAGGTAACTTTCCAAAAAGGTGAAATCCTTTGTATGCCGAAAGAAAGTAAACGGATAAAAAGTACATTGGTACAAGTGTTAAATAAATGTTTCGAAAAAATATCCAACTACTTGGCAATTGAAATCTTTGTTTGTAATTGGTCATGCCGATCCATGTGAACGTACTGATGACACAAAAAATCGCAGATATGGTAGCTACATACCCATACCAAGCAGGCAAATAAAACGATGCCTTTCCGAAATATGCGGCCATTGCAAAACTAATGAATGTAAAAAAACCTACCCAATCGGATAGATTGCGTACATTTTGTAACCTAATGCCTACTTTTTTTAGAAAGGAAACTGGAGGATCCGAGCCAACTAAGATATAAAGAGCATCCACCTTTCTTTTTTTTGCGGCCTTTTTATCTCGAAGAATGACTTCCTTTGAAGTAATGGTATCCACTTGTGTTTCCAAAAGTATTTCTATATTTTCGGATTTTACTAATTGGTGGAGTTGATTGAGATTTTGTGCCTTGGGTCTTGATAGTGATTCGCCTCGGTGCACGAGCGTTGTTCGTTTCGCATATTTTGATATGGCGATGGCGGCCTCCACAGCAGAGTCACCTCCTCCGACCACCATAACCTCCTTATCTGTCGCAGATGCTGGATCAAGTAAGCGATAAAATACATGCTCCAAATTTTCGCCAGTTACTCCTAATTTTTTAGGGTCGCCTGACTTCCCCATGGCGATAATCACATTCTTTGTATTGTACAAAGTTCCGCTCTCAGTTGTAACTGCGAATCCGTAAGATTCTGTTAGCGATTTTATTGATGAAACACGTGCGTTCTTGATCAGATTGATTTTTGCCTTCGATAATGATTTTGACAAAGAATCTAATAAAGACTCCTTAGTCCCATTTTCAATTTGCAAAGGAGAATCAACAAACAATGAATCGGGTTCGGCAAAGATAGGTTTTCCTTTCGGATAACTGTTGATTGTTTGGAATGCATCATTTGATTCTAAAACAACCACATTGCGTCCTAGGCGTTTTGCTTCTATGGCACATGATATACCGCTCGGTCCTGCTCCGATGATAACCGCATCATAAGTCGAGGTAGCCTCACTTTCGATCTTATTTGTTATATATTGCCAGACTTCCTTACCACTTGCGACTGCATATTTCAGAAGTGGGATACCAGTTAAATCACCAATGACATAAATACCAGGAACGGATGATTCGAATTTAGGAGAAAGGAGCGGAAGTACTTCCACTCCACCAGTGGGTGCCTCATTTTGAAGCCAACGAAAGTAACCTTGTATCCAGCGGAGCATATCTAAACGATCTAAAATAAGAGCAAAAAAAGAAAGTGGAATTTAGATCGGCTTTGGAAGATGCATAGTGACTTTTGTGCCTTTATTCTTTTCGCTCGAAATGAAGAATGGAATATTGTGAACCGAAAGCAACTGTAAGGTAACGACCATTCCAAGCCCTGTCCCTCTTTCACCCATTGTTCCAAAATCAGATTTAATGGTGCTTCCATTGAGTATGGAATCCAATTTTTCCTGACTCATCCCAGTTCCAAAGTCTGTGATCGAAAGCTCGACAAACTTTCCGAGATCCTTTGAGGAAACAATAATCTTACCTTCTGGATTAGAAAATTTTATCGCATTTGAAAAAATGTTTCTGAGAATCGTGGACATCATCCTAGAATCAATAAATACGCGTTCCTCGAAGAAAAATTCATTCAGCCATTCCATTTTTTTTTCTTTGCATTGGATGCGGAATAGCGACTCAGTTTCTTGCAAGAGTGGTGTTAGAAGTGTTGATTCTGGCTGGAACAACAATCGATTTGTTTCTTTCCTTCCCCACTCTAAGAGATTTTCCAATACCACATAACTTTGATTTGCATTCTTTTTTAATTCTATCAAGCCGCGGTCTATCATCTCATCGCTCATTTTTGAACGATTTTCAGTCAATATCCCTAAATAAGTTCCCATACTCCCGATGGGCCCTTTCAAATCATGCGCTAAAATAGAAAAGATAAGATCTTTATAATGATTGGCCTTTACCAGTTCTTCTTGGTTTCTTTCTGTATTTCGAAGGAAATACAAAAGAAAAATCGCTAGAATAAAAAAGCATGTAATCGTCGAAACGATGACAAATACCTCACGAACTTCAATGTTGTAAAAAGGACTTTGAGGCGACAAGAGAGGCGGGACATGAACATACCCGATATAATAAAACAAAGTAAGATTGATTAAAAAGTAAATTAGTATCGAATAACGCTCTTTATATGATAGTATCATAAAAGGCAAGGCAGAAAAAAGTAAAAAGAAATAATGCGCACCCAGTAAATTTCCATAAAAGAAAAATGATGTGAGAAAAACTACCATAGATACACAGAAAAGAATCACATACTTAGCAACTTGAATGTGACCTTTGTGATTCAAATAAATACAATATCCAACAGTAAATGCAAAAGGGGCATTGATCAGAGGAATCAGCCAAGTGCCCATTGTATCCATCAACAAAAACATAATACTAAAAGTAATGTTGGAAGAAATCGCAACAATCGCTGAAATATTCGTTAGTTGAATCCGTAACGAAAGATCCAAACTCATGTCAGGTTTGATACCTGCGTAAACTACAGATCGAATTAATGGATGTTTTAAAAAAGAAAGCACGCGGAATCAATCCATTTCGTGCGGTATGTTCGATTGCGCACTTTTTTCAAATTGTGTCATCCGTTCCTTGGACATTCCAAGAAGATTGTGCGTGAGTATAAGCCTGTCCCCTAAAAACTCTGGTGCCAAACGTATTTCAACCACACGGTACCAAGTTTCTTTTGGTGGTACTGTAAATGCATGGTTCACGCAAAGACATTTGAATTTAAAACCAAAGCTATGTTCGACGGGAAGAGCTTGGTGGGGGGCGGCAAAAAAATAAACCGGGACATCGGAATCATTCTTCATCACAAGAAGGAATTGCTTTTTTGATCCTGGCTTTAAGATCAAGGTGCTATCCGGTATCTCCTTTCCAAATGGTGCATTTTTACCTGCAGGGACAGATCCTGTTGTCCAAAGAGCTAAAATTTGGGAACCAGCAGGTTCTCGTATTTCCATCTTAAGCGGCAATTGAGAGTATTCCCATTTGATTTCGATCACCACTTTATCTGCCTTTTTTGGGGTTTCGAGAGTTGCCTGGGAATCTGTATGAGGGTGCGATTTTGATTCCTCATGGTCCCCTCCGCAAAACGGGAGGAGACCGAGGACGGAGAAAACTAAAATCTGTGCAAAGCGAGAAATGAGAAAAAAACTCTTCTGCACTTTACTCTAGACCTAACTCCAAGGTAGAAAAGTCTAAATTTTCTGTTTTTTTAGCATTTGTTAAATAAAATTTTTTACCTCGCACCTGTAAGGTTACGAATTCCTGGAAAATCTTTTCTGTATGATTGGGATCTGGGTTTTTAACCAAATTGCAGTCACGTCCGCATCCATTGCAATCACCGCCGCCATAGTCCAAAAAGTTTGTAAATGTTTGTTTGCGAAGGTAACCAAAGATGCGTAAATCGATCTTACCTGCGCCAATTTCTTTGATTTCGTAATTTCCCATCCCGTAAAACCGGTTGGAATTTTCTTGGCCCACATCGTAATCTGTGCGAGCTGTCGATCCTTCCAGAAAGAAAGTCCCATCTGATCGCAAACGGATCGTCCAATCAGAAGATGTTGGCTGGTCTAGATTCTCCTCAACCTCCACATTCGGATCGGCACCCGCCGGTAGATCTGTTGTCGCCTCAGGAGCAATTGAGGCAATCTCCATTCCTGTGAGACCTCGATTCAATACCTTACGTAGCGATGCTTTTGTAAATGCATCGAAATTTTTTGCGGCGGTATCTTTGGATTTTGGGAGAGTATCAATGGCAAGCCAATCTTCCCCATCACCAAACCGAAGTTCGGATAGCACAAAACCTTTTTCAGTGAGACCCGGATAGAGTTCATCTACTTTCATGATGAGCTTTTTACCTTTAAATGGTTTGGTGAGATTGACGACTTGACTTCCCATCGTGTCTTCAATGGAAACTTTTTCAGAGTAACCATCATCTCCCGTAAGTGTGAATTCTTTCAATCGTCCATTTTTAATACAATGGACGTCGGAACGCTGGTATCCGTTCCAAAGTTTGAGTTTGGAAATGGTTTGTTTTTCATCAAATTCAAATGTAAACGTAACGCCTGCTCCACCCTTGACTGATGCATAAGCGTTTTCATACTTTGAATCAAATAGGTTCATAACTGAGTAGCTGGATTCTGGGCTTGCTGTCTCGGAGGCAGTGGCCGTTGCTTTTAAAATTTCAGGAGTGTAGGTGCGATATGCTTTTTGTTTTTCATCATAAAACTTAACGCCTTTCAGACAGATGTCCTGGTTTCTTTGGAAGTTGAGTGTAACAGATCTTGCCTGAACAACTGGATCAAACTTTAATTCAGAATTTGAAAGTTCGACGTCGGTGCTAACATAGACTTCATCAAAGTTGACATACGCCGCGATGCGATCTTTAAATTTGCCTGAACAAGATTCAATCGTCACCTTGCTTAGCGAAAAGGCGTCGTCCGCGTAAAAGTGTAGTTTGACAAACTCTGCCCCAGGCTCCGCCTTCCATTCTTTACCGTTTAACACGAAAAAAGGAAGTCCATTATCCATCGATGTGGAAGTCACCATTGAAAAATGAAGTTTTTTCCCACAGCCAATGGTGAAAAAAATACTAAGAATGATCGAAATAAATAGGAGGTTTCTAAGTCGCATAAAATTCCTTATGAGTGAAATTAAAAGACATCTTCGGTAGGCAAAGACAACAATTTTTTTATCTTCGTTCGGTTTCTCGAAATACTTTTTCCCATGTCTCTTGGTTCAAAGAACCTACGATCCATCTACCATTCACCCAGAAAGTTGGAATCGAAGTCACTCCCAACTTTTGAGCTTCCTTATGGTCAACGCGAACCAAATCTTTAAAGCGAGAGTTCAAATCGTCTGCGGAACAATTTTTGAAACCTAAGTCTGTGCCACTTTTGATTTTTTTAGAATCAGAATACAAAATGTCCATATGGTTTAAGATGTTTGTGGGTTCATTCTCCCAAAGACACCTTGCCATAGCGAGAGGAAGAATCCCTTCCTCACTTTCATCATCCAAAGGGAAATCTTTGTGAATGTAATAGATTTGGTCGACTCTTTTCAACAGAAGCTTTTTTGTAAATGGGAAGGTCTGTTTACAAAAATGACAAAGGAAATCACTCCACTCGATGATCACCCATTTCCCCTTTGGATTCCCAATCTTTGGAGAATGTTTTATATCTAGCTTCGAAAGTAAATTCCCGACTTTACTTGGGATGACCTTCCAAGACAGCCCAGCCTCATGAAAGATCCGACTCCAAACGATGCGAATTCGAATGGAATCACGCATACGATCGATTGCATCTGTATTCGAAATCTCTAATGGTAGCTTCTTTCTCTCTGACTGCCAATAATGAGAGATTTCGGATTCTTTGACCTTGGCGCGTTCCCCTTCCTTCCATTCTTCCAAAGTCAATTGTTTGGATTTGGCAATGGCCCTCAACCTAACAAGATACTCATCGGAGGAAAGAGAATACTTTACTTCTTCTTCGGTAGGTAGTATATCAGGAAGAAAAAACTCCTCAGTCGCGGTATTTTGACATGAGAATAAAAATATTAAGAAAGATAGGATTGGCACAAGGATAGCAATACAGGAGAATTTGAAGAAGCAAGATTTTTAATAGACATGAATATGATTTTGTGATCTGCTATCCATCCATACCTAAGGTGGCTCTCATGATTTTCCGAATCCTTTCTGCAATCATTATCACACATTTCGTCCTTGTTCCCATACTTCCCCAAGAAAACTCCGTAAGTACCACTCCCAATTCTGGATACTTTACCATCACATACAAAAACACAGATGTAAATTTAGAATTAAAAGCGAATGGTTATACCATCAAAGACAATTCATCAAACGATGATTCATCGGGACAAGAAGACATTAACCATTGGATCATGCCCAAAAACAACAGATTATCCATTCGAATATCGGAACGAAAACCAAATCAGTCGAAGAGTACCTTTCCTATTTCAAAATCAGTTCAAATCAAATTGATCATCGCACAGGCTGGACAATTTCCAGACGAAGGTAAATCTATACTAAATTTTGAATGGCCCAAATCGAACGAGAAAAATCAAGTTCCAAATGGAGAATGGATAGATGTAACATTCGATCCCCCATTTGTTCCACCGTCCCAGCTTTGGAACCAAGCAGAGAAGATCGCCTGGACAAAAGACTTAGAAAAAGAAGCCATAGGCATGATGGAGACACTCGTAAAAGCTCTCAATGCACGCAATGTAAAACAAGTATCATCACTTCTCACATTCCGTCAGATCGAAACCACAGAAACGAGATACCAAAAGTATGACCCAGCAGAAGAAGAAAAGTCGCTTGCGATTATGATGAAACAGATAGGTTCTTCATGGAAATTAAAGAAAAAAGACATCAAAGTGAATTTGTTATGTGATGACAAAATTGTAAATCTTACAAACCAAAAGAATGAAGCCCTCATCCAAGGAAAGAATGGAGCGGAGATTCCCATTTACCTTGGACTCGTCAAAGGCAAACTCACGTTTGTAAGATAACCAATTCGAAACAGAAGAAATTGTTTTTTTGTTCATTTCCTAGAGGAGTCGAGTGATTTGGTAATATCTAACCATTTCGGAGAACATCTGTTGTAATGAAATTTCGCTTCCCCATATTTATCATCGATGAAGACTTTCGTTCTGAAAATACTAGTGGTCTCGGTATCCGTGCTCTCGCCAAGAGCATTGAAGAAGAAGGCATGGAAGTTCTAGGTGTCACAAGTTATGGTGATTTGAGTTCCTTTGCCCAACAACAAAGTCGTGCTTCCGCATTCATTCTTTCCATCGATGATGAAGAGTTTTCGAGTCCTAGCGAAGCCACTTCGGCACTCGAAAATTTAAGAGCCTTTGTAGAAGAGATCCGTTTCCGAAACAACAACATCCCCCTCTTCCTCTATGGCGAGACGAGAACCGTTCGCCACATCTCCAATGACATTCTAAAAGAACTCCACGGCTTCATTCATATGTTTGAAGATACACCGGAATTCGTTGCTCGCCATATCATAAGAGAAGCAAAAACCTATCTCAAAGGACTGATGCCTCCTTTTTTCAAAGCACTCACTGATTACGCCCAAGATGGATCTTATTCATGGCATTGTCCTGGCCATTCGGGTGGTGTAGCATTTTTAAAAAGTCCAGTGGGACATATGTTCCACCAGTTTTTTGGTGAAAACATGTTACGAGCAGACGTCTGCAACTCAGTAGATGAACTCGGCCAACTCCTTGATCATAATGGTCCCGTAGCGGCAAGCGAGCATAATGCGGCAAGGATCTTTCATGCAGACCACCTATTCTTTGTTACAAATGGTACTTCTACATCCAATAAGATGGTTTGGCATGCAACGGTTGCCCCGGGTGACATTGTTGTCGTAGACAGAAACTGCCATAAATCAATCCTCCATGCCATTACCATGACTGGGGCGATCCCTGTATTTTTAATGCCCACTCGAAATCATTATGGAATCATCGGACCCATTCCTTTATCCGAATTCCAGCCAGATGCGATACGAAAAAAAATCGCCTCAAATCCGATCGCAAAACAAGCATTTGAAAAGAATCCATCATCACAATTTAGGATCCTAACGATCACTCAATCAACGTATGATGGAGTGTTATACAATGTAGATATGATAAAGGATGTATTGGGTGATTCCATTGATACACTCCACTTCGATGAAGCCTGGTTACCCCATGCTTCTTTCCACCCGTTTTACAAATACATGCATGCGATTGGCCCAGACAGACCAAGATCGGAAAATTCACTTGTTTTTTCGACACAATCCACACACAAACTTCTTGCAGGGCTCTCACAGGCTTCGCAAATTCTCGTCCAAGACTCCAACACACGCAAGTTAGATCGCCATAGATTCAATGAAGCATATCATATGCATTCTTCTACAAGTCCTCAGTATGCCATTATCGCATCCTGTGACGTAGCCGCCGCCATGATGGAACCTCCTGGTGGCACTGCACTTGTTGAGGAATCGATTGCCGAGGCATTAGACTTTCGCCGTGCGATGCGAAAGGTGGATGAAGAGTTTGGTGACTCTTGGTGGTTCAAAGTTTGGGGACCCGATTACCTGGTAGAAGAAGGAATCGGAGAACGTGAAAATTGGATGATTCGTGCTGAAGACAATTGGCACGGGTTTGGTGAACTTGCGGCTGGCTTCAATATGTTGGATCCAATCAAAGCAACCATCATCACACCGGGCTTAGACATGGAAGGAAAGTTTTCTGACCAAGGCATCCCTGCTATCATCGTAACAAAGTACCTCTCTGAACATGGCATCATTGTGGAAAAAACAGGACTGTATTCATTTTTTATTATGTTTACAATCGGAATCACAAAAGGCCGATGGAATACGCTCGTTACAGAACTACAACAACTCAAAGATGATTATGATGCAAACAAACCCGTTTGGAGAGTGATGCCTGAGTTCGTAGCAAAATTTCCAGCATACGAACGGATTGGACTCAAAGATCTAAGTGACCAGATTCACAAAATTTACAAGGCAAATGACATAGCTCGACTAACCACTGAAATGTATCTCTCAAACATGGTTCCCGCTATGCCTCCAGCTGAAGCCTATGCAAAAATGGCCCATAGACAAATTGAAAGAGTGGTCATTGATGATTTAGAAGGTCGCATCACGAGTATTTTGCTGACACCGTATCCTCCAGGTATTCCACTCTTGATCCCTGGAGAATGTTTCAACGAAACGATCGTACGGTATTTAATATTTGCACGAGAATTCAATAGCAAATTTCCAGGATTTGAAACCGACATTCATGGTCTGATTCAGGAAAGAGATGAAAATGGTGTTCTCAAATATTATGTTGATTGTGTTATTGAAAGTTGAATATTTCTTGCGGTGCAAGGTTTCAAACAATTATTGTCAGTAAGGGTATAAACTATGGATAAAGAAAAAATTAAGATCTCTGGCTTTAACAATTTAACTAAAGTGCTTAGTTTTAATCTTTATGACTTTTGTATTACACTTGATGACGATCAGAAGTCAAGATATGTGAGCTACATCCACGACAAATACAATGCGGATAAAATCACAGAGATCTCAACACAGATTGTTAAGATGATTGATGCAAACATACTTTCGGTCTCTTCTCAAGATTATGACCCGGTCGGAGCATCGGCTATGGTGCTTATGAGCGATGTCAAAGGTGGCGGATCTCCGATTCCTTCTGCTCAAGTTTCGATGCATTTGGATAAGTCCCACATTACTGTACACACTTACCCCGACGCGGCTGATCCAGACGGCATCTGTTCCTTTCGGGTGGATATTGATATCTCCACATGTGGGGAGATTATCCCGCTGGATGCGATCAATTATCTGTTTGAAGCATTTGAATGTGACGTCGTATACATAGATTATGTGGTAAGAGGTTATACTCGCCTATCCAATGGTAAAAAAATCTATAACGATCATCATTTCAATTCCATATTGGATTTTATTAAACCAGAAATCAAACGCAACTACACCTTTCTTTCCGATATCAATATGCCTCAGGACAATACGTGGCAGACAAAACTTATGATCAAAGAAATGGGTCCCGAAAACTATCTATTGAACACTGGCGATATTATGCACCCAGCGGTTCCAGATAAAATGCGACTCCTTAGAGAAGAAATGAAAGAAGTATATCATATGATCCACTAATCGCGAGTGGATCAAGATTTAACATACTTCGAATAGCCAAATTCTATTTCTTTAATCAAATAATTGAGATACGCCATCATCCCAGCATCGGCTTTATAGACTGATGCTTCCTTTCGAAAATGATCTGCTAATTTGTCTCGAAATACCAAAGTCTTTAAATCGTTTTTACTAATGATATATTCTTTTGATCGACCTTTAACTAGCAGATTTTCTGGGACACGAATGATCGCGGCGGCTTGCATTATGGCAACTTCTACTTCTGAGGCTAGTTTGATTGCATCTTTTTTCTTTTCACTGTGGGGAAGAAGTGCCCTTATCTCCTCAATTTGCGATTCGATCGTATAACGAAGCTTTTTTGGATCATACACCTTATCAAAGATGGTATTGAATTTTTTGGGGAAAAGTATTTCTTCTGAAGCCTTTACGAGAGTTAAATAAAAATCATTAATTGATGATGTAGTGGATTTTTTGGCTACTTGCTTTTCCTTAGCCGGCGCAGACATTCGATTTGAAAAGTATGCCAATAACAATCCAATTACGAAACTTGAGATCACACCAGAAACAAGCATTTGTAAGTCATTGTAAAAGAGCGATGCTACCGTTGATATTACGGAGCCTAATAGAATCGTAACTACTGCTGTCGGTAAGTGGAACGTTTTCTGAAACTCTATTAGGTCATATTTTGGCGGTTTAGCAATAGCCGTGATCTGTTCATTATTATTAGTAGATGCAACCTCTGATTCTGAAAGTACATCCAGCTGTAAATCATTACGTTCCAATAAGTCTTTCCGAATCAGATCGAGATAGGCTAATTGCTCAGTTATGTTAGAATTTTTAATCGCCAATTCCATCATATTCTTTTGAACATCTCGCAAATACCTTTGATCAACTATGTAACATATACTTCGACCAGATTTATCGTTTTGGAAATAAAGCCCAAAAATGGTTCGAAGGTCATCTACCAATCTATTTACAATTTTGGTCTGCTCATCGGAAGTCATGGACAACAGAGAATTTAGTTCTGCATGTACATCAACGATTGTAAGAGTTAAAGTACGAACTGTATTATCGATAACTTTTGATTTAACACGCGATAGTATTTCGATATATTTTTCTTCCTGTAGGTCACGACCTTTTTTTTGGACTTCCGCAAGCAGTGTCTCTAATATGTTTACGGATTCCAAAACGGTCTGTCGGATTTGAAAGTTTTGGTCGGTATCTGATTCCCCAAAAGAAAATCCTTTTAGAAGGGAAATAAACTCATATGCAACCTTCCAACCTCCGCCAACTATCGCACCTAACGAATCAGGCATTGCTTTTTCAAGGTCTTCGATTTGATCCACAGCTTTAAAATGTCCGGAGGACTTCGCAACATCTTTTAAAACACGGAAGACGAAAGCGGCCAGTGCATCTAATTGAACTGCAATGTGTTTTAATAATAATTCGATAAATCCACTTTGAGGTACTGCAATATGATAACGAGGACTAACGGAAAAAAGCAGTTGTTTAGAAAGACCAAATTGGATCAGATCCTGAATAAAATCAGGCACAGGAATCGAATCAAAGGGAATGAATCCCTTTTCAACAATTGACACAAAGTCAGTTTCGATGGAAAAAAGATGTGGGGTAAAAGCCAAGTTCCCATTTTCTTCTCTCTTTAACAAAAATAGCCCTGGATTTTTTGAATCAAGAACTGGCTCTTTTTTAGTTAAGTTTTTTATTATAAGAACAATCAACTCTTCTGAGTATTTAAAACAGGCTCTACGATAAGGAATGATATCCGTCTTTTCTTTGTTTTGTGGTGCCACTAGGGCAATACGAACAGTGATGCCTGTTTCTGTTTTTAAAAAGAATGGATAAATGTATACGGATCTTCCTAAAAAAGATGCCTTTGCATCGGATAGCTCCCAGAGCGCTTCACTGACTGCGGCATTACTTTTATGACTTTCTGGCAAATGAACTTCTTTTTGAAGCACTTCGGAAATCTTATCAACGGTAAGCAAAAGGGAGGGAGCAATTTCGGCACTACCATGCATTTCGAGCCTTCTATGCCGAACCCTAAGTTCGTCCAAAATCACTTGCGCTGTTTGCGAAAACCTTCCTTGATTTTTGGGTAGTTCCAAAATCAAGGATTGGATGCTTTGAGGCTCCACTGACTGCGAAGGGATAAGTTCGCCAGTTTGTAGCGGATCAAATGATGGATCTATACTTTCGGTCATAACTAATTGCTAAGTATTGATCAAAGATGAACGAAGTCCTAAAAGAAAGCGAAAATTCCAAAAATAGTTGGAATTAAACGGAAAAAATCGTCACATATCAAAAAAGCGAAGCTAGATTTTATATGAAAACACCAACAAGAGCGATGGATCAAATCGCAGAAAAAACACAAAAGCATCACGTTATCGTAAAATATCTAATCAATAAATCATCACATGCCTATATAGATTCTGAACAAATATTGTGCAACATCATTGAGGCTCCACAAGAATCAGATCATATCATTATTGAAACATTCAATCCTTCACTTATTGCTACCCAACCTAAAGTGAAACTTTCTGCAATGCTTGCGCGCTTTGTTGAACTACATTGTACGTTTGTTAAGTTAATCGGTGGGAATAAAATTGAACTTAAAGTCGATAGTATCTTTATAGCCAAAAAGGAAAGGAACCACCCAAGATTTCTTATCAAAGAAGAAGGTTTCGTTCGTGTTGGATCCATTGCTAGTTCCAAAATGATCATAGAAGCCAACATGTTCAATATTCCTACTTTAGTTCGCGTTAGCTTTGAAGAGTTCGAAAAAAAGCTAGAGGAGCAGTTTGGACCGAATGCGATTATTAAAGTAGATGTATTTTCATCCGAGTTGGAACCTGAATACGGTCTCGTCAAACAAAAGATGAAGGCACTTTATCTAGAAGATTGTTATTCAGAAGAATCCTATCATCTAGCTTCTCCTGAATATATAAATTATGCAGAAGAAATGGACGAGCCAATAGGATCAGCCATTAAAAAATTTAAAGACAAACAGATTCGATCCCGTTTGCTTGTGCCAATCATTTACATCAATGAAGTTGAAGAAATGATACCTATCGGCTTTGTCTCGGTTTTTATGAAAGATGTGATTCTAACAAACCTAGATGTTTCTCGAATCACAACGATGTTAGAGTCTACGTTGCAAAGAATTAAAGAATCGAACGTAATCACCACTGATGCAAAATTCCCAGTATTAGATGTTTCGATCTCAGGACTACGTTTACAAATCGATCATGAGAATCTAATTCATACACTACCGAAACAAAAAGGATTTATCTTTGATCTGATTTTTAAGCTGCAAGCACCTTTCCGTTTCGCCGCAAGAATCGCTTGGATGGCACCACAAAAAGAAGGTGGCCTCATGATCGGCGTGGAATTTATCAACAAAGCTCGAACCTTGTCAGAACGGCAAAGGTTCGAGCAAAATATTGAAGTGGTTAAACAACTAACAAACCAGATGGCTTAAGTAAGCGGATAATCCGTATATCCTTTAGCGTCTGGCGTATAGAATGTTTCTTGGTCAACTGGCTTTAGTTCGATACCCTTTTGCATTTTTGTGACAAGGTTGGGGTTGGAGATAAATGGTCGACCAAAAGCGATAAGATCTCCTGCGCCCGATTCTAAATCTGCTTCTGCTCGTTTGCTATCATAACCACCACTCAAGATGATTGTGCCTTTAAAGGCATCTCTGATTTTTTTAACTGTTGTTGGAGCAACTGTGGGAGTGCCCATGGAAGAATGATCTACTAAATGTATATATGCAATACCAAGTGCATTCAACTTTTCTGCAAGCATCGTATATTCGACTTCCGTTTCATCAAATGGAGCAAGATCATTGAACATACCGTAAGGTGAGATTCGGATACCGACCTTTTCTTTTCCTATGGCTTTTACCGTTTCTTCTGCCGTTTCTAATACGAATCGCAAACGTTTTTCAATACTCCCACCGTAATTGTCCGTTCTTATATTTGAAGTCGGATGCAAAAATTGTTCTAATAAGTATCCATTGGCCGCATGCAGTTCAATACCGTCAAATCCAGCTTCGACGGCATTCTTTCCAGCTTGTACATATTCATTTTTGGCAATTGATATATCTTCAAGCGACATTTCGTTCGGAGTTGGGTGATCTAACATCCCTGATGCGTCAGTCCACATTTTTCCTTTAGCTACAACTGCAGACGGAGCAACCATCTTCGCACCTTCTGGCAAATTGGCTGGATGTCCAATTCGACCTGTGTGCATCAACTGAACAAAAATTTTACTTCCTTTTGCGTGCACTTTGTCCGTTACTTTTTTCCATCCTGCAACTTGAGCTTTTGAAAAAATACCCGGAATTCTCGAATAACCTAAACCATTCGGTGAAGGCGACGTCCCTTCGGTTATAATCAGCCCCGCCTCCGATCTCTGTTCGTAGTACTCAGCAACTAGATCATTGGGGATATTGCCTATACTACGAGATCGAGTCATAGGTGCCATAACGACACGATTCTGTAAAGGGAGGGAAGCTAGTTTTGTTGGGGAAAATAATTTGCTCACTGCAAACTCCATTGATTGATTTATGAAAGTTGGACTTGATCCGACCTTGGTTTGATGTAAAATAATTTGATATTAAACTATTTTTGTCAAAGTTTTATAAAAATACGAAAGGCGATTTGGTTCATTTTTGAAAATTTGGATGAATCGTGGGTAGACTAAAAAAGGATACGTTCTAATGAATCAGAAGCAACTTTTCTCTCACGATTACACGATTCTTGGTGCTGGAATCTCTGGACTAACACTTGCACGCTCATTGAAAGCGAAAGGAAAGGATGTCCTTCTACTCGAAAAATCGAAAGGGCTCGGGGGCAGAATGGCAACTCGGCGCATTGGGGATTTGAGGTATGATCATGGAGCACAGTTTCTGCGAGATGATGGAGATGCCTTTCAAAGACTTTCGAAACTCGTTCAGAATCAGAGTCCCTTCCTTCCGTGGTTTCAGAATGACGTGGGAAGCTATCTTTGCGGGAAGACAGGAATGACATTCATTGCGCAAGCATTAGGTGAAGATTTATTGATAGAAAGGGAAACGAAGGTAACTCGTTTGCATCCCTTCTCGGACCATATCGAAATCAGAACAGATGGAGAAAAAATCATTCGAACAAATCATCTCATTCTAACCTCTCCGCTACCACAATCTTTAGAACTTTTGGAAACATCCCAGATCTCCTACCCTCAAGCCTTAAAAGAAATCCGTTATGCGAAAGCACTCGTTTTACTATTCGAAGTTGAGGCTCCAAGTTCACAGTTGCAAAAAATGAACTTTGAAGTAAATCCATCTGAAACCATTGCATCTATCTCCAATCAAAAGTTAAAAGGAATCGCTCCTCGCGATTGTTTCACTCTAATTATGAATCCAATTTTCAGTGAGTCACAATTTGGTGAGGAAGAGGATGCAGTGATAGAAAAAATCAAAGCGGAACTATCTCACCTATTTTCCGAGATAATTCAGATAAAAAACCCACAATTAAAAAGATGGAAGTACAGTCATCCATTCACGACTTATCCTGCAATGTCGCTCGCTCTTCCCGAAGAGAATCGAATCATTTTGGTTGGCGATGGGTTCGGAGGTGGAAGCATTCTCGGAGCATTGAGATCGGCTTTCCATACCATCGACGAAATGTTATGATTCTGATTTGATAAGGCCCCCATTTTGACCGAAACTAAAGGTATGGGTCAAAGTCAATGAATCGATTGCAAAAAATCACAATCTTCTTTGTCATATTGATTCTTTCTCATTCAAGTCTCACAGCAAAGGCAGTATTGCAGGTCGCCTTTGGCGTAGAAGAAAATCAGCTGATCATCAAAAGTTTGGATTCCACCATTGCACATCTAGGCGATGAGGATGATAAAAGAATCTACAATCGCATTTTAATGCACTATTTAGAATTCTTAGAATTGAACATGGAACGAAATGACGACGTTTCCTACGAAAGATTGCGTCATACCCAAAGATTACTCATTCCACTCTATGATCGAATGATAGGTAAAAACATCTCCATGTTAAAACTAGAGATGAACCGACTCGGAGGGATCTCGAAAGACAAGGAAAAGGCTAGCACCAAAGCTATGTTACGACTGGGATTTCGGGATATCACAGAGGCAGAGCACAAACTCACCATGGCTAGAAATATACGACCTGCCCTTTACCTTTTAAAATTGCGCGAAATGTTATTTGCCTTAAAGATTTTAAAACATGCGGGACGATTTGTAGTTGCTCTGGGGCTCCAGCATGACTCAGAAAATTATCGGGTCACTGAATCAAATGGATTTGAAGAGATTGACAAAGAAATTGACTATGCATTTGTCTTAAAGAGAGAGAAATATAAAAAGATTCATTGGGATAATTTTTTCAAGGTCTGGAACGATGCAGGTATCTATTCTAGCGTTTTAAAAGGTGATCTGAAGGATGATCTTTCGATACCTATGAATGGTGTAGATCCTGGATACATCCGTCAACCTCGTTAACCCAAGCTTACAAGGACATTATGTTTAGCCTGTTCATATCATTATTTATCTACCTCATCCAGATAGGTTATAACCATCTTCATTGGCATTTGGCAGTATCTTCTGCCGCAAAATTTTTGTTTGTTTGGAATTTTATTTTTGCTCTAATGACGATAACGTTTTTTGGAGCTTTAGCTCTTGGCGTGACTACCCTTCTTTTCAAAATACCATTTTTTGGTGTCGGAGCATATAGATTCAACGAACAAATCCGTCAGACAGGCATCGCCAAGTATATGGGCAAGTCTGCGGCCTTTTGGATGGTTTCTAAAGTTTTTATTCTAACTGGTTCTTTCTACTTGGCATACGAAAATGTGACAAGCAATGAACTGATCGGTATCGCATTAGCACTTATTTTCTTCGGATTCCTGATTCGCAAATTGAGAAATGACCAAACGAATATTTCAATGCACTCGAAAGTCATCATTAATACTCCAAACCTCCGAAAAGAAAAGGATGTGAGCCCCAAACAGTTAGGTGGCGATTAGATTACTTTCGTTCACTGCTGGACTCTTTTGTTAAAAAGTAAGCACCAAGAATCGGAAGTGTTGTTACAAGAATCACAAAAACTGCCACAACATTCGTAACTGGTCTCTGTCTTGGACGTACGAACTCGCTCAACATCCATATCGGAACAGTAGCCTGTTGACCTGCAGTAAATGTCGTTACAATCACTTCATCAAATGAGAGCGCAAAACTAAGCATTCCCCCTGCAAGTAGTGCAGTCGCAATGTTTGGCAAAATGATATACCTAAAGGTTTGAAATGGGGAGGCTCCCAAGTCCATCGATGCTTCTACTAGTGAATAAGAACTCCGCCGTAATCTCGCCAGGACATTGTTGTATACTGTAACAATACAAAATGTAGCATGTGCGATCACAATCGTCCAAGTACTAAATGGAATGCCAAATATGTTCATGGCAGAGCGAAGAGATATACCAGTGACAATACCAGGTAAAGCGATCGGCAAGATCACGAGAAATGAAATGACTTCTTTCCCAAAAAATTGGCTCCTATAGACACCTAATGTGGCAAAGGTTCCAAGAGCGATAGCAATCAATGTAGAAAGACTTGCTACTTGAACCGAAAGCCAAATCGCTTCCCAAATATCATTTCTTTCCCAAGCAACGCCAAACCATTTTAAGGTGAAACCCGGAATAGGAAATTGAAATGTTTTTTCATCTGTTGAAAAGGCATAAAGAATGATAAAAATGATTGGGATGTGGATAAACAAAAAAACAACGATTGTTGCAAATCTAAGACCTAGACCAAGATTTCTAATTTTAGAGAGCATCGAAAGCCCCCAATCGTTTTGCTATCATCAGGTATACCATCATAATAATGATCGGAATCACAGAAAACGCCGCGGCCAACGGAATGTTTCCGGCAGTGCCTTGGTGGGTATAAACCGCCATTCCGATAAAGTAGCTCGAATTTCCGATGATTGTCGGTATGATATAATCACCTAATGTCAAAGAAAATGTAAAAATGGATCCAGCGACAACGCCTGGAAACGCAAGAGGAAAGATCACCTTACGGAAAGTTGCGGAAGGACCTGCGCCTAGGTCAGACGAGGCTTCCAAAAGGGAATGTGGGATGCGTTCCAAGGATGCTTGGATGGGTAGTATCATAAATGGAAGCCAAAGATACAAAAACACCAAAAACATGCCAATATAAGAAAATGATAATGAGGATCCACCAATCACAGGAAGACTTAGAATCACTTCAAGTAAATGAGTGAGGCCTGCCTGCTCCAAAAACCAAGTGATGATCCCTTCTTTTGCCATTAGGAGCTTCCAAGCATAGACTTTCACAAGGTAACTAGACCATAAGGGCAACATGATTCCTAAGTATAAAAAGGGTTTCAGCCGAGGGCTTGCAAACATTGCCATATAATAAGCAACTGGGAAAGCTAAAATGGCACTGACAAGAGTTACACTGGCCGCCATGGTAGTGGTGCGAATAATGATATCCCAATTTGTCGGCTGTTTAAATAGATCAACGTATGTATCTAATGTAAACTCATGTTTGATGACACCTGAAAACGAATCGACCGAGAAAAAGCTCTGGACTAGTAAAGTTATGAGAGAACCTAAATAAATAACTCCTAACCATATAATCAATGGTGAAAGTAAAAGCAAAAGAGCTAAACTTTTTCGATAAAAGAGAAAGGCAATCAATCGATCAAATGTTTGTGTCATTCAGCTGTCCGCTTCCCTTAACCAGAAATAATATGCATGTCAGATTCCTTCCATGCGACAGACACTTCTTGCAAATGATCGAACGAAGCTTCATTTACATTTTGTTTGGCGACAACGATCCGACGGCCTGATTTTGTTTGTAGAAGGATTCGTGAGGTGGCGCCAGAATAAACAAAATTTTGGAAGTTAGCTTTGACGCTCAAGAGTCCCGAATCCGATTCAGTTGGTAATAGCACTTTCATCTTTTCTGGACGAACCATTACTTTATTCGCTTTTCCGATAATAGAAGTAGCCTCATCACCTTCAAAGATATTGGATGTGCCGACAAAATTAGCTACAAACTCGGTAGTCGGTCTTTCATAGATTTCCGTTGGTGTGCCAATTTGTTCTACACGGCCTTTATTAAACACAGCGATGCGATCAGACATGGAAAGGGCTTCTTCTTGGTCATGGGTAACAAAAATGAAAGTGATCCCAACTTGTTTCTGAATATTCTTTAGCTCGATCTGCATCTCTTCACGCAACTTGAGGTCGAGAGCTCCCAGTGGCTCGTCCAGTAAAAGTACCTGAGGCTGATTGATGAGTGCTCTTGCGAGTGCGATCCTTTGTCTCTGTCCACCAGAAAGTTCGGAAGGTTTTCTGTGGCCTACATTTGGTAGCCGAACCATTTCTAACATGTTCGCTACACGAGATTCGATCTCTTTTTTATTTGTTTTTTTGATCATGAGACCGTAGCCAATATTTTCTGCTACGCTCATATGCGGGAATAAAGCATAATCCTGGAAAACAGTATTCACGTTTCGTTTGAAGGGAGGCACGCCAGAAACGTCCGCTCCACCTAACAATATCTTACCTTCGCTTGGATCATAAAAACCTGCCACCATGCGGAGGCAGGTTGTTTTGCCTGATCCGGATGGACCAAGCATTGAAAAAAATTCACCTTTTTTGATACCGAAGGAAGCGCGGTCAACGGCTAAAAAATCACCGAATCGTTTTGTAACATCTTGTAATTCTACGTCAAAATCGTTTCCCACGCTCTTACCTATCAAATTTGTTATTTGCTACCAATGATAGCGATATAGTCTTCTGCCCATTTTTTGTAAGGGATACACTTTCTAGAACCAGCACAATTTTCAACCGGTGTTCTCCAGAAAGAGATTCTTTCAAAATTATTGAAACCATTTGTTGCGCAACCAGTATCAGTCAATAATGCATTGCCCTTGCAAGCCGCAGGAACTGACGGAACGGATCCAAACCAGGATGCCAAATCACCTTGAACTTTTGGTGAAATCGAATGTTCCATCCACTTGTAAGCACAGTTCACGTGTTTTGAATCTTTATGCAACATGGTAGTATCTGCCCAACCTGTCGCACCTTCTTTCGGAACTACTGATCCAACTGGTTGTTTTTCACCAGCGAGTAGATTCACTTGGAAAGGCCAAGCAGATGATGCAACCACACCTTCTTTTTTGAAATCGTCAACGTGAACCATTGCATCATGCCAATACTTTGGAACCAATTGTCTTTGTTTTTTTAGAAGTTCAATTGCCGCACTGTATTGTTTTTCATCCAATTCGTACGGATCATTGATTCCCAATTCAGGCTTTGCTTGTTTTAAGTAGAGAGCAGCATCAGCTATATAGATAGGACCATCGAACGCTTGTACGCGGCCTTTGTTTGACTTTCCATCAGGAAAGTTCTGCTCTTCAAATACCACTGACCAAGATGTTGGAGCAGTTTTGAATACTTTTGTATTGTACATAAGCACATTTGGACCCCATTGGTAAGGGACACCATAGTGTTTGCCATCGACAGTGTGCCAAGGTGCATTTTGTAAGCGAGAGTCTACGGACTTCCAGCTAGGGATGAGGTCGATATTTACTTCTTGAACTTTACCGCCAGCAATCAATCGAAGGGATGCATCGCCAGACGCTGTCACTAGGTCAAAACCACCCTCGTTCATAAGAGCGACCATTTCGTCAGATGTAGCGGCAGTTTTAACGTTCACCTTGCAACCGCTAGCTTTTTCAAATTCAGTGACCCAATCGTATCCCTTGTCAGTTTCGCCGCGCTCGATATAACCAGGCCAAGCAACGATAGAAACTTCGCCTTCCGTTTCACCAATCGCTGTTACTTTTTGTTCTTTTTTGCCACAGGCAATTGTCAATGCAAGCATAGATGCAGTTATGCAAGCTACAAAAACTTTCCTTTTATCTTGAATCATGTAATTCCTTTCTCCTGTCAGTCTGACTGCTTTAAAAGCAGATTCTTTTGGGAGGAGAAAGAGTTGGCAAGCATTTCAAGTTTTATTCTAAAAAATGATAGGATTTTTATTTCGGAGAAATATAACGAACATAACTCTTACTATGATTCAACTGAAAGACCCCTCCCTTTTTCGTGAACTGAACTTTATCGATGGTGAATGGTGCTCCGCATCAGAAAAGCAAACTCTCGATGTGTTCAACCCTTCTTCCTCTCAGAAAATTGGTACTATTCCTTATTCGGGTGAGATGGAAACAGATCGGGCGATCACTTCCGCCAACCGAGCGTTCCCTGCCTGGAAACGAACTCCCGCAAAAGAAAGGGCCAATATCTTAAAGCGCTGGTTCGATTTGATACAATCAAATGTCGAAGACCTAGCCTTGATCATGACTACAGAACAAGGCAAACCACTTGCAGAAGCCAAAGGTGAGGTGGCCTACGCCGCTTCTTATATAGAATGGTTTGCAGAAGAAGCCAAACGGGCATATGGTGACATCATCCCTTCGCACAGAAGGGATACACGCATTTTAATTTTAAAAGAACCAATCGGTGTCGTTGCAACGATCACTCCGTGGAATTTCCCTGCTGCAATGCTCGCCCGAAAAGTTGCTCCTGCTCTCGCCGCGGGATGCACAGTGGTTTCGAAACCAGCAGAACTAACACCCTATTCTGCCTTTGCTCTTGCTGTTCTTGCCGAACGTGCAGGCCTTCCAAAAGGTGTTTGGAATGTTATCACTGGAGACTATCGAACGATAGGTGAAGTAATTTTAAAAAATAGATCCGTGCGCAAATTGAGTTTCACTGGTTCCACTCAAACTGGTATGTACTTGATGGAAAAGTCGGCTCCGACCTTAAAAAAGCTTTCTTTGGAACTAGGTGGGAACGCTCCGTTTATCGTATTCAAGGATTCAGATATAGATGAGGCACTCAAAGGAGCTATGTTTGCAAAATTTCGAAACACAGGCCAAACATGCGTCTGCGTAAATAGGTTTATCGTGGAAAAATCAATTGCAGAAAGTTTTGCAACGCGTCTTGCTGAGCTCGCCTCACAACTTAAAGTCGGTGATGGGCTAAGCGAGGGCGCCCAACAAGGGCCATTGATCAATGAAGCCGCCATTGAAAAAGTAGAGTTACATATTGCTGATGCTACAAAAAAAGGTGCCTCAATCCTGACGGGTGGAGCAAAACATTCACTTGGAGGCACATTCTTTCAGCCAACAGTCTTGTATCCTGTTGATAGCGAAATGTTGGTCTGCCAAGAAGAAACATTCGGTCCTGTCTCATCTGTACAGACATTTGAAACGGAAGAAGAGGCCATACAACTCGCCAATGATACGGTTTTCGGACTGGCTTCTTATGTTTACACAAAAGATATTTCCCGACTTTTTCGAGTCGCGGAAAGTCTAGAGTATGGAATGGTCGGTGTCAATGAAGGTCTTATTTCTTCCGAACAAGTCCCGTTCGGTGGTGTAAAATTCTCTGGAATGGGTAGAGAAGGCTCAAAGTATGGTCTAGATGATTATATGGTAACAAAGTATTTGTGTTTAGGGGGTATTGTCTGATGGGTTCAAATCATTTAACCAATGCAAGCTTATGGGAAAGAAGACTTTCCAACGTTCCGCGCGGAGTATCGACCGCCTATCCCGTATTTGCCGAAAGAGCTCTCAATGCTGAGATCTGGGACGTAGAAGGCAAAAGATACATCGATTTTGGAGGGGGCATCGGTGTGATGAACACTGGGCATTGCCATCCTAAAGTCATAGCCGCCATCCACAAACAGGTAGACGCCTACCTTCACACAGCATTTCAGATTATGCCTTATGAGCCATACATTCAATTGACCGAAAAGTTAAACGAAAAAGCGCCCATATCCGGTCCCAAAAAAACCATTTTGTTTTCATCCGGTGCTGAGGCTCTTGAAAATGCTGTGAAAATCGCACGAGTTGCTACTGGTCGCACCGGCTTTATTTCTTTTACGGGCGGTTTTCACGGACGAACGATGATGGCACTTGCACTCACTGGAAAAGTGATCCCTTACAAAAAAGGTTTTGGTCCACTTCCAGGTGATGTCTATCACATTCCATTCCCTATGGAATACCATGGAGTGAGTGAAGATGATTCCATCAAATCACTTTTGAATCTTTTTAAGGCAGATATTGATCCTTCACGTATAGCGGCTATTGCCATTGAACCCGTACAAGGTGAAGGAGGATTTTATATCGCTTCTCCAAGTTTTCTCAAACGCTTAAGAGCGATATGCGACGAACATGGAATACTCCTTATCGCCGACGAAGTCCAATCAGGTTTTGCAAGGACTGGCAAACTATTCGCCATAGAACATAGCGGAATTTCACCTGATATGATCACGACTGCAAAGTCATTGGCAGGAGGACTTCCTTTGTCCGCAGTCATCGGCAAAGCGAACCTCATGGATTCCGTTGAACCAGGTGGACTCGGGGGAACCTATGCGGGCAATCCAGTCGCATGTGCGGCCGCTCTTGCAGTTATGGACTTGATAGAAGAAGAAAATATTCTATCTCAGTCCACAAAACTTGGAGAAATGCTTAAAGAAAAACTCAAAATGATCCAAACAAAACATAAGAGTATCGGAGAGATTCGAGGTCTCGGAGGTATGGTTGCCTTTGAATTAGTTGAAAATGGGGACGCACATAAACCGTCAGCTGACCTAGCCAAAAAATTAACAAGCAAATCACTCGAACATGGTTTGGTGTTACTTTCTTGTGGGGTTTACGGAAATGTGATTCGAATTTTAGTTCCGATCACAGCGAGTGAAACTATCGTTAACGAAGGGCTTGCGATTATTGAAAAATCATTGAAGGAAATAGGAGCTTAGATGAAAAGACTCAATCATTGGATCAACGGAAAATGGACGGAATCAGTATCCGGCAAATATTCTCAAATTGAAAATCCAACTACAACGGAAATTTTAGCGGAAGTTAGCCTAGGCAATGAAGCAGATATTGATGCTGCGGTAAAGGTCGCTTATCAATCATTTTATGATGGAAGATGGTCTCGTATCACACCTGGTGAACGATCAAACTGCCTACTTAGATTGGCGAATTTACTTGAGGCACGTTCTTCGGAATTTGCAAAAGTTGAATCCGAAAATGTCGGCAAACCTTACAAAAACCTGAGTTTAATGGGTGATATTCCGTTTGCTATAGATAACTTAAAGTTCTTTGCAGGCGCGGCAAGGGACGTCCACGGCAGTAAATCCGGCGAATACTTTGCAGGATACACGAGCATCTTCCGACGAGAACCAGTAGGTGTGATAGGACAGATTACACCTTGGAACTATCCGATACTGATGGCCGTTTGGAAATTCGGACCAGCACTTGCGGCAGGATGTACAGTTGTTTTAAAACCAGCGCCTAATACACCACTCACGACACTCATGCTCGCAGAGTTAACGAAAGAAGCGGGAATTCCCGATGGAGTATTCAATGTCGTGGCAGGGGGAAATGAGGCAGGCCAAGCTCTTGTTGACCATAAACAGGTAAGTATGATTTCTTTGACTGGATCGACTGGCACTGGCAAAAAGATAATGAAAAGTGCTTCGGATACTCTCAAGCGAGTCCAGCTTGAGCTTGGAGGAAAGGCTCCATTGTTAGTATTTGAAGATGCAGATTTAAGCCTAATGTCCATTAAGGCAACGATAGGTGCTACATGTAATACTGGACAAGACTGTACCGCGGCTACACGAGTCTATGTTCAAAAGGAATACCTCAAAGAAGCAACGGAAGCCATTGTAAACACAATGCGCAATATTAAGGTGGGCAATCCATTTGATGATGAGACGGAAATGGGTCCAATGGCATCAAAGCTTCAAAGAGACAATGTACTTGGCTTTATCCAAAGAGCGAAGGCATCAGGTGCAAAGATTTTGACCGGTGGCGGAATTCCGAAAGATCTCGGTGCTGGGTATTTCATGGAACCAACAGTGATTTCAGGTGTTGAGCATCATTCCGAGATTGTTCAAAATGAAATCTTCGGACCCGTCCTTACTATACTTCCTTTTGATAAGGAAGATGAAGCCATCAAACTTGCAAATGATGTAAATTATGGGCTGGCATCCTCACTTTGGACTCATGACATAGCGCGAGCTATGCGAATTGCGAAACGCCTGGAATTCGGTACGATTTGGATCAACGATCATTTGCCACTTGCTTCGGAAGCTCCGCACGGTGGTTTTAAACAGTCTGGTTTTGGAAAGGACCTTTCTGCAGAATCGTTGGGTGACTACCTTGTTACTAAACATATTATGATTGGCGGCGTGGACTGATTTTTTTAGTACAACTTGCCTAAAAAGAGTAGAAATTTCCTACAAAAAGTGTAATTTAACACGCGGATACCAATGGAAGAAACCTACTCCAATAATAGCATGAAAAAGCTAAGGCATATGATTGATGCCTTTAGCGATCGCTCTAAAGAAATCGGAAATGTGGCGAGTACTATCCAGCAAGTCGCGAAGCAAACAAATCTTTTGGCTCTAAATGCCGCAATTGAAGCGGCAAGAGCCGGAGAGTATGGACGTGGATTTGAAGTTGTAGCAAATGAAGTTTCAAAACTATCCTATAGAACCTCGGAAGCTACAAAAAAGATCACAGAAATTATCATTCGAATAAACGAAGAAACTCATAAAGCCTCTAAAGAAGTCGAACATTTTGAACGTGAGGCTGTTTTAGAATACGCGTTGCTTTGGTCTTCACATGTTGCTACTGAATTGGAAGCAAAGTTTTATATTATGGCTACCTCCCTTTATGGATTAAAGTTTTTGATACAAAGTATGATCCAGTCCGAGAGTGGCCTTTCCCGTTCACAGATACTCATTCTTTTAAAGGAATACTTAGATCAAAACCCTCAGCAGTTAGCATATGCTTGTTGCTTTGAACCAAATGTTGTTGACGATAATGATAGTGAATATGCTGGGCAAGTTGGACATGACAAAAATGGACGTTTTGTTCCTTACTGCAATCGTCTA
This sequence comes from Leptospira sp., assembly GCA_027531445.1. Taxonomy (GTDB): domain Bacteria; phylum Spirochaetota; class Leptospiria; order Leptospirales; family Leptospiraceae; genus Leptospira_A. Next base: position 41,940 of record JAPZRK010000070.1, read on the forward strand.
ACAGGAAACATAACGATCGAACCTTTGCAGGGATATGATGTTCCAGGTGAAGATGAATGGTATGAACTCCCCAAAAGCCTTGGACAAGACGTAATGATGGAACCTTACGATTATCCTATCAATGGAAAGCTAATTCGTATGACGAGTCTCATGACAAATATGACGATTCATGGCAAGTTTGCTGGAATCATGGGTGCTGACTTTTCACTCGAACAATTACAGTCCACTATCTCGCCGAAAAAAATATTCGGGATAGGGAAAACCTCACTCCTATCCAACGAACACGTATTTGCCGCCAACCCAGACTCTTCGTTACTCGGGAAAAAGGCTGAAACAATATCCTCGGAAGCAAAACTAGCAGTGACAAGCGGTGAAACCTATAGCTATATTGACAAAGACCAAATCGCACATTTGTTTGTACCTGTGCATATTGGAAACAGTTCAAACTCTTGGTCAATTTATGTAGAATTCGATTTAAAGAATGCGACTAACGTTTCTTAGAACTGGCGAAAATCCTCCACCTTCAGTGCGAAAGTTGGTCGCTTGACCCTGGTAAAGTCGGCTAGTCAAGAGTATCATTTGGAAATCATAAATGTACGCTCTATAATCAATTTTAAAGTCTACTTCATGAATTGTTCGTTTGGTCGGAGGAATCTCGTCTTGTGCTAAATAATCCAATTTAGAAATTTCCTCAAATTTTGACTTTGTTAGCTTTTTCCCCGAATAAACACCTTTACTTCCATAACCATTTTGAGGTTTAAAAAATATCTGCTTTCTTTTTTCCCAAAAATAATCTCGTTCCGATTCTTTGAACAGAATCGTTTGTGGGATTACACTTGTTAAAACATCTATTTTGGACTGTTCTATTCCAATCTCTTCAAGAAATTTTTTATCAGATAGGTATTGAAGATTTGATTTGTTAGCAAACAAAAGATAGTCTATCGGATTCGGAGACAAACAGACTTTTTTTTGGATAAAAGCGTCCTTTACTTTTGTTAGCGATGATCCTTCCAACATAAAATCTGTATGACGATTGTATATAAAATCAATCTTTTGATCATTATAATAAAGATTACCCTCCATCGAAACCAAATCATCTGGTGAAAGGATAAAACACTCTATCCCCTTCGATTTGAGTATACTTTGATACATCAAAAATTCTGAGTATAAAAATTGTTCTGTTGGATTTTCATCCAAAATCGCCACAGTCTTCAAAACCTTGCCAGGAAACTGGAGGCTCCACTCCGCTTGAAAAGCATTAAAGATAAAATTCAGGCGATTTACATTGCCAATAAGCGAGGAATCAAATTGCATATGGTCAGTGCAGTTTAACTGAACATCATAAAGAATAGAGTTGATGAGTAGTCCGCCAGCATTCGTATTGATTTCGATAAGCTTCGGCCCAGATTCAGAGTCATGGAAGTCGATACCCAAAAATAGACCGCCTGATATAGGGTTGTCTACTAATTGCTGATAATCGGGTCCCAAGGGACTTAGAAATTTTTTTCTTATATTAGCATTTTCTAAAACGTGCTTTAGTATACTCGAAAAATTTAATAATGATCCATAACTCTTTTCGGATAAGGATGTTGGAGAGTGAGAAAAAAAACGATCCAACTTAAGCGGAACTTTTGTTTCGGATTCATATGTTCTTTCGATCTCACGAAGTTTGATTAGATCAATCGTATCACAACTACACGAGGCATTGAATATATTTGTCTCCATAGATTCCATGCTTTAGACTCTCTTTGAAACTAAATGTTGGATCAAGTGATATTTTCTTGCTTTTTTTATTTAACATTTGTAGAATTTGAGTACAGATTGAATTCCAAATGAACGACAAGTCAAAAAATAAGATTAGTGAACAGATGTTCTGGAATCTTCTGGATAGCTCACCGATACCATACATTTATGTGGATCCAAAATTGGAAATCCTCCGATTGAATGTTTCATTTCAATCTGCATTTGGATACTCCGAAGAGGACTTCTCTTCTTTGGATGGCTTTTGGCACCTTGCCTTTCCTTCTAAGATTGATTATGAATGGGCAACCAAAACATGGATTCAAAATTTTCAGTTAATAACAACAGATCACAAGAATCAAACACCCGTTGAATTTGAAATAAACTGCAAAGATCAGTCAAAAAAAATAGTGTCAGTCAACTTTTCCATATTAGAAGAAGAGAGTCCTGCTCCCTATATAATCATTCTATCTGATATCACGCAGATAAAGATTCAGCAAGAGAAAGATAGGCGAAATACTCAATTGTTAGAAGCATCACAAAGCATAGCTAAGGTGGGAGGATGGGAAGTTGATGTTGATTCAGGCGAACTTTTTTGGACCAACGAAACATATCAAATTCATGACTTGGATCCAACTAAATTTGATCCCCTAGTAGATTCTGCTATTGACTTTTATCTTCCCGACTCGCAAACCAAAATCAAAACTGCGATTGACAAAGCCATTCAAGATTGTGTGGGATACGATTTGGAATTAGAACTGAACACAGCCAAAAATCGTCAGATATTTGTCCGATCAACATGTGAGGTGACTGAATTTGAGGGTAAGAGTAAAAAATTAACGGGCATTTTTCAGGACATAACAGACCAAAAGCAAAAAGAAGCTTTAATAAAAAATTTACTTAACGAAAAAGAGATGATACTGAAAGAAGTGCACCATCGTATCAAAAACAATATGAATACGATCTCGAGCCTTCTCGACATGCAAGCCCATCATATACAAAATCAGGAGATTAGGACAATATTAGCGGACGCTGTGTCACGTATTCATAGTATGATGGTCTTATATGACAAATTGTATCTTTCCAAAAATCAAAATTCCGTATCTCTAAAAGAGTATCTACCAACACTACTAACGGAAATCATACGAATTTTCTCTTCAAACAAATCCATCGAATTGGTTTTAGACATTGATGATTTGGTTTTGACTCCTCGATACCTCAGTCCAATGGGCATTATGTTAAACGAACTCATTACTAATTCCCTGAAGTATGCCTTTCGTAGCAGATCTGGAGGAAAGATCTTTGTCGAAGCAAAACAAAGTAACATCGGTATCTATTTCTCCTACTCAGACGACGGTCCAGGTTATCCTGATTTTACAATTATAGATAAGTCAAACGGATTTGGATTTACTCTCATACGACTCATCGCCAAACAATTGAGGACAGACATCAATTTCAGGGAAAAGTCAGGCAGAACAGAGGTAATATTAGAATTTCCCTGTTCAGACCTTAGGTGAAATTCAATTAAAAACGCTGGTTAACTCCTATACTAATCCAAAATAAATTGCGTGGTATGTTTTGGGATTGGTATAAATCGCGAGCGAGTACGGTAACTGCCTCCGGAGCATTTTGTTGATTGATTGACTGATACACTAGTTCGTTGGCATACCCAAACAAACGTGATGGATCTACGGTCCGACCATCTCGTTCAGATAGATTGGTAACTGCGGCTGAGTCTTGTGAATTTGTATAAAAAAATCTTTCATTGTCATACAAATAGATATCGGGTCGATAAACGTGATTGAGTGAAAGGAAGTAATCATTCACCTCAAATTGTGCGTTATTTGTTACATCATTGACGCCAGATTTTTGAGAAATGTAGTTATTTGCCCATTGGTATCCAATACTACTACTCATATTTAACTGTATGAGTTTTTCTTTGAAAAAAGTATGTGAAATGGAAAATGAAGTATATTGATTCCCATACCCTCCAGCATCATCAGAAGACGTCTGTTTAAATGTTTGAATCGTGGGAGCTAAACTTTGTTGAAAAAAAGGCAATTCCCACCAAATAAAGAATTCATTCCATGTATACTTTGCCGCTCTATCTTTCTTAAAATACCACCATGACCCAACTGTAAACTTACCAATTTTATTTGTTTCGATTTCATAGGCAAAGGTTGTAAACAAACCATCTGTTCTACCCATTCCATTTTTTTCATTGTACGTCTTAACTCGAGATGGATTTACAGCACATTGATTGCCTTCGATTGATTGGGGTAAGTCAGGACTACATTTATCGTTGTATACTCCATTGTTCGGATCAAAAAACAAAGAATGACCTTTTTGATCCGGAAAAATATTGCCAGCCATCAAACGTTCGTTTAATCGATTTAAGTCTACAGATGGACCTCCCGAAAAAGATTGTATCCTTTGGTCTGTATCTCTATCAGATCGATTCTGCAATGCGATATTTCCCTCCAATTCGAAAAAGAAACCCGAGTGATGGCTTACTCTTGCATTAGGAACATAGGTAAAAGATTGAGAAATTTCCTTATAACTCTCGTTATTGCGACGTGAAAGGTAATCCCCTCCAAAACTTTGTCCACGCCAAATCCAATCAGAGGCAATTTCATGAGTGACATCAATATTGACTTTAGTTTCATCGTCTTCTGTTTCTACCTTTGTTGGCTTAGGCGAGGAATATACCTCACTAAACGTGGAAAGTAAGATCACAAAAATAATCAAAACGAGTGAAAGAATCTGAGCCATAGATAACAGAATACGATATTTTTATTCGCCACTTTTATTTCTAATCATTGTTTAGACAAGCGACTACCAAATATAACCCGAATTAATTTCTTAGAATTCATTACTCAATGAAAAAGAATTTTTCAGCGAACCTCTCTTTACACTACGATTTGAGGCACCCTACCAATTCCTGTTTTGCGATCTAAATAATTGCCTAATAGACCGTATCCACCCAAAAGCCCGAAATAGAAAATCAGAGCGAATTGCAAATCTATTTTAGTAGAAAAACGGATTAATGCTAACGAAAGTGTTACCAATACAATCAATATAACTATACTAACAATCTTTTGAAGGTTGGAAAGGGAAACATAATGAATCTTTGGTGCCAATGCAGAAGACGACCTCTGATTTGGCATACTCATGTTAATGTTAGACATATAATCCGGCTTAGAGATGAGAGCCTTGAATTTGAGTGAAATGGAGATGGGAGCGCGAAATAGACTAATCATCTCTCCAAATACATGAAGATTGGCTCGAATGGGATTGAAAGTTTTGAGTGGTTTGACAATGCCATAGACAGGCTCCTCTTTTTCTTCTTCGAACGTTCCGAAAATTCTATCCCAAAAAATAAATACACCGGCATAGTTTTTATCTAAGTATTTGGGGTTTCTTGCGTGATGAACTCTATGGTGGGACGGAGTGACGAAGAGATACTCAATCCAATGAGGCAAACGATTAAAAAATCGAGTATGCACCCAAAATTGGTAAAATCGATTCAGAGCATCAGTAAGAAGTAATACCGTCCATGGTACATTTAACATTGCGAACACCATATAAAAACAAAGTGTGATTGCATTTCTAAGGAATGATTGCCTTAAAGCAACCGTTAAATTATACTCTTGGCTTGAATGGTGCGCCACGTGAGATGCCCAAAGAATACTAATCTCGTGGGAAAAGCGATGGCTCCAATAAAATAAAAAATCGAGCAAAATGAAAATGGTAAGCCATGATGCTAATGCCTGAATATTTTCCAAAATATCTCTTTGGAAAGTAAAATGAAATAGTTTCGAAGGAAGAAAGCTGGATAAGGAATACTTGAGGGAAATGTTTTCGTAAATATGCATCATGAGGATCAAAACGAAGATATCTGTCAATCGACTGATAATTCCCAAACTCATATCCGAAATCGTATCGGGGATAGAATAGAAATTCTTTTTATAGAATAAATTAAACACAACTTCGATTACGATGAAAAAAATAAAGAACGGAATTAACATTTCTATAAAGTTCATAATGGTATTAGAGATTTGTATGTTTTAAAAGTTTGTCTTCTCTTTTCTTTATGGAATGGCACTTAGCAACTATTTTTTTGTCGAATGCAATGCATTGATTTATCATCCGATTTACATAGAAATCAAAACAAGGTCAACTATCAAAGGCATTAGAAGATTTAAAACGTAATTGATGAATTGGAAATTTTGGACCAATCCAGGAAGAATGGAAAAATTATAGCCAGCTCGTGAAAAATAGATGCCGCCGTCACCTAACTTATAAATCTATGACATCTTGGCAGTAGACTCCAACAAAGCTCAAGAATTTCTTGCGAAAAGAATTTGGGAAAAGCCTCCTGGAATCTAAAATTGAAAAGTTTATTTACCTAAAGGTAGAAGACTTCATCGACTTCTTCATTCACAATCGAACTGATTCTCCACAAACCAAGAGATGGAAACTGCTATCTATAATTCACTAATATGTTTGCTGGTTTTTACCACACCTATTCCTGGAAGAAAAGCGCGTAAGTGAGAAACTTTCTTTTACACTTATTCTTATTATTTGCAATCGTCTCTAAAGCAATCTCTTCTATAAAAGTAAGGGATTCTTTATGTCCTCGTTGGCAACGAATCATAGCTTTTTGGAATATTGTATTTGTAAATCACACGATTTCTGTGATTTCTCTTTGTCTTTTTCTCTTCAAAATCGTTACCGATTGCGTCATGCGTATAACCTAACCAAATTTTTGTTCAATATTTTAGTTTTGGCTGGGCTTTGAGTCAGCCCACCTATCGCATGTAAATTCGCTAGAGTTAACAAATTTATCTCGATCTGGTCTTTGTAACCAATAGCATTCGGAATCCTTTTGGCTTCCAGGCCACATTTCGATTTCTAAACTGCCAGGAGGCATATGATGAAATCTTCCGATGACATTATCCCCATTCTCAGATCGTACCGAGTGATCGATTATGTAATCTTGAACAACGCCCTTGTCTAAAAAAACAACCAATACTAGCATTTCCTTTCTTACGTAACTTTTCAGATTACCATCTTCTTGCTTGTCAAATGTAGTATTTAAGTATTCGAAAATCCGACTAACAGGAAAACTCTTACCGAAGAGCTTTTTGTTTATCCTCCTTTTAAAAGTTAGAATTGTAGAAGGTCCTTCTGGATACATTTCCCGTAGATTGCTTTCCGTAGTCTCTCCAGGAATAGGAAGTTTGCTACCGTCAAAATGGAATTTATCATGCTTATATTTATGTTCCTCTGCTTCAGAGTAGATTACAGGCTTCGGTTTACATAAGAGGATCAATAAAAAGCATAACACATAATAGAAATTTCTAATTTTCATCGTTGATTCCCAAGGACTGTACGCACATCGCCAATATATTGGTAGTATGGATGACGGCCGCCACTCCCAGTTGATACATCGTATCCATTTTGACGACCTGATCCATTTCCACTTCCATTGATTGGCTGAATAATTTTATCTAGTCTATTTGTTATCTTTCTGCACAGCAATGATTGCATTTCCACAAATGACTCCTATTGGCTATGGCAAACTAAATTGGACGCTTTTCCGGTCCGCGGGCGAACCATTCCACCTAATACGGCACTACTTTAGTTCGCTCAAATTCATTGAAGTATAAAAAAAGTTACCCGGCAACCTGCGCAGCGACCCATCGGGAGCGAGCAGGCGACTTTTGCGGGCGAAGCAGCGTTAGCGTAGCAAAAAGTCGCGGACGGCAGCCGCAAACACAGAGCACCCACAAACAAAAAAAGCGTTCACCTAAGTAAACGCTTCCTTAAACAATAATGACGAACAAAGGCAACCTGCGCAGCGACCCATAGGGAGCGAGCAGGCAACTTTTGCGGGCGAAGCAGCGTTAGCGTAGCAAAAAGTCGCGGACGGCAGCCGTAAACATAGAGCACCCACAAACAAAAAAAGCGTTCACATAAGTAAACGCTTCCTCAAACAATAATGACGAACAAAGGCAACGTCCTACTTCCACCCCCAGACGCTTTTCCGCTCCGCGGGCGTCTGTCCCAGTCCTGCTCCCTATGGGTCGCAGGCCTATTATTTCGCGAACCATTCCACCTAACATGGAAGTAGTTTTGTTCGCTCAAATTCATTTAAATATAAGAGAAGTGCGAACCCGCAACCTTCGGAAGAATTAGAGCAAGACACCTTGCTCTAATTCTGAGAAAGGGACCGCGTATTCCGCGAGTCCCGGACGGCAGCCGTAAACACAGAGCACCCACAAACAAAAAAAGCGCTCACATCAGTAAGCGCTTTCTTTAACAATAATGACTAACCCGGCAACGTCCTACTTCCACCCCCAGACGCTTTTCCGCTCCGCGGGCGTCTGTCCCAGTC
>JAPZRK010000032.1 GCA_027531445.1 Leptospira sp.
AAAAATGGTGGTTTTGAAAAGTACTATTTTTCTCCAATCACCTCCAATTACCATGAATAAAGCACCTTATATCGATTTTAATAAGCCCGAAATGCTCAAGTTCTTCCTTGAAAACACGGAGGATGTGATGGTGATATTAAATGAAGAAATGGAGGCTATATTTTTGTCGGAGACATTTGAGAAAGTATTGGAAATACCCGTATTGCCTAATCTGGGTCGTAAATTCAATGAGGTTGTGATCAATTTCCCTTCATTGCCTTTGATGAAACCCAATCAAAAAATGGTCATTCCTATTTCGACTAAAGTATCCAAGCGAAGCCTGATGTTTGAGTTTTTGTTTCGCCATGTGACACTCAGCGACGTTCCTGGTAAATTGATTTTTTGCGTTGGAAAAGATGTGACTGAGCGCGAACAAGTTTTGAAAAAATTCAAGGACATCGCATTTAAGGAAAAAGAGCTGAGTCAAATGAAGTCTAGATTTGTCTCTATGGCTTCCCATGAGTTTAAAACCCCTATTGCAACAATCGTCAGTAGTGTGATGATCATGCAAATGTTGCTTGACAAGGAGTTTTCTGAAGAAATCAAAACAAAACTCCTAGGCCATATCGATAAAGTACTCAACCAAAGCAACAGATTAACTTCGATTATGAGCGATGTATTGCTCTTGGAAAAGAGTATCCAACAGGATATTAACCTCAATGTAAAAAAAGTATGGATCAGTCGATTTGTGAATCAGCTGGTCAACGACATCAATGATGAAAACCTCGGAAGGAGATCAGTTAAGTTGTTTTTACCAGAGGCAGATAAGACAATCAATACAGACGAATCCATGTTAATTCACGTATTGAGAAACCTGATACAAAATGCCCTCAATTATTCTCCCAATTCCATGGATCCTGAAGTCCATGTGAGCTTTATTGGAAACTACGTGGAGATAATGGTAAAAGACTATGGCATCGGAATACCAAGAGAAGAACATGACAATATTTTTGGCTCCTTCTATCGGGCAAAAAATGTGGGAAACATCAAGGGAACCGGTTTAGGATTAAATATTGTCCAAGAACTTACCAAAAAGCTTAACGGAGAAATTTGGTTTAAAAGCAAGGTAGGTAT
>JAPZRK010000100.1 GCA_027531445.1 Leptospira sp.
ACGTGTGGCCCGAGCGCAATACATAGTTGAATTTTTCAAGTTCCACATTTGTTTTTGATAGGCGCAAAACCAAGTCATCAGCATTTTTTTTTGCGATGAGAAGTTCTTTTTCGTATTGTTTTCTCTGTGAAATGTCTACAACTGCTGAATGAACAAAGTAAAAATCCTTTGTAATATCCCCTTCAATTTTAGAATTAATTAATATGGGTAAAAGCTCTCCATTTTGTTTTTTCATCTCCAAGTTTACTTCTTTGACGAAGCCTTGAATTTGCAATAAAGGTATATAATGTGTCTGAGAATAGATTTTACTCCCAATGGTAAGAATATCCCAAAAATATAATTTGCCTATTATTTCATTTTTTTCGTAGTGAAGCCATTCGCAGAGAGTTGCGTTGATATTTGTAATCAATCCATTTTTTTCGTTAGAAAAATATCCACAGGGAGCATGGTCGTAGAATTCGGTATTGAATTGGTTTTCTAAATTCACTTTTGTTCTAAAAGATACGTTTGAATCGCCTCAATTGTTTCTTTGGGTGCACTCAAGTGAGGACAATGGCCCGTTGCTTTTAGGAGGGTGAATTTACTATTCTTTATTGCTGAATGAACAAATTTGCCAACGGCTAATGGAGCAATGAAGTCCTCCGAACATTGAATCACGAGAGTTGGGGTCGAAATCAACGGTAAGTCTTTTCGATTATCACCGCCAAACGTTACTTTTGCAAAATGGATCGCACGCTCCGGATCATTTCGACAAAAACTATTTGTAAGCTCTTCGGTTAATTCAGGTTTGTCGGAATTTCCCATAATGGTCGGAGTGATTGCACTTGACCAGCCTAAGTAATTGCTTTCCAAAGAGTGTGAGAGACTTTCAAGCTCTAGAGCCGAGAAACCTCCAGGATAATCTCCATCATTGATATAACAGGGGGAAGGGCCGACCATAATCAGGTTTTTGAAAAGTTCGGGCCTTTCTATACATGCTAGAGCACCAATCATACAACTAACAGAGTGAGCCACTAAAGTAACATTTTTTAAATTGAGAGAATCGCAGATTTCAATTATGTCATTTGCATAGCCTGTCAAGGAAGAGTATTTTTGAAAATTATAGTAACTCGGATCAGAATTTCCAGAACCAACTAGATCGATAAGAACGATCTTATACTTTTCTGAAAATGCAGGTGTGACAAACCGCCACATACTTTGGTCGCAACCATATCCATGGGCAAAGATGATTACTTCCTCAGAATTCCCTATAATCTTGATGTTGTTCTTTTTTATGACTGATTCCATTGAAATGAACCTTAAATGAATTTTGCCTAAAGCTATGATCAATCAAATTAGAATCATGATTTTTTGCTCTTGCAACCAATCTTTTTAAGCTATTTTGAGACATTTTCTTTTCATAGAAGATGCTTCTTTGTAATTTAGCCGTTTGTCAAAAAGTTGTTTTGAGAATTTTATATTGGGCCCTATCGTAGACTTATGCTCATTATATCTCTCGACTGAAATTGCAGCGGAAATTCTTGACTATCAAAAATAAAAGATGGTGATTGTTTTTCTCACGCGATGACCATCCATCCATTCATTTTCTCTTTTCATCACAAGGGCCGCTAAAGATAGAAACAATCCACCCCAAAAAGCGGCTCCAAAACTCGGAACCGAGAGTAGACCGGGGAATAGTCGACTCATTAGGATCAATACGAATGCATTGGCAAAAAGTCCAAGTAAGCCTAAGCTCAAGTAGTAAAGTATCCAGCCAAGTCCTAATGTAAATATAACAAAAATCCACCTAACAATCCAGTTGAGAAGGGTAAAGCCAAGAACAATCCAAATGGAATTGAAAATTTCACCTCTTACTTTAAAATCAGAATGAATCCAAGGAAAGATAAAAATGACGACCAGTGCTTGGAGTAGGATCGCGAATAAAAAATGAAACATACTTATTTGAACTCGCTAGGTTGGCATCCAGTGCTCTTACATTCACGGATGCGATCATTTAAAAAATTAGTCCTACTTATTGTTTTATTTTTAGCACATTCCATATTTACAAAGGAACCGCGTTCATCCTTCCAACTGCATTCTGTATTTCGCTCTTGGATCCAAGCTAGCTGTGTTTCTTTCAGCTTTTTTTTGGTAGATGCATCAATAAGCCCATTGAGTTTTTTATAGGACTCATTTAGTTCTTTATCGGCCTGAAAAAAAACTTTTTGAAGGCAATAAAGGCCATCAAACCCTTCTTTAATGGAATCGCAGTTATCTGCAGAAACGGAACTTGCGACAAAAATGGTGAAGATGAGAGTGAAAAATTTCATAGGTATCCCTTTTGTTGTATTTAGATATTTGCTGATTAAGAGGCAATCATTTCAGTTACTTCGAGAGACCAATAAGTATAAAAATTTGAGAATGGTATGAGGGAAAATGAGTCGTAATTCAATACATCCTCGACCTCTTGAGATAATAAACGTTAGTTTACTTTTGATAAAATCATTAAATGAAGTAAATTTTAACTGATTCTTTTATACCATATACTGCTTTATTAAAATTATACTGGTCAGGGAGACGCGTATTATTTTGAACAAGATAAAAAATTTGATGCGAGCCCAGTTCGTTATTTCTAACGAAGGTATGGTGTTATGAGGTAAGACTTCAGGAATGAATTAGCAATTGTATATAGAGGAAAATAGCAAGAGATGGAAAACTTACTCATGAGTTTGTCGCAATAGAAGGGCATTTTTTAAGTTTTGCATTAGGTCTTACTAACTTGATACTTGCAGATATAAATGGATGTTTTGACTATCCATTTATATAATATATGTGCTTCCGGTAAAAGTCTCATTAAACACATGATGTGCCAATTAAGTAAATGAGACAATTAGGTTATTGGAAATCTGATAGGGTTACCATCACTCATTAGGTTGCGGATTGACGGCGTAGTTCCCAAAATATTTTTTTGCAATCGCTTCTTCGAACGAGGATCGCATTTGATCGCGGTAAATATCTTCAATTTTTCCTAGCGGTCTTTGGAAGGGCGCAACAAAGATAAATAGTAGTTGACCCCACATGGAGAAAGACTCCTTTCTTTCAATTTTGCCTAAGGTTTTGCCTGCTTTATTTTTAACTTCCAATTCCGAATTTAATTCAGTGCCTATGTACATAGGAATCAATCCACCAGTAAAACCGAATAAGAATGCAACACCCTGATTTGCACTAGAGACCTCTTTTATATAGTAACGAATAGTATACTCTCCGTTCGCATCTGATGCCGGAATCAATAAGCCGGTTTCTTCAATCACAGCGTCTAATTGTTTTTTTCTTTCATCTACGAAGACAGGTTCATGTTTGTCATTGTTGCCATTTACGATTGCATCACTTGTAAAATCCAATTTATAGGTAAGTTTCTTAGCCACAGGTGTTGTAACGGAAACAGGCGAAGGATATTTTGCTAATTCATTTTTTCTAAATGTTAAGCAATTCGTCATAAGCGGTAAGATTATTAAAACCATGATTTTTTTCATAGGTTGTCCTTTTTGATTAATTTTTCATTTGGGGGAATGAAAATTCCACCTAATCTTGGCATTTTGACCAAGTTGCTGACAGATTTCAATACATTTATTTCTTTGCTAAGATTTATAGTTTTCTTTTAGAAAACTTGAATTACTAAGCTAAGTCCTTTTATAATTAAAAAAGTTTAATAGGATTTAGCTTATCAAATATTTCAAAAGAACACTGCATTCGTACTTACTGTAGTCGTACAATGAGTATTTGCCGTTCCTGCGGTATAAGGAGTGCCACCATTACTATAGTATGATAGCACGAGGGGACCAACATCAGTAAACGGGACAAGGCAAGTTCCAACCACGGTTCCCGTTGTATTAACTGCCGCGCAGTTTTGCGTTCCGCTGTAAGTACCTCCTAATGATCCCGTACACGTAGTGGAGGTAAAGTTATTATGATAGCTTGGAACATTATAGCACCGACTAGCGCCTGCAAATCCATTGCAGCTAATTGAAGATGATCCGAAACTTGCTTGTGATACAACTATCAAATTTACAGTACTTGTCGAGTTGGCTGCGGAAGCATAGATCTCAATATAAACGTCAGCTGTCGAAGGAAGATTAAATTTGATCGCGGTTCCCGTATTATTGGAAGCACTCGTAGCAAGTAATGTTCCAGAGAGTGAAAAACTATTATTGATGTAAATCTGATAATTATTACTACCGGCTCCTCCAAAAGCATTCACAAGATATGTACCCGCAGTCAGATTTGCTTTGTAAATTTTAGTTCTGGGAGTCGTTCCTGTGACTCCCTGAATCGATGTTCCGAGGGTTGGAGTTTCCTTTGTGGCCAAGCTAATGCTGCTCACATCTAGGATACTCAGTGAGCCACTTGATGATCCACTTCGTCCTGAAACACTAACCGATACTGTAGAGCTTGAATTAGAGCTAACTTGAGGTGCAGTGACTGTCAAAGATGTAGTGCTCGCGCTTGTTATGGTCAGAGTTTGTCCACCCCAAGTAACGGTGTTCCCGGAAGTTGTTGAAGCAAAATTTGTACCCGTAATCGTTACCGAGCCACCTTCCATTACTCCCACGCCGTTGCTTATCGGATAGGCCCCAGAAACAGCAGTCATTGAACTTATCGTTGGCGAATTGCCAGTGCTTCCAGAAGCATCAGTACTAGAGCTAGTTCCCGTTCCACGAGACAATGTGAGAAGCGGAAGAAGCGTTTCCGTTTGGTCTGCCTTCTTAGGTGTAGGGCAATGAATTGCATTGAGTGCAATGAGTATGAATGTTAGTTTTCGCAGTATAATACGCATATGTGGAGAATTTAAATCCAAGATAAAACTGTCGAACTTTTTTGTTTGGTGGGATTTAAAAAAAAGGGTTAGGCGAAACGATTTTCCGTTTTAGGGATTTCCCCAAGCCCCTTCCCCCGATTTCAAATTCACGAACCCAATCGTCGAGAAATGATCCCCATTAAGGAGCATCATTTGAGAAGAAATATATGTGATGAAGAATATGTATCCCTTTTGTTGATTTTAGATATTTGCGTCTAACTTACCATCTACCCTCATCGGAGGTATCATTCTTTTTTAAGTAGGGATTCATTTGTTCTAATACGTTAGCGTTTATTTTGATATCGATAATAGCAGGATTTCCGATTTCTAAGATGTTCCATGTGAAAGAAGATTCGCTTTTTTCTTTTAAGTTAATATCTGTCCAAGGAATGAAAAGCTTTGGATGTTGGAAACGAAATAGTATCATTACTCCCATTTCAAGACCTTCTTTGTGATACGAAAACTTTATGATGCTATTATAACTGGACGTTCCAATTTGCATAGATTGGTAAGGAGTTACGAGTAAAGGTTCTCCTAACCTATCTGGAAACGGATAAGCTTTGTGCAATTTAGTCCAGCCACCAAAGCGAGATCCTAGAAATAAAATTCCAAACCAAACAAGCAAGAAGAGAGATATGCTCATAAAAATGATAAATAAAACAAAAAATGTTTCTGAGCTTGATTCCATGGTTCTATTCTATCCGTCTTTGTAATTTTACAATCATTTTCAAGTCGTTCATGGTTCAATTTTCCACTACTAATTCATAATGCTCCACAGTTGGGAACGGGTCATAATAATGATGTAGGAGGCGTTTCCATTCTAAATATTGAGGTGATTGCCTGAAGCCAATTGTATGATCTTCCAAGTTTTCCCATTCTACGAGTAAAATGTATTTGTGGTTCTGCTCCAAACATCTCCTTAGAGAGTGTTTTATATACCCGTTAATTGAACTTATGTATTGTCCTGCTCGGGCAAAGTCTAGTTCAAACTGTCTTTCTTGTCCAATCTTTACATTTAACATTGCAACTTCTAAAATCATATTTATTTCAAACTCTTTTGATAAGATCCTTCTTTAAATTTTGTAAAAATTATACGATTAAAAAATTATTGATCAATTCTGGATTTCTTAGAAATGATTGCAATGTGTTTGTCTATCCCATGATCACTATTTTTATAATCAATTTCAAAGATTTTCTCTATTTGAAAATTGTTTGATATGAGAATTGAGGAGATTTCTTTCAATTCGTGATAAAAAAAATAAAGTATTCGGTTATCTTTTCCTACTTTGATTCCAGATTGATTTGGGTTTCCTTCCACGAAGCTTAAATATAACATTCCATTTGTATGTAATGATTCAGTTAGTTTGGGAACAAGTGTGATGATTTCTGATTTGGATAAATAAGGTAAACAAAAACCTGAGATGATTCCTTGGACTTGCTTCTTTAGTGGCAAGAATTTTCTAATATCAGACAAAGTAAACTTGCAAGAAGGATTGTTCTTTCTTGCTAAAACAAGCATCTTTTCGGCAATATCCATTCCCTCAATCACCAAATCATTTCGTTTTCTGTGAATATAGTTTGTAATATTGCCTGGACCGCATCCTAGTTCTAGAACTTTTGAATTCTTTTCCAATTGATAACAAAAAAAATCATAAGTTTCATTATAAAGAGGAAAATTCATAAATTTCTCCTCATATAATTCTGCGATATCATTCCAAGTTTGGAAAGTTTCTATAAAATCTTCCATTTTTATGAAATACTTAATTTATCTGAAATATAGCCAAACATAGTTTAATTGAATGTATAGCCAAAAAATTCAGACGGTCATGAAAACTTGTAATGGAACTATCTTTCAGTCTCAATAGCTTCCTCCAGCACCGCCTCCACCGGAAGAACCGCCTCCAAAGCTACCACTACTGCTAGAGGAAGAACTCCCACCTCCACTCGAACTACTTGAAGAGCTTCTTTGTAACTGAGGGATGGTTAGTCGGTCTGATCCCGAATGGCCACAGTTTTTACAAGAACGGTGAACTTCCACTGAGCCCGGACTATCGTAGTCGGCATCTCGTATGATTTTACTGCTTGTAACTATGGATGTACGAGAATCACATTTTAGGCATCTAGCAATTTTAATAAATGATGTTCCGTTATATTCATACTCGGGATCTATATTTACATATTTTAAAATCAGACTATGGCTTGCTGGACAGATAAATACATCATAGTCGACGGATTTTAAATACTCTTCGGCTATCTGGCCTTTTTTTAAGAATTCATCATCTTCCTCTTCAGAAAGTTTTCTCATTTGTTGCTGACAAGTACTACAGGTTCTAGGTTCGTCTCGAATCACTTGTAACCTTTTTCGTAGAATGCGCATCTTTCCCTTTGTGGAAGACTCTGACCAAAAACAGAAGGGAAAAAACAAAAGGAAGGGCGGGGCAACGTAAGTAGCTTCTGGGCTTTTTGCGATAAAACCTTGGATAAACACGGTTAGAGCAATGGTTCCAAAGAAGTAAGCCGCATAGTAGATATATGTAAAATACTTTAAGTAAAAATCATATTTCTTATAAGGATCTTTAAAGGCATTTGCTTTGGAATCAAAAACTCTTTTGATTGCAAAAAGAACACCTAACAAGAAGACGGAAATGATAGAATGTAAAATCAGAGAGGATTGGAAACGTGAATTCTCTACGTCTTTGTGATATTCTTCTGCTAGCGATTTTTCCTCAGCCGACAAAGTGTAACGATCATATTCTGATTCGGAAATTGCGCGGCTGAGCGTGATTTTTTCTTCGTCACTCAATTGAGCGTAGGATTTGCCTTTGTAGTCTCTATAGAATTCACTCAGTCTGGGGTCAAGGGGGGACTCTTCCTGATTTGCCTCTTCGGAAAAAGCTACATCTGCATTAGGATTTTCCGTAGGAAGATCAGATGGAAAGATAGTCGTTCCACTGTTAGTAGAAGAATCAGAAATTTCGTTTTGTAACAGATCTTCGGCGGAAATGGACGGATTTTCCATTCTGCGAACCAAGGCTAAAACCGTATCATGGTGGCCTTTCGAAAAATTCCCAGCTTTGAAAGCAGGTATAGCATAGTAATCGATGATGCGCTTTACAATCGCATCGGGTAGATCTCCTTCCAATCCATAGCCGATTTCGATTTCAATTCTTCTTTGGTCGATAACGTGGAGAACGAGTATCCCATTGTCTTTTCCTTTTTTTCCGATGCCCCAAGCGTTAAACAAAGCGACTGCAAAGTCTTTCGGAATGATCTCCCCAATGCTCGGCAAAATTACGACGGCAATCTCGGCCCCAGTTTTTGCTTCGTGGAAAGTGATGATAGCATTGATTTCAATTTCATTGTTTAGTATGCCAGCACTGTCTTGTATCCAGGAACTTCTTTCGACGCGAGGGTTGGGAACTTTGGCGACTTCTTTGTTTAAGTCATCTATGGAAGTTCCACATTTCGCCAAAAACAAAAACACAAAGCCAATCGAGAGCAGTTGACGGTTAAGAAAGTGCATATCTAAAATTGCGAACTGCTGGAAAGTTTGAACAGTTTTTTTTACCGCACATGGTCGCAAAATGACTCGTATTCTTTTTCCGTTTCGCAGATGAATAGTTGAAACGGAGTATTTTATGCAAATTATCTTTTCTCAAATCAAATGGATCATGATCGTATCAGGTGCGATTACGTGTTCGATGTTGCTTGCGACCTTTTCGCCGGAGCTGAATTTAAAGTTAACCTTTGGTTCTAATGTAGAGGGCGAGCTAGCGGTAATGATTGTTCGAAACTGGGGAGCTTTGATTGCGCTTGTAGGTGCGATGCTCATTTATGGTGCGTATTCGCAAGCGAATCGTTCCTTGGCATTGGTTGTGGCTTCCATTAGCAAATCGGCTTTTGTGGCTCTCAATTTGATCTATGGTCAGGCCTACCTTTCGGTTTCTCTGCCTGCTCTTGTTTTTGATTCCATCCTCGTTGTCTTATTTTTGAGCTATTTGGCTTGGGAGCGAAAGGGTGGGAAATAAAAAATAAAAATTGAAAAAAATCTCAGACCCTTGTCCTATTTTTTAAACATGGATTGTCCTCCTAAAAACAAAACAGGAGGATTCTATGAAAAAGAATCTCATTACATTTATTTCCAGCTTTTTGCTACTTTCGGTGTTCGAAACGATCATCAATCAACTTTTGTTGAAAGATACTTACAGCTCCTTAAAAGAGATTTGGCGTTCACCCGAAGAACTGGCAAGTAAGGCTCCAATTTTTTTGGCAATTTATCTCGTCCATAGCCTTGCGTTTACCTTCCTTTTCAATCAATTGGAAAAGGATCTGGATTGGAAGAAAGGATTGTCAATTGGCATCACGCTTGGTTTGTTATCAAGATTCTGGTATGCCTATACAAATTACATTGTGTTGCCAATCCCAAATGCACTTGCCTTTCAGTGGTTTTTTTATGGCCTAATGGAACTGTCGTTAATCGGAGCGATTGTAGGTGGAATTTTAAATAAATTGAATCATGAAGGAAAAAAATAATGAAAGAGTTCATTCTGCTATTTAGAAATCGTACAGGTGAAAATGGTTATATCCTTTCACCAGAAGAAATGAAAGAGACCATGCCAAAATGGGAATCATGGATTGGCGAAGTCATTCAAAGTGGAAAATTTGTCGCAACACAACCGCTAGACTTTGAAGGGAAAATCGTCCGCAATTCGGGTATAACCGATGGCCCATATGTCGAAGTAAAAGAGATTTTAGCAGGTTACTTGATATGCAAAGCAGAATCTATGGAAGACGCTTTGGCTATCAGTAAAAAGTGTCCCATATTAGATTATGAACATGGTAGTGTCGAAGTAAGAGCTATCAGTCCATTTTCGATTTGAACCGACAAAACAAATTACCTCAAGAATTTGATCATCTTTTTCGAACGGAAGCGAGAAAGATGATCGCCGTACTTGTGAAGTTATACGGATTCCATCGATTGGACTTGGTGGAAGATATTGTACAGGATACATTTTTATCTGCACTCGATTCGTGGACGTTGAATGAGTTGCCTCAAAATCCATCAGCTTGGCTCTACGCTGTCGCCAAAAACAAAATCATAAATCAGATCAAACGAGAGAATAACTATGAAAAAAAAATCAAAGAAAACATAGGTATCTTTTCGCTTGAATACACTGTCCTTTCAAAAATGGAAGAAGCGAAGAATGAAATAGAAGATACACAACTAAAGATGTTTTTTCGAATCTGTAATCCTGAAATTCAAGATGACTCCCAAGTGGCTCTCGCGTTAAAAACCTTGTGTGCATTTAGTATCGATGATATTGCCAGATCATTTTTAGTTTCCAAAGATACGATAAACAAACGTTTGTTTCGTGCAAGGGAGAAAATTAGAGAATCAAAAATGGAACTCGCCTTTCCTGAGCCCAATTTGATACAAGAAAGGACCAATCGCGTTCTAAAGTGTATCTATTTGCTTTTTAATCTTGGTTACTACTCATATTCTAACGACACCGTTTTGAAAAAAGATCTTTGTTTGGAAGCGATGAGATTGACCGTTCTGCTAACAGAAAATGAAAAAACTAATTTACCGAATGTAAACGCACTTCTATCGCTTATGTGTTATCACAGTTCGCGCTTTGAAAGTCGAGTTTCAGAAAATGGCGAAATCTTTACTTTGGATGAACAGGACAAAACGAAATGGTCCAAAGATTTAATCGAAAGAGGGCATTATTACCTTTCTAAATCAATCAGCGAAAGCAATGGTGAGTATCAAATTCAGGCCATGATTGCATATTTGCATACGATCGAGGATTCTCCTTCAAAATGGTCGCATTTACTGGGATTGTTTGATAAACTTTTTGAAATCAGTCAAAGCCCAATTGTAGCTATGAACCGAGCATATGTTCAAAGTAAGGTGCTTGGTGAAGAGTTTGCTCTGAAAGAACTATTACAAATCAAAGGATTAGAGAACAATCATTTGTATCATTTGTTATTATCAAAATTGTATCAAACAAAGGACTTGGATCTAGCAAAACATCACCTCAATGTTTGTATTCAATATTGTCCTTCTGATTTAGAAAGAAACATCATTAAAGATAAAATGAAATCATTGATCGATAAATAAAATTACAAACAATCCATTCGTAACACAAGTCTAGGTTTATCCGGTATAGGGGATCTGTGAATAGCACCATATCCTCGATTACCGGGATATGCTTCCCCTTTTAACAAACAAACATGGCCAGGTGCAACTCTTTGTATTTTGGATGTGTCAGGAACGAGGTGGTCATTCCTTCCGCAACCGAGATGGGTTCTATCGCAGTCTTCTTCCTCTACCCATTCAGTGCCGATTCCGACATAGGTAGTGATTAAACGAATCGGCACAAAATCTACATGAAATAAAGGACATTGAACTGTTGTTACCCGGGATAGGCCTATTTGGATTTTTTTATTTCCATTTAGCTTTTGAAAGATGGATTGAAGTTTGTCTACATCCTCTAAAAAAAGAGACTCACCTGGAAGCTGTGACCTTCGATTCATTCTTAAATGATCTCGGTGACCTTCTGGCAATTCTACACATAGATTTGCATATTCAAAAAGGGAATCGTGTAAAGATCTTTCCCATATAACTAGGTTTATTTCTGGGTTGAGAATTTGATCTACATCCTCCGCAGAAGAGATGACCAAATGTCTGGATGTTTTGGAAAGTGTCTCGTATGGCATTAAATGCAACAATGTTGCATATGACATTCAGTTGCAACTAATTTTTCTCTGTCAGACTTTTTTTGGTTACTTTCTATAAGTTTTCGATACAATACCGATTATGAGCCCAAATATTTTTTTAAATCTAATTTTGAAACTGACGATTCTTTGTTTGAACTTCTTTCTAATTGGAACTTTGTTTCATTGTTCGCATAGCAAACATTCTGGAAGAGCAAACCAACACATGCACCAAACACCTACGAATGAACTAATCCAAATGTTTGAATCTAAAGAACGAGATGAATTTCAAGCACCTGAAAAAGTAATCCAATTTTTGGGCAATTTAAAGGACAAGAAGGTCATTGACATCGGTGCTGGAAGTGGTTATTTTACATTCCGTTTTGCAAAAAAAGGAGCCTTCGTGATCGCAGGAGATGTTAATGACGAGTTTTTGGATCATATCAATTCCAGAAAGTCCAAGGAAGATTTTTCTCCAGGCACGATCACAACGAGAAAATTAAGTTATGATTCACCTAAACTAAGTAATGCTGAGGTGGATATTGTATTTATTTGTAATGTCTATCATCATATGGAAAATCGAATTGAATATCTCACATTACTCCACAAAGGTCTTAAAAAAGAAGGAAAGATCGTTATCGTTGATTTTCCCAAAAATGATAAAACAATACCATTCGGCGGTCCACCTTTGGAGATGCGAGTTTCAGAAACAGAAGCGAAAGAGGAATTGGAAAAAGCCGGATTTAAAGTAAAAAAGGTCGATAGCAAACTTCTACCATACCAATATATTTTGGAAGCTAAGATGCAATAGGCTTAGATTTCTGATTTCGAAAGTCCAAATCTTTCAGAAAAATCTTTCGGAATGATGGCCGGTCGTCCAGATACAAAATCGAACCAAACGATATCTGCGCCGGCAGTTACCACACATTCATCCCGTTCATTCCACATCGAACAGACTATATGAAAACCTCTAGATGTCATAGCGTTTACTTCCAAAGTAACTTCCAAGGTGGCGGGAAACATTACTTGTTTGCGGAAATCCATTTCTAAATGCGTGATCACGGGACCTGTCTTTGCTGGTTTTAATGGTGAGTCCCAGATCCCTACGGAAGAAAAAAAATCTGCACGAGCTGATTCAAAGTATCTAGCATACGTTACATTGTTTACATGTCCAAAGGCATCCATTTCTCCCCAGACGACACGCTGGGTAAACTTATGTTTGTATTTAATCGGTTTTGACATGGTATTTGTAAACTGTCCTTCCTCAACCTGCTTATAAAAGCTCACGTATCCAACAAGTTTATTTTGTTTTTGAATACAAAGCAATGATTCTGAATTATCTTTGGAGGCATGAACAGAAATTTAAATCGTTATTCATTGAACTGAATTCGGGCTAGCTGAATTTTACCTATTTTTCATTCTGACATTTGAAGTGGTTGCAAAACATCTACGTAAAATCTATTACGTTTTCATCCTAACTACCATTCTGCATTTCACCGAATGTAGGCCGTTAGACCTTCGAAATGATTGCGACCCACGCTCTTCCGACTTTTTACGCAATGCTGTTTTGGTTCAAATTTTTAATATCCGTAGTGCTGGGTGTTATCCATCCTCGAATCAAGAAATACCAGAAGGCAAACGTCCTTCAATATGGGGCTTTTATTCGTTAAATGCGGGGAATGCTCTCGTCCGTGATATCGTTATCCAAGATACAAAAGCATACGTAGCAGGTGTTTTCGACTACATTGCTCCCAATACAGGTTCTCTTGTCATGTTAAATGAAAGTGATCAGACCTTGTTGCCGGAATTGAACTGTCCTTATTATGAGATCGATGGATCGGTCAATCAAATCATCAGTGATGGCAGTGGGAATGCGATCATCGTAGGTGTCTTTAGTCATGTGTTCGGCGTAAAACGGAAAGCAGTTGCTAAAGTAAAGTCTGACTGCACTTTAGATTCGACGTTCAATGTAAATATGGCAGATTCCACTGCAGAAGTTCGAAGTGCACTCGTACACAATGGTAAACTTTTTATCGCTGGTGTTTTTTCTGGAACATTTTCAACGACAGGATCTGAAACCAGATCGAATCTTGCCCTTGTGAATCTTTCCACAGGAGCTCTAGATACATCTTGGAATACAGGTGCAAATGGGGATGTTAACGTGATTGGCTCAGATGGAACTTCTTTATACTTAGGGGGATCCTTCGGTCAAGTGGGTGGGGCCACTGTGAACAATCTTGCTAAGGTCGATTTGTCTACGGGCACAACCATCTCAACATTAGGCGAACCTGATGCCCTAGTTCAAGC
>JAPZRK010000037.1 GCA_027531445.1 Leptospira sp.
CTTTTATTTTTTGCCTTATTCTATGGTGCGATGGGGAGTCTATTTCTTGAAATTTTAAAGAAAGAATCTTGAACTTACTTTTTTCCTAGAATTTATTTGTGAATATCGGATTTTGGACGTTAGTGACTAAAAAAATCTCCATTTTTCCTTTGGCTGTCGATCTTTCCCTTTGGGCCCTCGTTGCTTTTTTAGTTCCACTCGCTATCATTGCCTCTCTCGTTTATCCAAATGTCATTTTAGAGCAAGGACTGAGTCATCGGATCTTTTATTTTCATGTTCCGGTCGCTTGGGTAGCGTTATATGGTCCCATACTCGCGAGTTTCTTTTCAATTGGATACCTCATTTCAAAAAAGAGTATTTGGGACAATCTTGCCTTTAGCTCGAATCAAATTTCATTTTTATTTGCCCTCGGTGTTCTTTTCTCCGGGCCGATTTGGGCATATAGTGCGTGGGGGGTTCCGTGGGACCGAACTGATGCACGATTGCAATCTTTCTTTATTCTTTGCCTCTCTCTTATTTCGTATTTTGTTTTTCGATTTCTCATATTAGATCCGAAAAAAAAGTGCATCTTGTCCGCCTATCTCTCTCTTCTTTGTGCGATTAGCTCCATCTTGACATGGGGTGCCATCCGCTGGATTGAAAATCCTGGAAATCATCCGGGTAGTGTGCTCGGAAAAGGTGGAATGGATGGTGATATGCGTTCCACTTTTTGGTTTTCCGTAGTGGCTTTCCATTTTCTATTTTTGTTACTATTTGTATTAACCTATAGAACTCAAAAAATACTTTCCCTAAGAGAGATCGTACGTGAAGAGCGAGGTGATTTTTGACCATGGAAAAAGAATTAGGTCATAGCATTCTCATCGTAGACGATGTACCTGAAAATGTTGAGCTTTTAAAATACCTTTTGAACAGTGAAGGTTTTCGGACATTCACAGCTTTTTCTGCCGAAGAGGCTCGTTTGATTCTTGTGAATACGCCCATAGATACACTGTTACTTGATGTGAATATGCCCGTTCAGGATGGGTTCTCATTCTGTAGAGAGCTAAGACTTATGGACAAATTCAAACTCTTGCCAATTTTGTTTATCACATCAATTGATCGGGATGCTGGATTTGAAGAGGCAATGAAAAATGGTGGAGACGATTTTATAAATAAGCCATTTAACAAAAGAGAGCTAGTTGCTAAAATTCATTCTGTTGTTCGTATCAAAGATCTACAGGACGAACTATCGCGTGAAAAAGCAAAGTATGAAAAGGAACTTGCGACTGCCAGGAAAGTTCAGGACCAGCTCATACCGGAAAAGAAGTTCATTTGGAATGGTATTAAAGCACAAACATTATTTCATCCATTCTTTCAAATCGGTGGTGATTTTGTTGATTGTTGGGTGGATTCAAAACAATTGCATATCGTTATAGCCGATTGCTCTGGACATGGACCTAGTGCCGCACTCATAGGTGCAATGTTTAAGATGCAATTATTCAATCTCGATCCCACTATGAATTTAAAAGAGCGAGTGGCTCATATCCGGAAGAATATGGAGATTGTGATCCCTGAAGATTATTCTATCACGTTTTGTTACGCAATGATTGATCATGATAATCTACTGACGTTTATCAATGGGGGACATCCGGCACCACTTTTACACATGAATGGTGTGACGAGAGCTTTGGAAGGTAGAAGTCCGATGATTATGGGAATCGATTTACAAGCTAAGGATGATGTTCAAACGCTCCAACTAACGAAAGGTGCAAAGGTCTTTTTGTATACAGATGGCGCAAGTGAAGCTATGAATTCAAAATCTGTTTTTTTAGGTGAAGAGGGAATGTTGTCCCTTTTTCATGAATCGGTTATTAGCGGAGAAGATGTACTTCCTGCAATTCAACAACGAATCCTTAATTTTTGCGGGGAAACACCTCCCAATGATGATATGGCTATGGTTTGTATACAATTATGATCATAGAGCCAACATATCGTGGTAAGGTTAGAGATGTGTACGATTTGGGAGAGCACCTTATTTTACGTGCAACAGACAGAATCTCCGCCTTTGATGTAGTGTTTAACGAGCTTGTACCTGATAAAGGGAAGATCCTCACTCGGATTTCTACAAATTGGTTCCATTATTTCAAAAATATAAAGAATCACCTGGTAACAGATGATTCGGCTAACTTTCCAGAACCATTTCGAAATCAATCGGATTTTGAAGGAAGGTCTGTTCTTGTAAAAAAAACAAGTCGAGTGGACTTTGAATGTGTTGTGAGAGGCTATCTGTCTGGTTCGGCATATAAAGAATATAAGTCAACAGGTATGGTAGCCTTTTTGCAATATCCGACAGGGATGTTAGAATCTCAGAATTTTGATGAACCGATTTTTACACCCGCAAGAAAAAATGATTCTGGACATGATGAAAATGTAAGTGAGCTCACAATGCGAAATGAGGTCGGGGAAGATCTCTTTCATAAACTAAAAACGATGTCAATTTCTTTGTATACTGAAGCACATAATAAAATGAAGTCGGCGGGAATAATACTTTGCGACACAAAATTTGAATTTGGTATTTTAAATGGGGAACCCATTTTGATCGATGAAATATTAACTCCAGATTCATCCAGATATTGGGACGCCAACGATTATCGTCTTGGAACAACTCCTGCCAGTTTAGATAAACAAATTTTGCGCAATTGGCTTGAAAAGACGGACTGGGATAAAAACCCTCCTGCTCCAAAGCTTCCAGATATCCTTATAACAGAACTTAGAACAAAATATTTACAATTAGAAGAGAAAATCAAAACATGTTTGTCATAAAAATCAACATCACACTTAAAGATTCAGTCCTTGATCCTCAAGGTCAAACAGTATTGCGAGCGTTACATGATCAAGGCAAAAATCTAGTCAACGATTTACGCGTTGGAAAGTATATAGAAGTCAAAGTGGATACAAATGATGTTGCCATTGCTGAAGAACATGCAAAAGAACTGTGCGGATCCGTTTTGGTAAACCAAGTCATCGAAACATTCAAATATTCTGTTGAAAAGATATGAAAGTAAATGTAATCACATTTCCAGGGTCAAATTGTGATAAGGACATTGGTACCATACTCACAAACCAATTTCAAGCTGACGTGCAATATATATGGCATAAAGATCAATTCGAAAACAAACCGGATTTAGTTGTATTGCCAGGTGGCTTTTCTTTCGGTGATTATTTGAGATGCGGTGCAATGGCAAAATTTAGTAATGCTATGAAATCCGTCTTACAGCATGTAGATCGAGGCGGAATGGTGTTAGGTGTTTGTAATGGTTTTCAAATACTAACTGAGAGCGGTCTACTCCCAGGTGCGCTTTTACATAATCGGACACTAAAGTACATTTGTAAAGATGTCAATTTAAAGCCAGTCCATAACAATAAAATTGCAGAACAAATCCAAAAACAAAGCCTATCAATCCCTATAGCGCATGGTGAAGGTGCTTACTATGCTGAGCCTGACGTTCTCAAAGAAATTGAGGAAAAAGGGCAAGTTGTGTTTCGATATGAGACAAATCCCAACGGATCGTTAAATGATATTGCTGGGATTTCCAATCAAAATTTTAAGGTGATTGGAATGATGCCTCATCCAGAAAGAGCGATGAACCCGTATACGAATCATTTAGACGGTAAGTTGATTTTCGAAGCTATTTTTTCGAATTTGTAATGTAATTTCTTACACTTTTCTTGCTTTTTTTGGAGTTGCGGTATACTACTATCCTATGCGTTTTTCAGAAGATTCAATCGACAGTGTGGATTTTATTCTCAAAAAGGATGAAATTCTAACAATCATTCTTGGAGGTGGGAAAGGAACCAGATTGCTTCCGTTGACCGAGAAACGATCAAAGCCAGCAGTTAGCTTTGGAGGAAAGTATCGACTGATTGATATTCCTATATCAAATTCTTTAAATAGTGGATTTGAAAAAATTTTTGTTCTAACACAGTTCAATTCATACTCTTTGAATCGACACATTCACAGGACCTATTCAACGACCTCTATCCATCAAAAGTCTTTTGTTGAAATCATAGCAGCAGAACAAACTGTATCCAGTGTAAATTGGTTTGAAGGAACAGCCGATGCCGTGCGAAAGGTCCTTCCTTACATTCGTGAACAAAAACCTAAATATGTTCTAATACTTTCTGGGGATCAGCTGTACAATATGGATCTTTCTGATTTTATGCAAAATCATTTGATTGATCCTGAAACAGAGATAAGTGTCGCCTGCAATGCCGTTCAAGAAGAGCAGGTTTATGGATTGGGAATCGTTCAAACGGGAGAGGGTGGATTCATTCAAGAATTCATTGAAAAACCCCAGGATCTAGACCAGGTCCAATCGTGTAGGCAAGAGGGGAACACCTTCCTCGCAAACATGGGCATCTACATATTTAATACTAAAACGTTAATTGAAGTTTTAGAAGATCCTTTAATGACAGACTTTGGTAAAGAAATTTTACCAAGGGCGATCAAAGAAAAGAAGGTAAAAGCTTATAATTACGAAGGTTATTGGGAAGACATTGGAACCATTCGAGCATTTTATGAGGCAAATTTAATGCTAACGGACGATATCCCAAAATTTAACCTTTATCTTGAAAAGACACCGTTCTTCACTCGTGCAAGATCGCTCCCGCCATCAAAGATCAATCATGCGCTGATCAACAAAGCGCTCATTTCCGAGGGAACGATTTTGAACCATTGCGAAATCCATAGATCAATCATTGGGGTGAGGCAATTTATCGATCGCGGAACCAAAATCTATGACTCTGTGGTTATGGGACTGGATCACTATGGTCGATTTGACCGAACAACAGGAAAGATTCCGATTGGGATAGGACCTGATTGTGAGATACGAAATGCCATCATTGATAAAGATTGTGCCATTGGAGCCGGCGTTAAGCTTCTGAATAAAAGCCATCTAACTGAATTTGAAGATGAATTCGTTAGGATCCGAGAGGGAATCATTGTTGTTCCTAGACATGCAACGATACCAGACGGTTATGAGATTTAAGAATTCCATAAAAATGACATATTTGTGGAAAAATGAAACAACATTGACATTTTATCTCTAAAAAAGGGTTGCCGTTCTTCGTAGTTTCCACACCTTATCCTTTAGAGATAAAGAACTATGTTCATTACAGAAACAGAACAAGGGAATCAGTTTTGGAATGAGTCACATTTTGTGCCACACTTCCAGCCCATCGTAAATGCGATCAATAGATCCATCTCTGCCTATGAAGTTTTAGGGAGACAGTTCAATCCTGAAGAAAACTCCTACCACTCCTTAGGCGGTCTTTTTCATAGCCGGGATCAAGATATGGTCCCTATTTATAATATTGACCGTATCCTTCGTGAAAAAGCAGTTCGATTGCTGAAGGAATCTAACCTTCGTACTAAGCTCTTTTTTAATATGATGCCGAATTTTTTATCTCGGGTCCACCATACGGATCTTTTTGCAGAAAACTTCCATATCATCCAACTGATTGAAAAGTATGGGATCAATCGCAACCAGGTTGTGATCGAAATCACAGAGGATGAATTTGAAGGCTCGATCGAAAGGCTGATACAAATTGTTCAAATCTTTAGAGATTATGGTTTAAAAATCGCAATTGATGATTTAGGATCTGGTTTTTCCAATTTGGAAAGGATCGGATACCTTCATCCTGATATTATGAAGGTTGATATTCAGATTATGAGGGAAAGTTTGAATAAGAACTCCTTCAAGCAGGTGCTTGGTGCGATTTCTGAGATGTCTCAAAAATTGGGATCTCAACTACTTTTTGAAGGAATCGAAACAGAAGAGGAACTAAACCTCGCATTATCTATGGGTGCAAATTTGTTGCAGGGATACTATTTTGCGACCCCCAACCAGAGTTTTTTAAATCGCAATACCTTTGCTGAACAGATGACGACGGTGTTGGAAAACTTTACGAAGAAGAGATCGCTAGAACTTGCAGAAAAAGGCAGCAGAGAACAAATCATCATTGATCATTTGAATGATGTTCTTGGGAACTTCGATGCATCTAAAGAAGATGATTTTTTACAGCATTTTGGATCTATTTTAAAAACCCTTCCGAGGATCATTCTAAAGATCTTTGTATGTGATAAAGATGGCTATCAGATTACTCCTACATATGATTTGGATCGAATGGCGGGAGGTTTTATTGAGAAACGGAATCAAATAGGTAACAATTATGCTTGGAAACCGTACTTTCTGAAACATAAAGCAGAGTCCGATCGATTTCAAAAAAAGTGGGGAGTTACTTATCCACTTTATGATATTCAAAATCAAAACCAATACGTAATCTTTACTTTCTCCCTTTCTGAATCACGAATCTTGATTGCCCAAGTCGATTGGACGGACTAGGAATCGTTTGTTTTTTTAGGTGTATCTCATTTCCTGGTAGAAGGAAAACGTCTAAAAATAGAACCATTCTAAAAATACTTTTACAGGGATAAAGATTTGTCCAAACTTCTGGAAATTCGTGAATTACGAGCTAGTGTGGGAGATAAGGAAATTCTCAAAGGTGTGAATCTCTCTATCGGTTCCGGTGAAGTGCATGCGATAATGGGACCAAATGGTTCCGGTAAAAGCACACTATCAAATGTTATACTAGGTCATCCAAAATATTCGGTAACGAGTGGAGATATACTCTTTAAAGGCCAGTCTGTACTTGGTATGCCAACTGATGAAAGGGCAAGACTTGGTCTGTTTTTATCCTTTCAGTATCCTACCGCCTTACCGGGTGTTACCATCGGTAACTTTTTAAAATCAATCTTAAAGGCAAATCGTGGGAAAGATATTCCCGTTCGCGAGTTCAAGGCAGAACTTAAAGAGGCTATGTCATTACTTGATGTGCCTGACTCGTTTATAGGTCGTTATGTAAACGATGGTTTTTCTGGTGGTGAGAAAAAAAAGGCTGAAATTTTACAAATGAGACTATTGAAACCAGCTCTCGCCATTTTGGATGAGACGGATTCAGGCCTCGACATTGATGCGCTAAGGATCGTTTCTGAAGGGATTACTGCAAATCGTTCGGAAGATCGATCTATATTGCTGATCACACACTATCAACGAATGTTAAATTATGTTATCCCAGATTTTATACATGTTTTTGCTGATGGTCGGGTTTTAGAGACAGGGGGTAAGGAACTTTCGTTAAAGTTAGAAGCCGATGGATATGACTGGATACTAGAAAAGGCTGGTATTAAGTAGTTGAACATAACAGCTATGGAGCAGATTAAAGTAACTCGATCTCTCGGAGATTCACATGTATCTGATTTCAAAATCAAGGTAAATGCGATCCTTTCTAACCTGAATGTTCCTACCCGTTCGGATGAAGCTTGGCGAAAATTCCCTATCAATCAAATAGATATGGAATCTATTTTGGCAAAAGGTGTGGTAGTCGATAAAGTTGAAGATCGACTATCCGATCAAGAGAACAAAGTTGTCCAACAAATACTGGCTACCTTACTGGGTTCCATCAAAGACGATTATTTTGCCCTTTTAGCGCTTTCTCAAGCTACTAAATATCAGTTCATATATATCGATGAGAAAAATCAAAGAGATGAATTGTTAGAAATTGATTTTAACTTAAGTGGAGATCAAAATCAAAGTTTAGTGAATTTAGTTTATGTAGCTCCCAATTGTAAGCAAAAATTAAGAGAAACTCTTGGATCTTTGCCTATTGAAGGTAAATCTCGTTTTTTCAATTCATTGAGTTTTTATTTCGTTTCTCAAAATTCTTTTTTAGATGTCTTAACAACGGAAGATTTTGACGAGGATTCCACTCGAGTCAGATTTGTATGTTCCCATCAAGAGTCAGATTCAGGTCTTAGTATCTATCCTTTCTTTTTTAGAGGATTTCGAGGGAAAACATTTTATCATTCGATTCTCAAGGGAAACGGATCTGAGTATCTCTTAACGGGCGTAAGTGCTTTATCAAAAAGAGAGTTTTTGGATATCGACGCTAAAGTCACACATTTACGTGACTTTACAACAAGCCGAATCCAATACAAAGCGATCGTCTCTGATCGGTCTCATCATGTATTTACTGGAAACTTATCTATTCCGAATTCCGTAAAAAAGGCAAATGCACACCAAGAATCTCAGAACTTATCTCTAAATAAAAAAGCCAGAGCAGAGGCAAATCCAAAACTGGAAGTAATGGCTGAGGATGTTTCCTGTACTCATGGTGCAACTGTTGGAGATATTAGTGATGAACAGTTATTTTATTTGTTATCAAGAGGATTGGATTTAACAGAATCTAAATCGTTGCTTATTGCTGCTTTTTATGAAGAAACGGTGGGTAAAATTCCATTTTCTGATACAATCAAAGCAGAGATCTCTGAAAAAATCAGAACGCAAGCATTAGGTATTTAAATGGCATTCTCTAAGTTGATCAAGACAAACGAATTAAAAGAAGGTGGATTGTGTGTTGTAAAAACAAAATATGCACCGATTGTTATTTGTAAAATCGGCGGTGAGGTCTTTGCCTTTGAAGATGCTTGCTCTCACGATGGTGAAGAAATTTCCTGCGGCACGCTCGATGCTGATATCATTACCTGTCCAAGACACTTTGCAAAGTTTAATGTGAAGACTGGAGCAGTTGTTGCTAGGCCTGCTACAGAACCTCTGACAACATATAAAACACGTATTTCAGGTGATGACATTGAAGTGGATTTGGAGGACTGATGTCAATTCTTGATCCTTATAAATTAAAGAAAGATTTCCCTATACTGGAAACAAAAACTCCGAATGGAAAACCTCTCGTTTATTTAGATAATGCCGCATCTTCCCAGAAACCCCAAAGTGTGATCGATGCAACTAATAAATATTATACGTCTCAAAATGCGAATATCCATCGAGGAGTTTATCATCTTTCACAACACGCAACTGAACTGTATGAAAAAACCCGAATCAAAACATCCAATTTTTTTCATGCTCAATGTGCGAAGGCCATTATTTTTACAAAAGGTGCAACAGAGTCCATAAACTTAGTAGTAAATAGCTGGGGTAGGCAGAATATCCATGAAGGTGATGAGATCGTATTAACAGTCCAAGAGCACCATTCAAATCTTGTTCCTTGGCAGATGTTAGCCAAAGAAAAAAAAGCAATACTTAGATTTATCCCCATCAATCCGGACACTACTTATGATCTATCTACCTTGGATCAATTGGTGACTCGCAAAACTAAAATCGTGTCAATTTCTCAAATGTCCAATGTCACCGGAACCATTCATAATTTACAACCAATCATAGATCAGGCAAGAAAGGTTGGCGCAATGGTAATGGTTGATGGTGCACAGTCATCGTCTCATCTGAGTATAGATCTTGTCGGTATGGATATTGATTTTTTTGCATTCTCAGCTCACAAGATGTTAGGACCTACCGGCGTCGGTGTCCTATTTGGAAAAGAAGAGATTTTAGAATCGATGCCTCCTTGGATTGGAGGAGGAGATATGATCGAGACGGTTGATCTGGAATCATCAACCTATGCCAATCTACCTGCAAAATTGGAAGCTGGTACACCCAATATAGCTGGTGTCATTGGTTTCTCACATGCGTTAGACTATTTGTCTGCGGTTGGGATGGAAAACATTCACAACCATGAAAAAATGATTACGGAATATGCCTTGGAGCGTTTGCATCGCATGGGTGGGCTTTCTATTTACGGAACTGAGAATATTGACCAAAGAGGTGGAGTGATATCATTTACTCTAGACGGAGTTCATCCGCATGATGTTGGTTCTATGTTAGAGGAGGAGGGCATTGCGATTCGTGTTGGGCACCATTGCTGTCAACCTCTCATGAAACAATGGGCCATCCCCGGAACATGCAGGGCTTCTTTTTATCTCTATACGACAAAAGAGGACGTTGATGCTTTGGTGTACGGTTTGGAAAAAGTAAAATCGATCTTTTCTCGTGTCGCAAGAAAGTAAACAGGCGATTCTGAATTTCCTTCGTTGGAAGGAACTCGGTAATTGGGAATCATTGAATGAACCATCAGAAAAAGCTTCTGCAAAAAATCCTCTATGTGGAGATGAAATTTTCCTCCAGTTTGAGAAAACAGGTGATTCAGCAAAAGTAATAGCTTTAGGGGGGGATTCTTGCTCCATTTGTTCCGCATCAGCCGGACTCGTATTTCAGCGAGCTGAACATTGGACAGAGGCCTCTATTTCTGGGTTCAAAAATAAAATCGAACAGTTTTTGTTTTCAGAAGAAACATTAACGGATATATCCATTGACGAGACTACTTTTTGGAATATAGTAAAAGAAAATCCGAGTCGACATCGCTGTGCCATTTTACCATTGCAAGCAATTCAAAATATCTTTAAGAGGGACAAATGATAACACAACCTGAATCAGAGAAAGAATGGGAAGTATACCATAGCATACGTTCTGTGGATGATCCAGAAATTGGAATTTCGTTAGTTGAATTAGGTTTGATCTACGAAATCAAAGTGGAGGACGACAAAGCATTGATCAAAATGACTTATACTTCTCTTGCTTGTCCTTCAGGTCCTGAAATGAAGAAGGATATCGAAAACCACGCTCTAAGAGTAGATGGCATAAACGAAGCCATCGTGGATATTGTATGGAATCCGAAATGGGATCCAAAACAGATGGCGAGTGAAGAAGCTCGTATGGAAATGGGAATCTTCGATTGAAAAGAATCTGCTCTTTAATTGTTCTTTCAATACTGTTTTCTTGCATACCATTCAACCAATCACAACTATTTAACAAAGCGAAAGCTCTTCCAGTGCGCCAAAATTTGGTTCCTGACGCGGAAGAAAAAAGATCTCGATTTGAATTTCAGGGAAAAGAATTTGTTATAGCTACAGATCATCCGTTGGCTTCAAATGCCGCGATTTCAGTGTGGAAGTTAGGTGGCAATGTTGTTGATTCATTTGTAGCAGCAAGCTTTGTGATCTCAATTGTTCGGCCTCAGTCTACTGGACTATTGGGTGGGGGTTTTGCTATTTTGAATTTGGAAAAAGGTAAAATACGAAAGGCATTTGATTTTCGGGAACGTGCTTCTGCTAAAGCGACTAAACAATATTATTTAAATCAGGATGGCACTGTTATACCTAATAAAACATTGGTAGGGGCTTATAGCGCAGGGGTTCCAGGGAATATCATTGGTTTTGTATCCATTCAGAAAAAATATGGGAAATTAAGCCTAGCACAAGTGTTAGCACCTTCGATAGAAATTGCTAGAACTGGCTTTTCTGTTTATCCAGATCTTGCAAAAAGTATCGCATCTTCCTGGAACACCTTGTCGCCAGAGATGAAGATCATCTTTGGTAAGGAAAATCGTCCTTTACAAGAGGGAGAAAATTTAATCCAGAACGATGTTGCAAATGTGTTAGAGCGCATAGCTTTGTTTGGTGAAAAAGAAATACGTGATGGAGAAACGGCGCAAAAGATCATTGATTTTTATAAAGGATATGATGATTTTATTACTCAAAATGATCTAACAAAATATCGAATGAAGGAACCCGATCCAATCTTTGGATTTGCGTTTGGGAATCGTTTCATGACAATGCCTCCACCTTCTTCTGGAGTGCACCTGATCACCATGTTTCAAGTATGGAGTGAACTTCAAGAAAAAAGCAGTTTGCCTACCGGAAACGTGGGTGAAAACATTCGAATCATCGAATCCATGAGAGTCGCTTACCGTGATCGAGCGGTATTTGGTGGGGATCCAGAATTTACAAATGTGGATACAAATCTTTTTACCTCGCCTGGGTATGCCAAAGAGGAAGGCGATTCGATTGAAAAAAAAGTTGTATCTGGCAATTGGCAAAAGGTTCCCAACATCCAAAAAACTGAATCATACAATACAACCCATATCTCAGTTTTAGATCGGGATGGAAATTCAGTTTCTTCAACCCAATCGATCAATGGAAGTTTGGGTGCCAAAATGGTCGTACCTGGAACAGGATTGGTCCTAAACAATACGATGGATGATTTTGCGGTAGCACCAGGTGTCCCCAATCTATATGGCTTAGTTGGATCTAAGGCGAATGAAATTGCTCCAGGTAAAACGCCACTATCCAGTATGTCGCCTATGATTTTTTTAGGGAAGGACGGTTCCAGTGAAATGGCGATTGGAGCTCCTGGCGGTTCACAGATCCCGACAACGATATTCAATACTCTATTTCGGTACCGTGTCCAAGGATTTGCACTTTACGATAGTGCCAGTTTTCCTCGCATTCACCAACAATATCTTCCTGATACTGTTTTTGTTGAACCTGAGTTGAAAGGTATTTTTCCCGAAAATCAAATGCCTTTTTATCAAGTCCAATATGTGAGACATCGCGCAAAGGTATTCGTAGTCGCAAGAGAAGGGGAAAAGCTGATCGGTGTTTCGGACCCTAGAGGCGATGGAATCCCATTGGGATTTTAAGGAAAAATGATTGAAACTACTCTCTAAACATTACAAAAAAACAGCTAAGAACTTACTTATAGAATCGCGTATCGATTGTTTGCTTTCTGCCAAACACGGATTAGAACGAGAGGGACTTCGAGTGGATGATAAAGGTCAGCTGTCCTTAAAAGATCATCCGAAACAACTTGGCTCTAGTCTTATGCATCCGTTTATCAAGACAGATTTTGCGGAACCACAGATTGAGTATGCAACGAAAGCCCATAAACGGTTAGAAGATACGGTGCAAGAACTAACTGACCTACATGCATTTACATTAAGACAGTTGGAAGGGGAAACGTTGTGGCCATTCAGCATGCCAAGTCCGCTTCCTGCCGAGGCTCTAATTCCCGTTGGAAAGTACGGAACTAGCAAAGAGGGACGTAAAAAAACTATCTATCGGAAAGGACTTGGTCACCGCTATGGAAAGAATATGCAGACCATCTCAGGTGTACATTATAATATTTCTTTCGATAAATGTTTGTTAGCAACAGTTTCCGAAATACGATACAAAAAGAAGCTTGATCGTCTTACTCAATCAGAAATTTACTTAGACACGATTCGGAATTTCAATCGTTTATCTCCTGTTCTTCTTTATCTACTAGGAGCCTCATCCCTTGTAGATGTGTCTTTTCTAAAAAATCAAAAAGATCTCAAACCCTTTGGGAAAAATACACTCAATGCACCTGATGCAACAACACTTCGTTTATCAAGTATTGGTTATACGAGTAAAGTTCAGTCAAAAGTGCCAATTTCTGTAAATTCACTCAAAGAATACTCACATACTATGTGTAAGGCAGTGTCAAAGCGATACCATGGCTATACAAAATTTTTAAAAAAATCAGAAGAACAGTTAAATGATAACTACCTTCAAATAGAAAATGAATACTATTCTTTGGTAAGGCCTAAACAGGTTCCATCGGGCGAGGAACGAGTGATCGATGCACTTACGGAAAGGGGGATAGAGTATTTAGAAATTCGTTTACTTGATCTTGATCCTTATTCACCTATTGGCGTTGATATAGAGCAGTTAAGATTTGTACATATGCTTTTGTTGTATTGTCTGGTAGCTGAGTCTCCGAAGGCGGATCGTTCCGAAATGAAAACTTGGCGAAAAAATCAAGAGCGAGTCACCTGGAAGGGAAGGAACAAAAAGACAAAGGTGCAAGTGTTAGGAGAAAAGTGGGCATTAACGGATCTAGTATACCAAACTCTAGTAGAGTTACAACAAATTGCAGATTTGTTGGATAACAACGATACAGAAAATGGTGTTTATACAAAAGCTTGGGAGAAACAGTTTGAAAAACTAAATGAACCCAATCTCCTTCTTTCCACACAAACAGAAATAGATCTTATGGTTAACCAAATGAGTTTCCAAGAATTTGGGTTGCAGTTGAGTAAAAGTCACGCGGCCAATCTAAAATCAATATCTCTTAGCGAAGAAAAATTAGAAGAATATGAAAAGTTAGCCATTCAATCAATAAAGGATCAAGAGCAACTCGAATTTTTGGAAGGGTCAAATCAAATACAAAACCAAAAGCCGATTATCCTTGATCCCATCAAGTTATGCGCAGGTGCTAATTCATGAATTCTGAATTTACTCTTCCTCGTGGTTGGGAAGATTTGGAAATCTCTAGTCAGATCATTATTCGTGAAGCCTTAAAAAAAAATATCAATATTGAGGTTATCGATCGTAAGGAAAATTTCTTAAGACTAGAGAAAGATGGTCATTATGAGTTTATCAAGGAGGCAAGCAAAACTAGATTGGATTCGCTAATGACCTATCTAGTTATGGAAAACAAAATAGCCTCGAAACTTGTATTGTCTGAGAAGGGAATCAGAGTTCCGAAAGGAAATCATTATGAATCATTAAATGCGGCAATCGAAGATTATGATACGTCTAAACCTCTAAAGAAGGTGATCAAACCTTCAACTACGAATTTCGGCATAGGAATCGGCATATCACCGATTGGAGATTCTCTTGCAAACTTTCAAAGTCATCTCAAACGAGCTTTTGATTTTTCTCCTTCCATTATTGTTGAAGAGTTTATAGAAGGTCCCGAATACCGTTTCCTTGTGTTAGGAGATGAGGTGGTTGCTGTTTGCAATCGAGTGCCTGCAAATGTAGTCGGCGACGGAATTTCCACTATCAAGGAACTAATTAGTAAAAAGAACACGGATCCACGGAGAGGAGAAGGGCATATAACTCCGCTCGAAAAAATCCAAATGTCAGAGATTGAACTGTCCGTGATTTCTGAGAATGGTTTAGACTTTGAGAGTATACCTAAGCAGGACGAGGTCGTTTATCTACGAAAAAATTCAAATATATCCACAGGTGGAGATTCGATTGATGTTACAGATACCGTTCATTCAGATTTTAAAGATATAGCCAAAAAAAGTGCAAAGGCGGCCAACGCAGTCATTTGTGGGATTGATATTATATCTTCCTCAATAGAAAAAAAACCAGAGCCTGCAACCTACGCCGTTTTAGAAATCAACTTCAACCCGGTTTTGTACATTCACGAATTTCCTTATCTAGGTAAACAAAGACACGTCGGACGGAAGATTTTGGAATTACTAGGTTTTTAAGAAAACTTTCGTTTTAAATAATCGATGATGTCATCCGACTCATACATCTTTGTACTACCATCTACTAAAAAGGGCACCTGAGACATACCACCTAAATTGATGACAGTCTCTCTACCCGGTGTTCCTCTAGAGGCTTCAATCAGTTGATAGTCTTTACCGACTTTAAGCCCCAGAGAATCTAACGTGCGCAATACCTTTTGGCAGTAAGGGCAAGATGAGAATTGGTATAACTCCAACATGCTAGCTTAATTTTTTTTGTAACTCACCTGAGTTCGCCATTTGTACGGTAATGTCATGACCACCTAAAAATTCACCTTTAACGTAAAGTTGTGGAATGGTCGGCCAATTTGTGAACTCTTTGATCCCTTCCCGAACTTGCATATCGGATAGTACATTGAAAGAACCGAACTCGATGTTTAAGTTTTTTAAAACACTTACGACTCCAGCCGAAAAACCACACTGGGGCATTTCTGGTGTTCCTTTCATAAACAAAAAGACCGGTTTTGAGTTGATGAGAGACTCTATTTTAGTTTGTAATTCTTTATCCATTATTCACTCCTTGTTTCTAATGCTAACGCGTGTATTTCTTCTTTTAATTCATCTTTCAAAGTTGCATACACCATTCGGTGCTGTTCGATAAGCGATTTTCCAGCGAACGCAGAACAAGTAACGACAGCTTTGATATGAACTCCGTCTCGATACGGATCTAATATTTCCACTTTGCAACCAGGCAATCCTGCTTCAATTTTTTTCTGAATCTCCGGTAAGGTCATAAATTAAAAACAATACTCCTTGGTTTCTGTGACTTTAGACTTATCTTATTCGACTTTTGTTTGAATTTCAATGGCATGTAGACCTGATTTCAGTTCCTTTTCTAGGGCTGAATAGACAAGTCTGTGTTGTTCGACAAGACTTAGGTCTTTGAATCGTTTTGAAGCCACTACTAGCTTAAAATGAGTCTCTCCACTCGGCGAGGAACCGACATGGCCAGCATGTGCCAAAGAATCATCGGTAACTTGAACCGTAATGTCACCGAGTAAAGACTCCAATGCATATTTGATTCGATCTGCTCTAGTTTCTGATCCCATAACCTTTTTGCATTAACCTTACATTGAGAAAAAATAATAAACCAGAAAGTGCAGTGAGTATAAATAAAGAAAAATACACATTTACGTCACTGACTCCTAAAAATCCATATCGAAACGCATTTACCATATATAAAATAGGATTTGAGTAAGACACAGTCTGCCAAAAATCCGGCAAATTTTTAACCGAATAAAAAACACCGCCAAGATATGTAAGTGGCGTTAGTATGAATGTTGGAATGATCGTTACATCATCAAATTTTTTAGCAAAAAGAGAATTTAAGAATCCTCCTAATGAAAACAATAAAGATGTAAGAAAAACTGTAACAAGAATGATAAAAATGTTATAAATGTGAAGTTTGGTGAAAAACAGTGAAGTTAAGGTTACCAAAAATCCAACTGCAAGTCCTCTTACTACACCGCCAAAGGTATATCCAAGCACAATTGTATAAGAAGAGGTTGGCGAAACAAGTAGTTCCTCAATGTTCTTTTGCCATTTTGTCCCGAAAAAGGAAGCTACAACATTGCCATACGCATTGGTTATCACGCTCATCATTATTAATCCGGGAACGATGAATTCAATATAGGTAAACTCTCCCACATTCCCAATTTGTTTTCCGACTAACTCTCCAAAAATTAGAAAATAAAGAGCCATTGTAATTACCGGAGGGATCAAAGTTTGTAACCAGATACGTACGATACGATTCCATTCCTTCCTGACGATTGTTAGAAGTGCAATTAAATTTTGTCTGAGCATCAGCTCACCTTCTTATTTGTGAGATTTAAGAACAGTTCTTCCAATCGATTTGATTTGTTTCTCATACTAGATACTTGTAACTTTGCCTTACTCAACTCCGCAAACAAATCGTTAATGGACTGTTTTTTTTCAATTTGTACTTCTAGGGTTTTGTTATCTATCATTGAGATCTCAAATTTTTTAGAAGTAGGAACCTTCTTTACGGTTTCTTTTAAATCGATTATAAAGGTTTCTTTATTAAGCGTATGTAGCAACTTTTTCATGGATGTGTTTTCTACAATTCTTCCACCATTGATGATGGCTATATTTCGACACAGAGATTCTGCTTCTTCTAAATAATGGGTTGTAAGAATGATTGTTTTCCCTTTTTCATTTAAATCTGTTAGAAATTCCCACATTGATCGACGTATTTCAATATCAACTCCGGCTGTAGGTTCATCTAATATTAAAATCTTTGGATCGTGAATGAGAGCTCTGGCAATCATCAATCGACGTTTCATTCCACCCGATAATTGACCGGCTTGTGATTTCCGTTTGTCAATGAGTGAAAGTTTTTCCAAATAATAATGCACTCTATCAATGGCATCTTTTTTTGGGATTCCGTAATAGCCTGCTTGGTTGATGAGAATATTCTCAATCGTTTCAAAGATACCGAAATTAAATTCTTGAGGAACGATTCCTAAAAATGTTTTCGCTAAATTTTGATCTTTGTCGATGTTCACACCGCAGATCTGAACGATACCGTTGGTCTTGGTTACAAGCGAACTAAGGATAGAAATCGTTGTAGATTTGCCCGCTCCATTGGGTCCGAGAAGTGCAAAAAAATCACCGTATGCGATTTGGAGGTCAATGGAGTGGAGGGCCCTTACACCATTCGCATAGGTTTTTTCTAAACCCATAATATCGATTGCATATTTGCTATTTTCTAAAGTTGTCATTTGCCTACTATTTTTCTTGTTAAATGGTGGGTTTCGTAAGTATGGCGAAGGCCATCTTTTCTTAATTTCCTTTGTTCTTCTTCACTGAGTTGGATGATCGAATGGCATCTTTCTGAACAACAATTGTCAAAGGTATCTCTACAAGATTCACATTGAACAAATAGAACATGGCATCCTAAATTTGAACAATTGGTTTGGCGATCCGATGGATTCCCACATTGATAGCATACGGTAAGCACATCATCCGTTATCTTTTCTCCTAGTCTGTCATCGAAAACAAAATTTTTTCCTTTGAACTTAGAGGGAAGACCATGGTCTTTAATCGCCTTGGCATATGATATAATGCCACCTTGCAATTGATAAATATCCTTGAAACCTTTGTATTTCAAATATGCGCTTGCTTTTTCACATCGAATCCCACCTGTACAATAAAGCAAAATTTTTTGATCTTTTTTATCCGAAAGCATGTTTTCGACTATTGGCAATTCTTCGCGGAAAGTACCAACGTCAGGGCATATCGCATTTTCGAAATGTCCTACTTCCGATTCGTAGTTATTTCTTAAATCGACAACAATCGTTTCCGGATCATCCAAGTGTTTATGAAATTCAAGCGGTGTTAAGTGCGTGCCCACATTGCTTGGATCAAATTGATCATCATTCAACCCATCAGCGACTATCTTTTTTCGGACTTTGATTTTTAATTTGAGAAAAGATTCTTTTTTATCTTCAATCGCATCATTAAAATATACGTTTGAGAGTTCGGGAATCGAATCGATAAAATCTCTTAAGTTTTGATATTCTTCAGTGGGAACTGAAAGCTGTGCGTTGATCCCTTCATTCGCAAGATAAATTCTTCCAAGAACACCGATTGAAAAAAGTTTTTCATATAAAAAATCACGAAATTGTACAGGATTTGAAAATTTAACATATCTATAAAAGGATAATACACTTCTTTCTCGTGGATCTTTTAAAACTTGAACGAGAAGAGTATCTTTATCGTATTGATTGAATAATAAATTTTTCTTCATGTTAATTATTTTTCTCCAACTTTTTAGATTCTTTAACTTTACGAAGGGCATTTCGCACGACCTCTGGAAGGGCAGGGTGGATAAACACCATTCGAAGTAAGTTATCTAACGTTATACTTTGATCGATCGCTAATACAAGCAATTGAAGTAAACTGCTTGCTTCATCACCAATGATATGTGCTCCAAGGATTGTTTCTGATTTTTTATCAACAAGAACCTTAACGAACCCTACAGAAGAGAGTCTTGCCATACCCATTGCAGACGATGAATATCTGTTGACTCCCTTATAGTATGCAACGCCTTTTGATTGTAATTCTTCCTCAGTTGCACCCACGGAAGCCATTTGAGGATGAGTAAAAATTGCAGAAGGAATGGAAGGATAGCGGATAGGTGTCTTTTTATCATTCAAAAAGATCGTTTCGAAAAGATACTCTCCTTCAAAATTTGCACTGTGTCGAAAGAAATATTTTCCAATCACATCACCAAATGCATATACTCCCTTCGTATTTGTTTCTAAAAATTCATCTACTAAAATAAATCCCTTTTGGTTTCTGAGTATGGAAGTGTGTTCGATTCCAAGATCATCTGTGTTTGGCTGAATACCAGTTGTGACCAATATTTTTTCTGCCTTTGCAATAAAGGGAGATCCATCAGATTTGATTCCAGTTAGTTCAAATTGTTCATTTTCAAACTTTACCTTTGTTATTGTAAAATGCGAATGGATTGGGAATGGAGTGTGGGCTTCAAATTCTTTCCTCATTTCCCCATCGATTCCTCTTAATATTTCAGTGCGAGTGAATCCTTCCACCTTACAGCCATATGCCTGATATGCGGCACCGATTTCTAAACCAATAAATCCTGCGCCAATCACAATCATCGATTTCGGAAGTTTGGTTTCTCTAAGAGCCTCTCTGGATGTCCAATACGGAGTCTCATGTAGTCCCTCTATATTGGGAATGTGTGGTCTTGATCCAACTGTGATAAAGATATGTTTTGCGGTAAATTTTTCCCCATTTGCTTCGATGGTTTTATCATTTAAAAATTTTGCCGTATGAGGGTAGTAATCGATATTCGGATTTTTGTGATAAGCAACAGGAATGGAAGCCGAATCTGCATCTACAGTGGATGAAATTCGTTGGGAAATTTTAGTGAAATCTGGAATTGGTTTGTTTTGAACTTGGATCGGAAATTTTTCTACCTCACTGCTAGCCCATAGGTATTCAGTAGGATAGATCAACATTTTAGAGGGAATACAACCACGATTCAAACAGGTTCCGCCTGGAGTTTCCTTTTCGAAAACTGCTACCTTTTTCCCAATCAACGAAGGAGGCGTCACAAGTTTTGTGCCCGCACCAGCGCCAATGACAATGATATCGTACTCTTTCATTCTCAAACAACATCCTTTGGAAGACTGGGTTTTCTGTAAATACCCCTAAGGAATAAAGGGATTTTTTCTTCCTTGGATGCGGCCGATCCATTCGTTTCGTCTGATTTCAAAGGTATCAGGTGGGTCATTTTCATTCCAAAGGAGATATAATTTTTTGATCTCGGCGGGAATTTCTA
This sequence comes from Leptospira sp., assembly GCA_027531445.1. Classification (GTDB taxonomy): domain Bacteria; phylum Spirochaetota; class Leptospiria; order Leptospirales; family Leptospiraceae; genus Leptospira_A. The sequence goes on from JAPZRK010000037.1 coordinate 20,408, forward strand.
TGCCCCACTGTTTTTCCATATAGAGGTAAATTCTGGCAATGTCCCCTCGAATGGATTCACGGGGTTCAGCAATTTGAGCTTTGAAATCTACCTCGAAGTCGCAGGCTCCATACGTTCTAGGTTCGTTGGGAATCAAACCGAAATGAAAATTTCCTCGATCATTATTGATTTCGCCTGGGGCCGGAACCAAGTTATGTAGGTCTGCTTCGATTTCACGAAAGACTGGATCGGTTGCTTGGCAACATTTACGACCTTTCAGTTTATGACCGTTGGATTCACAGGAATCGGAGGTCCAACATGCTCGATTCTTTCCAAAGCTATGAGCTGGCACAATGTGTTCCCACTCCACGAGATAGCTTCGCTCAGATCCGGTACGAGATTCCAAACCGCAAGAATCGGTTTGAATCCGAAATCTACCGTTCTCACTTTCATGGGGAACAAACGAGCACCCACAATAAAACTCTACGCCTATCTTTCGATACATTCTACGTAAAAATTTTTTAGCTTTTGTAAAGTCAGTAACAACTGTTTTAAATTCTGAATTACCTTCGCCTTTGACTACAGGAGCGAGCGATAGAAAACTAACAAGGGTAAACAGGTATAAGCAAGCTTTCATAAATTTCATGCTTTTAAGTCTACCATGTATCTCGGACAGAACGCAGATGTAAGAATAGATTTTCCTCTGTTTTTGGAAGAAGTGCGTCCATTTTTTCAAAACGATATGGATTTTTGTGGAAGATTTGTGTGACTCGAAAGAAGGGATTGATTTGTTTTTCCTGCGATAGATTAGAAACGAAAGGTTTGGATTCCGAATGTGTTTCCCGTATCATGGTCGCAAATGATTTTAGATCCTCTCGCGCGGGTTCCAGCTCCTGAGCAAATTTCAGATTGTTTTCAAAGTAATCATGCCCAGGGTAGATTTTGAGAGTATCGGGTAGCGTAAGGAGCTTCGACTTCAGTGTCTGATACAAAGTTTTTGCATCTCCTCCTCGGTAACAGTTTCCCACACCTGCATTAAAAAGGGTATCGCCCGAAAATATATGTTTTGGGTCTCCCTTTTCTTTTAGCAGAAAACAGTGATGGCAGAGTGTATGCCCAGGAGTATCCAAACATTCTAAAGTAGAATTTTCTGACTGAAAAACCACCATGCCATCTTCAATGACACCATCCAATCCTGGAATCTTTTCACGTGCATTCGGATGCGCAAAAACCTTTGCATTTGTTTTTTGCTTCAGTTCCAGATTGCCCATAACATGATCATGGTGTTCATGTGTATTGAAGATATGTGTGAGTGTTAGGGAGTTTTTATGTAAAAAATCTAATATTTGCTCAGGAGAGTAAGGATCAATACAAACTGCCTCCCCATCCACATTCGAGTAAATTACAAATGTGTAATTTCGAAGGGGAGAGTTTGTAAAAATTTGTTTGGTTAAGAGCATTCCACCTAATACAAAATACGCGTCCTAATCGAATGTGGATGTGCTTTAATTTTGTTTTTTAGTTCATCACCTAAATTCTTATCAATTTCCATCGAAAGATAACCAATGTTTGCCGATGTGCTTAGATTTTGAGTCAAAATATTTCCACCCATATCTGAGATGATTTGATTGATATCTCGAAGAAATCCAGGTTGGTTTTTGTGAATGTTCAATATTCTGTGGTGTCCTGCTTTCAGATTTCCAAGTTCTATATTGGGAAAGTTAACAGCAAATGTAGTGGAACCATTGTTAATAAACTTTAATAATTTCTGTGCTACTTCTGTACCAATATTTTTTTGAGCCTCTTCGGTTGAACCACCGACGTGCGGTGTAAGGATTATATTTGGCAAACCTTGTAATGGACTTTTGAAAGGATCATCGTTGGACTTCGGTTCTTCGGGAAATACATCAATGCCAGCTCCAGCAATTTTACCGGATTTTATCCCTTCGGCCAATGCTTCAATGTTCACTACTTTTCCGCGCGAGAGGTTTAAGAGATAAACTCCATCCTTAACAATAGAGAGGTGTTCTTTCGTAAACATGTCTTGCGTCTCTTGGGTTTCTGGCACATGGAAAGTCACAAAGTCGGAATTTTTTAAAAGTTCAGAATAAGATGCCACATAGCTTGCATTACCAAGTGGCAATTTTGCAATCACATCATAAAACAAAACTTTCATCCCCATGGATTCTGCAAGCACTGAAACTTGAGAGCCAATGTGTCCATAACCGACGATACCTAGAGTTTTGCCTCGGACTTCAAAACAACCTTTTGCAATCTTATTCCACTTGCCCAGGTGAACGTCCCTGGATTGATCTGTTGCTTTTCGTGCCAACATAATGATTTCTGCGATGACTAGCTCGGCAACCGATCTTGTGTTGCTATAGGGTGCATTGAAAACAGGAATCGCGCGACCTTCTGCGGCTTCCAAATCAACCTGATTGGTTCCTATACAAAAACAACCTATAGTGAGTAGCCTTCGCGTATGAGTCAAGGCCTTGGCAGTAACATTCGTTTTGCTTCTAATGCCCAAAACATGCACTTCACCGATTCGTTTGATCAATTCGTCTTCTTCCAAAGCATCTTTTTCTAATACAACATCGAACCCGTCATTTTGAAAGAGTTCAAATGCATCGCGGTGGATATTTTCGAGAAGTAGGACTTTGATTTTTCCCTTTGGGTAAGATTCCATATAAGAACAGGATTTTTTCCTTTGCCAAACCTTGCATCTCGAAAAAGGTGAGTCTGATATGGAAAGAATTTCTACAATTTACCTGAAACTCGCAGTTCTAGCCCTTTTGTCCTCACTTACTGTTGCTTGTTCATCGTCAAAAGCGTATAGCATTCAGAAAGAGCCCACCATTGAGCAAATCATCGCCGAGTCTGACCAAATTTGCCTCCGAAAGACCCTGTTTGTTTTTTCCTCACGGCCTTGTATCTCCATTAAGGGAGAAAAAGATAACAGTTCAGGAATCGTTCAATACTACCTACGTTATGAAATCGGTTCCTTTGATGTCGATCTACCTTTGGGTACATCCATACAGTTGGGAGAAACCTGGTACACTCTGAAGAAGTCTTCGACGAATTATTCTGAAACGATTACAGTGGTTTCACTTTTGACACCTGAGGTGCTAACTAATTTAACTAACGCAAATCACATCGAAATCAGTTATACGAACCGAGCTAAGACAGAAAATTTTGTTTTGTCAGGTTCTCAAAAAGAAAGACTTAAAGAAGACTTCGTAAGAATCCAAAGATTACTTGAGTCCGAAAAGAAAATGATTATCTTAAAAAAGTAAGACAGTTTAACTCCCAACGCTTAGTGGCATTGGGAGTAGATAAACAGCTGTGGTGCTTTTTTATTCTGGTCTCATCAGTGGGAAGAGAATTGTATCACGAATGGAATGAGAATCGGTGAGTAACATAACGAGTCTGTCGATGCCGATTCCAAGCCCACCTGTAGGCGGTAAACCGTATTCTAATGCTCGTATGTAATCATCATCCATCATAAACGCTTCATCATCTCCAGCTTCTCTCTGTTTCACCTGTTCTTCAAATCTCTCCTTTTGATCAAAAGGATCGTTTAATTCCGTGAATGCATTTCCGATTTCTCGTCCTGCCACATAAGGTTCAAATCTTTCTACATACCTTGGATCATCTTCCCTAGATTTTGCGAGCGGAGATAGTTCTTTCGGAAAGTCAGTGATAAAAATTGGTTGGATCAAATTCGGTTCGACAAGTGAGCTGAAGACTTCGTCACAAACTTTCCAGATTGATACGCACCCGTCAGCATCGACCTTAACTTCTTTTGCCTTCGCCTTTGCTTCATCGAGGGATTTGATTTCACTAAAGTCTATATTAGAATATTCTTTGATGATATCAACATACTTAACTCGTTTCCATGGAGAGGAGATATCAATCATATCTTTTCCATATGCAAACTTTGTTCCTTTCCCAATCGCCTCGGCAACTGAGATCACCATTCTTTCAGTTAATGAAAGCATGGATTCCATATCGCCAAAAGCCATATAAGCTTCCATCATCGTAAACTCTGGATTGTGTTTGGTGGATATGCCTTCATTTCGAAAATTACGATTGAGTTCGAAAACACGATCCAGGCCGCCGACAATCAATCGCTTTAAATACAATTCTGGTGCAATACGTAAGAATAGGTTAAGATCCAATGTGTTGTGATGGGTAATAAATGGTCTAGCCGCGGCCCCACCTGCAATCGGTTGCATCATAGGTGTCTCTACTTCAAGAAAACCTTCATTTGTTAAAAAGTTCCGAATTTCTGAAACGATTCGAGAACGCATTTTGAATGTTTCCCTCACGCTGTCGTTTACTACCAAATCCACGTATCTCATGCGGTATCTTTGTTCGACGTCAGAAAACGCATCATAGATAACACCGTCCTTTTCTTTCACTACAGGCAATGGACGAACACATTTTGCTAACATTGTTACGGATGTAAGATGTAATGTAGTTTCACCTTTTTGAGTCTGAAAGAGCCAACCTTCGATACCGATCCAATCACCTAGATCCAAAGATTTGAATAAAGAATAGTTTTCTTCACCGAGGTCGTCCCTAGTTGCGTAGAGTTGGATGAGTCCGTCTTTGTCTTTTAAGTGAGCAAAACTTGCCTTTCCCATAACGCGTTTTGCATGGAGTCGACCGCCTAGCTTAAAAGAAATTTTTTCTGTGTTAGATGCATCGAAATTTTTTATAAGTTCCGCTGATGTCGAATTAGGAAAAAAACGCAATGGGTAAGGATTGATGCCTTTTGCTTTCCAATCTTTGATTTTTTGTATGCGCTGTTGAATCAACTCGTTTGTGTCTTTAACTTCATCCATTTAGATGATACCTCTGATTGAAAAATATAAATAACGAAAAAATTCGGAGATGATCTCTTTGAAACCATCGTCAGTTAGAAACCAATTGGAAGATGTTAGTTCTGAAGGAAATGGATACGTTGAAATTTTAACAGTGAGCGAAGCTAAATTCTTTTGATAAACCAGGCTGATTCTTCTTGATTCAAATTCTTTGGTTAATAGGAGAATTGATTTCACATTGTCAGAAACAATGGTTTTAATAATGCTTTTTGCCGCTTCATCTGAATCCCCAAATTTGGAAGGATTGATTTTCAAAAATTGTATCGATGAGGTAGGGAGATTTAATGTGACCAAAAAATTTGCGATAATAGTCTCCCTTTCCGCAACAGTGAGAAGATTATTTTCAGCTTTATCTTCTCGTATAACGACAACCAAACGGTCAAAGGTTTTCTTCTGATGCAATACTGCGATCGCCTTCAGAAATTTTTTTGAGGGTAGGGGGTGCGCTTCTAAAATTGCAATTTCAGATTTATGGAACGGTTCACTCACTTTTAAAAAATAAGGTGCGAAAAGTAAAAATCCAAACAGAATCGAAATGGGAAGAAGGATTCCAAAAAGGATAAGTTTGAGTCTGAAGTATAGATCAGATACTTGCATAGTATTGTGTCTACCTTACCACCGTGAGCAAGGGTCGTGACAAGAGAAAATTGATATTATTGACGAAAGCCAGTCTTTTCATACCCTGGTCGAATAAACGACCTAGGTCCGAGCTCGGATGGTGGAATTGGTAGACACGCTACTTTGAGGTGGTAGTGCCGCAAGGTGTGGGGGTTCGAGTCCCCCTTCGAGCAAACACAAGTTTCACGAAAGATCCCGTAAATTAAAATAGAGCCGACTCGAACAGCAGATCGACCAAATCGTTGCGACCATAGGAGCAATGATTTGACGAGCCGACCCGGAAGGGAGGCGACGAGAGTTGCCGTGACTCGGCGCGTGTTTCCCTCAAGTAAGGGGGAACAGCGGAGAGGGCGAGTCCCCCTTTCTGAGCAAACACAAGTTTCGCGAAACATCCCTTAAATTAGAATAAAACCGACTCGAACCCGAAACCCAGCTTCGATAAAATGGTCGTTACCATGCCATCCAAGTCACTTATCGAAGAAAAGGTCTCTGCTTTTGTAAAGGATCCCGTAAAACTTAAAAATACAAGTGGTATCTTGTTTGATTTTATTTTCGATGCTCCGCTTGAGAAGTTGATTCCTACAATATCCGGATTACCGCCAATTTCCATTTTGGATCAATTTACCAAAAAAAAGGATCGTTTACGAACTCTTTTGAATCTTGATATATCAGCCGCCTATCCTTACCAAACGATTTCCGAAGGAATTGAACCAGAAACAGAATCTGCTATCACCGAATTTGTTGGAAGCTTAGAGGTATATCCTTCTAAAAAATTACTCGTAGATCTTTTAGGACAAAAGGCAATTCAGGACATTATCGCTAACATATTGGAAAGTGGTATCATTGAATTTAATAAAAAGACAAACCCTCTTTTTGGGATGATTCAGGCTACTGGTCTTGATAAACAGATTAAGTCCTTTATCAATTTGTTTTTACCAAATTTTTTACCTAAAATCGCTGACTTTTTACATGCAACAAGTTTCCAACCCAATAGTAGTATGCCACATGATATTTGTTTGCTGATATTACATGCACAATTTACGGAAGTAACCTTACCAAATTCAGAACAATTGGAAAAGGCTGAGGTTGCCCTATCAAATTTGATTGATCGACTAAAAAATGATAAAAAGTTATCGGCGACGACTTCAAATCTAATCCAACAATTGCAAAATTCATTCCTCAATTTGTATGGGAAACAAACTTTAAAAGAATTTTTAAATTTAAATGAAGTTGAGTATTCGGATTTAAAAAATAAAGGTAGCGAGTATTTAGCGGAGCAAATCCTCAATTACCATAAAAAGAATGCTATAGATTCCCTTTTAACTTCATTGATTGAAGAAATTATGAACTAGATCAGATGAATTTTTTATATTGTCATATCTAATTCTTTCAAATCAGAGGCGTTTTTTTTACGAAAATACGTAACAATAAAAAATCTATAAGTTGGATTCACAATGCCTTGGAGATCAATACTTTGTGGTTTCTAATATTGAATGATCATTCTAGTTATCTTATTGGTTTAAAGCAAATGACGTTATCTTCTATAGTTGCTTGATTAATGACTTTAAATCGTTAATCAACGAGTAAGGCACGGGCCTGACTTCTTCAGCGAGTTTGATGGCATCTTCGATCGTGCGAGTTAACACTTGCTTTTCCGCCGCATAACCCGTTGAATGCATAGTGTTTTTGTTCTTTTTGAAAACTGTGACTTTCGTGTCTATAATCTCGATGATCTGATTTAGATATTGAATTTTATTATCCATATTAGATCATTTTAACATCCAATTCAGGCTAGCAACCCTAAATATCAAAAAGCAAAAATATCAAAATTCAAATGTTTCTGATTTGCAAATTATGATTTTGGGCAAAGAATGTTTTAAATGGCAAATCAATGGAAGCAGACATTTGAAATTTTTTTTATTTTTCTAAGACTAGGATGCACTTCCTTTGGAGGACCTGTTGCCCATATAAGTTACTTCCATCAAGAATTTATAACCAAAAGAAAATGGCTCACAAACGACGCCTACACTGAATTAGTTGCGTTAAGTCATTTTTTACCCGGACCCGCTAGTAGTCAAATCGGTATGGCACTTGGCTCCATACGTGGTGGTGTTATGGGATCACTAGCGGCTTTTTTCGGATTTACCATTCCTTCTGCGTTACTTATGGCGCTGTTAGGAGCAGGATTTTTGGAATATGGTCAGTTTTTAAACCCAGGAATCTTGAAAGGGCTTCAAATTGCCGCCGTGAGTGTAATCGTTCATGCCATCATACAAATGGGCCAAAAGCTTTGTCCTGATAAAGAGAGAGTGACACTCGCGATTCTTGCGGCAATCGGATCTAATTTGATCCAAGGAATGTTTGGTCAGGTTTTAATGATTATCATCGGCGGTGGAATCGGACTCTTATTTTTTCGAAATGTTGATTCCCTTCCGCAGATCAGCTTCAATGCAAACATGACAAAAAAATTAGGATATTGGTATCTTAGTATCTTTCTATTCTTGTTAGTTTTCCTTCCTTTGGCCAGTACCCTTTTTTCCAATCCATTGTTTAACCTATTTGATAGATTTTATCGCATAGGTTCCCTTGTTTTTGGAGGAGGGCATGTAGTCATTGCATTATTGGAAGAGGAAATAGTTCAATCGGGATGGATCATAAGGGAAACTTTTTTGGTAGGATATGGTTTTGCACAAACTTTACCCGGGCCCTTGTTTACGATTTCAGCTTTTATAGGTGCTGTCATTTCTAAGGGAAGTTATACTTTTTTTATCGTTTTGATCTGTTTATGCGGAGCGTTTCTTCCTGGTTATCTTCTAATGATTGGTATCTTACCATTTTGGGAAAGCTTGCATAAAGTTCAGTCTACGGCATATGTGATGAAAGGTATCAGTGCTGTGGTAGTTGGATTACTTTTTGCAGTATTTTATGATCCTATTTTTGTTTCTAGTGTGAGTGGTCGGCTTGATTTTTTTCTCGTAAGTCTTTCGTTTGTATTTCTACAATTTTGGAAATTTCCTACTTGGGGCATTGTTTTATTTTTAGTCACAATGTATGGCATCACCTCTCAACTTGGTTATCAGGTATAAAAATCATGTGGTTTCCATTTGGTCGAGTTAGCGGTGGAATGCGCCAAATCAGAGAAGAGCAGATCAAAGAAATTAAAGGTAGGATTCTAAAGAATCACGCTATAACTGATATTGAATTTGACCAATTTTATCCAGAAAACATTCGATCCCTCTCGGCCATTCAATGGACCCCTTTAAAAGTCATTGATCGAAGTTTAGAACTTTTACGTTTAACCTCTAGTGATTCTGTGTTAGATGTTGGATCGGGAGTCGGAAAGTTTTGTATTTATGCAAGTATGAAGTGTGATGCAAATTTTAATGGCATCGAGAAACGAAATTCATTGGCAGAAATATCGAACGCACTACGCATTGAATTCAATTTGAAAAATGTCCAGTTTAAATGTGGAGATATGAATTCAGTTGATTGGTACGAGCATTCCGTTTTCTATTTTTATAATCCATTTTTTGAAAGTCTACGTGGAACAGGTAGGATCGATGGAACTGTTCCGCATGGCTTAAAACCTTTTAGTAAGTCCATTCATCAGGCCAAAGAATGTTTAAAACGCACTAAAAGCGGAACAAAGGTAATTACATTTCATAGTATGGGTGGCAAATTACCCAAAGATTTTATTTTAATCCATAAAGAATACTGCGTATCAGGAGACCTAGAATACTATATCAAACAGTAAAATCATGTTTTATCTTTTGATTGGTATGCGGTTTTCCAATCATTAAATAAATAAATCCAGTTAGGAATACAATGCCACTCGTTGTCAACATACCGAAATTGATAAACCATGGTTCTTCTGGCATTCTAGGCCAAACCATGTTAATCACGGCCGCCATTCCATAGAGAAGGGCGATAACATTGACAAAAACTCCCCATTTCCCTAACGAAAAACTTCCTTTGGGCTTCCATCCTTTCCACCTTGCATACAACGCACCGATCACGACCATTTGGAACGCAATGTAAATACCAATCGAAGCAAAACTTATGATGGTGCTTACTGCGTCTTGGAGCCAATGTCCTAAACTTGCGATAAAAATCGGAATCAAACCAGATACAATTAATGCTTTGATGGGAACTTTGGTCGCTTCTGAAAGCGTACTCAATTGATTACTTCCAAGGATCATACCATCGCGAGCGAATGAAAATAGAAGTCGACTAGCGGCTGCTTGTAGGCTCAGTAAACAGGAAAGAAAAGAAATCATAACAATCGCAATCACCATCCGATAACCAACTTCTCCTAACGAGGCTTTTAAAGTTGTAGTAACTGGATCAGCATCTTCTCCACTGATTGCCTTGGAAAGATCAGGAACAGATAAAAGTAAAGCCAAACATATAAAAGTTGCAGCACCGCCTCCCACGTATATTGTCATACGCATGGATTTTGGAATCGCAGTGCTTGCATTTGGTGTCTCTTCTGCCACATCTCCGCAAGCCTCGAAACCGTAATAACAAAACATAGCGGCGACCGAGGAAGCTATGAAGGCAGGTAAATAATCGACACCTGATCCAAATTCAAAGGTTTCAAACAATATCCCAATGGATTGGGTTCTGGAAAAAATGAGTAAATATCCACCAACGACAATTGCCCCTACCAATTCACAGATGAATCCGATCATCGCTACTTTTGATAGTAGCTTTGTTCCGCTAAGATTTAGCAGAGTGGAAATCAAGATCATTGCCACAGCAATCCAAATCGATGTAGAAGCACTTGATTCAAAAGCGAGTAATTGAGACAAAAAAGGAGCTCCACCGACTGCAACGGCGGCGACTGTTGTAAACAATGCCCACGCATAAACCCAGGCGGACATCCATGCCCATCTTGTTCCCACTAAGCGCAAACACCATGGGTAGATCCCGCCAGAAATGGGATATTGAGAAACCACTTCTCCGAATACCAAACAAACGAAAAACTGACCAATCCCCACGAGGAAATAATTCCAAAACATAGCAGGTCCACCGGCTTGCAATGCCATGGCAAAAACAGAATATACTCCGACTACGGGAGAAAGGTAGGTAAATCCGAGTGAAAAATTTTCCCAGAATGACATGGAACGATCAAAGTTAGATGAATAACCTAACTCTTTTAATTGTAAGGCATCTGAGTCGATTGAGTTGATTGGCTGTTTTGTGGAAGACATAGTCGAACCTTAAATCTAATTATTTCATCCAGGAATCTAACATGGGATGCCATTTGACTGGTGCCCATTCTATAATTTGGTATTCTGCAACACCTTCGATTGAAAAGGGATCTGCATCGCAAAATGCTTTCATTGCATTGCGGTTTTCCGCTCGTCCGATAAGAAGTCCACCTGTCCTCGGGTTCTGTGGTCCAGATGCAAGGAGAATCTCCTTTGCATAGCCTTCTGCCAGATACTCCCTGTGTACTTTGACAAAGGATTCTACTGTCTCAAGAGGGACTAGGTAACGAAGGAGTATTACGAATTGTTTCATAGAAAACATATTTTCCATTAAAATTACAGTGTAAATTAAAACTCTGTTTCGAACTTCGAAAAACTTGATGATTCGCCGCGACTTGATTTTGATAGGATTCCAAAAACGACTGCGTCTCTGACAAGTGAATACTGATCATTTGCACAAAAAAAAGTGAGACCGAGATCCAGCGTTATTTGATCGCCAATGAGTCGTAGTTTTGCATCATCTAGGATTACTTCTTCAAGCGAATCCAGTTTTATCTTTTTTGAACCATATGCTACTTCTTCTTTGTTTATTTTGAATGTTCGAGGAAATATTGTATAATAAAATACATAAGAGATCGGAAAAAGAGCCAAAGCTAGAACGATCAAGGAAAAGATAGATTCGGAAATCGTAGGAGGGAATGTTTGCCAATCAAAAATTGATACACCTAACAAATCTCCGATGGCAGTTTGCAAAATTAAAAAGATGATGAAGGAAAGCACTATAGCAACAAATTTAAAAACAAATGGACTGTAACGAGATGTTAATACAAACTCGGTTCCCGTATCAGCCCATGTAAGTTGGCTTGCTTTTTCAAAATTTGGAGGGTTTAATTCTTCATAATCAGGATGTGGTCTACGATGAAATGGAATATCAAGTTCATCCAAGTCTCTTTTTTTCCCTTCTTCATTGATCAAAGGAATCCTAACAGTTTTGGCAATCAATTCCGCGTCCAGTCTCGCTCTATGGAAATTGATATTCTCAGAAATAATCTGATCATCCTTTTTTGGTAAAATTGTTGTAAAGACTGTAACAGTACTGGAACCATTTTTAGTTTTTACGGTATAGGTATATCGTGATTGTTTGATCTCTTCAATTTCCGAAAAATGAATTTCGGAAACAAAATCCTTTCCAACATAAAATTGCACTTTCTTCTCGTTAGTTAAAACACGGGTTTTTTTATGTTTCCCCATGGTCACTTTCATTAAGATAAATGGGACAATGGCAAATGCTAATGCCATAGGCCCAAATACCAAAAGAAAAATTGGCTCTAGCTCTCCACTTTCATAGATAAACCAAAAGGTAGGTGCAAAAATAACAAGCGGCAGGAGGCCAAAAAAAATCAAAAATACCCTAACGAATGTTGCTTTTTGTGCTCTATGGTCTTTAAACTCTATAATTTGTTGCGTTGAGTTGTACTGGTTCATTTTAACAAAATCCGAATAGGAGAGAAATACCGCTCAAATGGATGTCAAAAAACGTTCTGATAAAATTAAGAAAAGGCAAGAATTATTTGGGATTGACAATTTATATCCGTGGGATTCAATCTAGCAGACCCATTCTAAAGGGAAGTGGGTTTTTATATGAGGCTAGGATGATTTCTAAGAAAATTTATGTAGGGAATCTAAAATTTACCCTAAAAGAAGAAAATATAAGACAGATCTTTTCTGTTTTTGGTGCAATTCAGGATCTAAAGATGATTCATGACCGTGAAACTGGCAATTTTAGAGGCTTTGCGTTTATCACGTATGGAACGGATGAAGCGGCATCAGATGCGGTTCGTCAGATGAATGGGCAAGAAGTCGACGGGAGAAACCTGAAGGTTACTTTTGCCGAAGATAAAAGAAAAGAAAGACAATCCTAAAAATCACTTTTCTAACAGACTCCTACGTGAGATAGAGAGAGGATGGCTTCTTCCTCTCTCAAATCCAAAACACATCTTATAGAGGATTATTCACCTCCACTTTGGTATACACCAAAAGCTTCCATTCGTTTTGAATTGGACTTAAATACAACCATAGTAAGAACAGAATACCTAGTTGTTGCGCATGAATCCGTAAAAAACTACGATATCCCTTCTTTATTTTTGAATGGAATCGGTTTGCAGTTTCTGTCAGTTAGAATTGATGGCGTGATTTGTGAAGCCAATCAGTTTGAATTGAACGCGGAAGGTATACTGATAAAAAATCCGCCTGCGACAAACTTTCGTTTGCAAATTGAAAATTCGATTTCACCTAAATCAAATACTGCTTTAGAAGGATTGTACCATTCGGGTACGATGTTGTGTACCCAAAATGAACCTGAAGGTTTTCGAAAGATTGCATATTCCATAGACCGCCCTGACAACCTAATCCAATTTCAAGTGACATTAATTGGAGATCGTCAACTATATCCTGTTCTGCTCTCCAATGGAAACGAAATGGCGAAGCGAGAATTGGATGATGGAAAACATGAAGCAATATGGGTGGACCCATTTCCAAAACCAAGTTATTTATTCGCAATCGTTGCCGGTAATTTAGCTGAGGTTAAAGATACTTATAGGACGTCGTCCGGTAGAGAGGTAATCTTAAAGATTTATGTAAATCACAACAATCTACAAAAAACAGATTTTGCGATGATGGCCTTAAAAGAAGCCATGCGTTGGGACGAGGAAACTTTTGATTTAGAGTATGATCTCGATCTTTATATGATTGTTGCAGTCGATGATTTTAATATGGGAGCCATGGAGAATAAGGGATTGAATCTCTTTAATTCAAAATTGGTATTGGCGGACAAAAAATCTGCAACGGACGAAACCTTTGAATCGATTCTTGCAGTTGTTGCACACGAATATTTTCATAATTGGACCGGGAATCGAGTTACCTTGAGAAATTGGTTTAATCTCACATTAAAAGAAGGCCTTACCGTATTTCGTGACCAGTGGTTTACTGAAGATAAAACAGATGTCAGTGTAAAACGAATTAAAGATGTTCTATTTTTAATGGAACATCAATTTGCTGAGGATGCAGGCCCCATGTCTCATCCCATTCTCCCTAAATCCTATGTAGAGATGAATAATTTTTATACAGTGACAGTGTATGAAAAAGGTGCCGAAGTGATTCGAATGCTCTCTGTGATCATAGGCAGAGAAAGGTTTAAATTAGGTTTAAAACATTATCTCTCAAAGTATGATGGAATGGGTGTCACTTACGAAGAATTCATCTTAGCAATGGAAGAAGTGAGTGAAGAACCGTTAGGTTATTTTAAAAACTGGTATCACCGTAAAGGAACTCCAACAATTCGAGTAGAGGAAAATTGGTCTCCGGCTACGGGAACCTACCAGCTTTCATACATAGACACGGAAGAGGGACTGGAACCATTGTGTTTTCCGATTTCCATGGCACTTTTTGATACAAGTGGAAGGATCATTAAAGATGAAATAGCCATCCAGAATGGTAAGTTATTGAAGCGAGAATGGAAAGAGTTGAAATCGAAACCGATTGTTTCGCTCTTTCGCAGCTTTTCTGCACCTGTAAAAGTTGTTTTTAATCGTCCAATTGAAGATTTGATATTTCTTGCCAAGTGGGAGACGGATGGCTTCTCTAGATTTTTTTCGCTTCAAGAAGTAATCAAAAAAGTTTTTGAATCCTCATTTCAAAATGAAGAAAAGATACAAATCGAATCCATTTGTTCCATATTTAGAGAATACTTTGTTTCTAAAAATAAATTCCCAACGGATTATTTCAGCTATCTTCTTCGTTCTCCTAGTTTAACACAGCTATCCGATTTTTTAAATCATCATGATTATGAAAGATTAAATCAAATGCGCCAATCGTTTGTACGATCGATCGCAAACGAATTTGCAAATGAGTTTAAAAAACTCTACCTAGAAAACAAAGTCACGACTTCCGTTCAAACTAGGGAACAAATTGGGAAACGAAGACTCAAAGCATTGGCGCTTTCTTATTTGTTTTACGTTGAATCCTGGGAGGAGGAAGTAACCTCATTCGCGTTGCAAGAGCAGGAAAGTGCAGAACATATGAGTGAGGAACTTTTTATACTTCGGATGCTTTGTGAAGTGGATCATAAAGAAAAGTACAAAAGCGTTCAATTGTTTTATGAAAAATGGAAACACGATCCATTGGTTTTAGATTATTGGTTCTCGGCGCAAGTTTCCTTCGGTAAAGATGCACTTCCTATCGTCACACAACTGCAATCCTTGCCAGAATTTCACTGGGAAAATCCGAATCGAGTCAGATCTTTATTTGCTTCGTTTGGAAGAAATCCGAGATCATTTCACAGAGAAGATGGTAGTGGTTATCGATTTATGATTTCTGTGATTGAGAGATTGAATGGTATCAATCCTCAAATTGCGTCCAGTCTTGCCAAACTTTTCCAATCCGTGAATTTACAAGCAGAAGCATTGAAACAGATCGCAAAAACGGGATTGGAAGGTTTGTTAAAAACAAAAGGCCTCTCAAATGATTTAGAGGAAATCATCCTCAAAATAATGAAAGGCCTTTAAAAAGGTTAAGCTGTCAATTTACTTATACATGCTTGCGATCAGGTCTTTGTACTTATCGTGTATCACATTTCTTTTCATTTTGAATAGATTCGTGATCTCGTCACCAACTTCCATAGCCTTAGGCAAGAATCTAAAGTCAGTTAGCTTTTCAAAAGATTTGAACCCATTTTCTGATGAGACTTGTTTTTTGATAATTGCCTGGTAAAATGCCCTGACTTCCTTATTTTGATTCAAATCTTCACCTTCTTTGAATGTGATACCAGCCTCTTTCAATCTTTCTTTATCTGGCCAGATCAAAGCGGTAAGCGATTTTTGATCTTGTCCGACCACGATTACCTGGTTGATATTTGCATCCTCAAGTAGAAGATTCTCAATCGGAACTGGTTCCACATTTTCTCCACCTAGAAGTACGATGGTATCTTTTACTCGTCCACGAACAGACAATGTATTATTGAAGGAAACGAATCCCAAATCTCCCGTATTTAGCCATCCGTCTTTAAGAGTTTTTGCTGTAGCCTCTTCATTTTTGTAATAGCCTTTCATCACCTGAGGTCCCTTTACATGGATGACACCCATTTTTCCTCTTGGGACAGTTTCCCCAAGATCATTTAAAACCTTAACAGATGTTCCGTCTGGCCAATAACCTACAGACCCTTGAACTACCTTTCCAACAGATCTAACAGAAATGATAGGTGCACATTCTGTCATACCATATCCTTCGTAGACTGGAATGCCAATGACGTTAAAAAACTCATCCACATGAGCAGGAAGAGCACCACCACCGGAAATCGTTCCATGAAGTTTGCCTCCAAGAACATCTCTTAACTTGGAAAATACGATACCATCTAATACTTTCGCTGGGATGTATAGATTGATCGAATTTGCGATAGCAACCGCTGTATTTTTTGCTCTTTCGAAAGGACTTTCTTCCGTAGCCATTAGTTTATTGCCGGATAAATAGTCAGTTCCATCTTTCCATTTTTTACAAACGTCATACGCAAATTCAAAAAGCTTTCTGCGTGATTCTGGTGCTTTTTCTAGTTTTTGTTTGATTCCTAGATATAGATTCTCCCAAAGTCTTGGAGCAGATGCCATAAAAGTAGGTTTGATTCTTCCAAAGTCATCTCTTAAATCACGGACATTAGTATAGGCAATACTTGCACCTTCGGATAATAGTGCGTAGTCGATGGCTCTTTCAAAAATATGCCATACTGGTAAAATTGACAGCGCTCGGTCACCGGGCATCAAACCAACCTTTGGTGGTACTTTTAATACGTTGTATACCATATTTTGATGCGTCAACATCACACCTTTCGGCATTCCTGTGGTTCCAGATGTGTAGATGATAGTGAATAGATCGTCTGGTTTTACTTGTTTGGATCTAAGCTCTAATGAAGGTAGATTCTTTCTGTAATCTTCACCCAATTTAATTAAATCTTGAAGAGAATAAACATTGTTTTCTGTAGAAGTGAACGCTGGATCCAAGATAAAGACTTTTTCCACTTTAGTCTGCGGAAGTATCGGTTTTAAAGATTCATACAACTTTTGGTGTTCTACGAAACAATATTTACTTTCCGAATGTTCTAAGATATATTGAATTTCTTGCGGGGTAGAATCGGACCCTCTTGGTACGTCTACAGCTCCATTTAGTAGAACCGCCATATCAGCAAT
>JAPZRK010000038.1 GCA_027531445.1 Leptospira sp.
AAAAATCTGTAATTGTTTTTTTAAGACATAACTAAATTAAGATACCATTCGTTTCGCATCTGCAATAATAAAATCTGCAATACGAATCAATCTTTCAAAAACCGCCTTGAGTTTTTTATATTGATAGTAGTTTTCCCTGTGTTTGTCTAAGTGGGACTCTACAAGTGCAACCGTTTTGGCGGCAATTTTTAAGTTTTTCACTTCATTTTCAGTGATTCCGTATAGATTTGCCTCTGAGACAAATCGATTCAGCTCTTTAACTAAACTCTCGTCAGTAAGGTCTTGGATTTCGAATACCTTCTCGACTTTTAGAATAAAATCCGTCAGGGTTTTTTTTATTTTTGCCTCTTCTTCTGTCGGCTTTCGCTTCGCTGTCAATTGATTCAACAGCTCATAACGGTCCAGGGCTTGTTCATACAGGTCATTTACTTTCTTTTTTTGAGAAAGGATAAAGCTCATAAACGATAAAAGTCCGATCAGATGGTCAGGATATCGATTGATACCACCGATCTCATCCAATGCATTCGAGAACCCTACTTCATCATGCGGAACATTTCGAATAAAATCTAAAACTGGCTCAACGGATGAGCCAGAAGTGTATTTTTGAATGATTTCAATTCCTTCTAAGTAGTTCATTGGCGTTTGTCTATGATTGCAATGTGTTTGATTGTCGTCTGAAGGTTCCCTTTGTCGATGATCCTATCCAAGACATCCCATCCCAGAACCAATTGACCAAATACAGTATGAATGCCTGTAAGGTGAGGCGTATCCACCTGATTGATAAAAAATTGGGATCCGTTTGTGTTAGGACCTGCATTGGCCATCGCAAGTGAGCCTCGGATTGGTCTTTCACTTTTTACAACCTCGTTAAATCGATAACCCACTCGATGTAACACTTCTAGGACCGACAATTCAAGAGCGTCTGTATACGCAGACTCAACTTCTTGCGATTTTGCCTCCAAATCTTGCCTAGACTGAATATTGAATTCGGTGAATACAATTCTTTGCAGCTGGGTTTGAAATTGGGGGGCATCTTTGACCTTAATTGTGTCCAGGCCCAGCGATTTGCCATTGATTTCATCCTCAAATTTAAAACCTGGTCCGCCTGTTCCATCACCGCGCGGACATCCACCTTGTGCCATAAAATCTTTGATCACTCGGTGAAACTTGAGACCATCATAGAACGGTCGTTTTTCGGTACCTTTGTCTGAAAAGAATTCTTTTTCACCTTGAGCCAAGTCGATAAAATTTTGTACCGTTTTGGGGGCGGCATCTGCAAATAATTCCAGGACCATATCTCCAGTGTTGGTTGATATGATGGCATAAATGGCAGGTTTGTCTGGCAGTTTCACATTGGAAACCTCCAGCTTTTTTACGTTTACTGTTTGTTTCGCATAACTTATAGGTTCATAAGTCATTTTTTTAAAGTGTTTGTTAGAACATGCAAAAAACAGCATCAGTAAAGTTAGAAATGAAAAGAAGGATAACGTTTTTTTTGAAACTCGTAACATGTTGATTTTACCTCTATTTTGAAATTTGATTTAGTTTTTTTTCGAATTCTTTGAGTTTACGCTTTGCTGATTTCAATTGTTCAATCTGACGATGTTTGGCGGTACCACCGTAAACATTTTTTTTATCGCATGATGTTTCAAGCACAATAGCCGCATCATAGCCAGGATCTGCAAGTACTGCATGAATTTTTCCACGTTCGCCCACAGGGATCGTAAATAAATCCCAACCTTTTTCTGAACAGACTCGGACAAGTTGACCAACGATTTCGTGCGATGTGCGAAATGGAATTTTCTTTTGAAAGACTAACCAATCGGCGAGATCTGTCGCAGTTGAAAATCCACTACGTAGACTTCGTAGTGCATTGTTCGGAAACAACTCCACTCCTTCTACCATTTCAGTGATCCCTTCGATCGCAAGTTTGACTTGTTTGATTGCATCGAACAAAGGGATTTTGTCTTCTTGGAAATCTCGATTGTAAGCAAAAGGAGTGCCTTTCATCATTAGAAACATGTGATTGAGACCGCCAATCACACGTCCAGACTTACCACGTATCAATTCTGCAACATCTGGGTTCTTTTTTTGCGGCATAATGGAAGAGCCTGTTGTCAGTGAATCCGGCAAACGAAAGTAGGAAAACTCTTGCGAGGAAAATAAAATCACTTCCTCACAGAACCGAGAGGCATGGATATAAAACTGTGAGCTTGCATATAAAAATTTTAGCACATGATCCCTTTGGCTTACAGCATCGATCGAGTTCTCTGACATGCGAGATAGATTCAGATCTAACATCAGAAAATCACGATCTGTCTCATAGTTTACACCTGCAAGTGCACCGGAACCTAACACAAGCTCGTCTGCTCTATCATAGGAACTAAGAAAGTCTTCGAAATCTCTAACATTTGCCCAAAAATGAGAGAGGAAATAATGTGATGCTCGGATTGGTTGTGCAATTTGTAAATGTGTATAACCTGGGATCACAATTGAAACAGTTTTTTCGGCTTTATCCACCCAAGTGGAAAGTAAACCGAATAGATCTTTTAAAATGGACCGAATCTCATCCTTTAAAAAAAGTCTCACA
This sequence comes from Leptospira sp., assembly GCA_027531445.1. Lineage (GTDB taxonomy): Bacteria > Spirochaetota > Leptospiria > Leptospirales > Leptospiraceae > Leptospira_A. Next base: position 2,591 of record JAPZRK010000038.1, read on the forward strand.
TCCTGAGATACTTGATCATTACGAGATCTAGCAGTGTGTAGCTTTTTTCCTAAATCTCCCAATATCTCCGTTAGGCGAGTTTCAATCGACATATGAATGTCTTCACTCTCAATTTTAAATTCAAAATCACCTGATTCGATTTCTTTACGGATTTTTAAAAGTGCAGTCTCAATTTTTTTTTGTTCTTCAAGAGTGAGAATTCCAATCTTTTTCAGCATTCTTGAGTGGGAAATGGAACCTTGGATATCTTGATGGTAAAGTGCTTTGTCATAGCTAATCGATTCACCGATGCGAACCATAAGTGAAGATGGAGCTTCAGAGAAACGTCCTCCCCAAAGTTTCTTCTGTTTCATTTTGTTTCCTCCTCGTATTTTGCATCAATTTCTTCTGCCCATTTTTTTAAGATCTCAATCTCAGTTTGGGTGAGCCTTGCGCCTCTATGAATGATCGTATAACTGAAAATAGGCATTTCCCCTTCTTCGATCTCTTCTAAGATGGACGCAACGGCAGTCGATTTTTTTTTAAGCGAAAGCTTTTCCCAATTTGAAAAGTTCAATTCACTTCTTCCTTCTTTGATATGGTCAGAAATCAGATAGGAAATAGGGAAAACGTAAGAATAGAATGGCCACACTGTCTGATAGGAATGGCAATCATAACAGGAACGTTTCAGAATCGAAGTCACTTCTTCGGAGGCGATTAGAGGTGCCTCCTCTTTACTCACGGACCTGTCGATCGGCACAAATTGACAAAGCAGAATGACGCTTACGATAACAACAGATATTCTTAACTTCATTCCTTCCAGGCTTTCTTAGTTAGAAATGATTCAAAGTATAATTTTTGTTGCCACTCAGATCTTTGCAAAGAATAGATGTGAGTTGCGGAGAAAATATTGGATATCCTGTTTCAAAATTCACCATACTTATGGGTCATTGGGGGCATTATCTTTATTGCCTTGGAATTTGTATTTCCTGGGACATTTATCATGTTCCTAGGCATTGGCGGTATCATTACAGGGATTGTGGCAAGACTCGTTCCACTTAGTTTCAACCATCAGGCGATTGTCTGGATGGTTTCTACGCTGGGTTCATTGATTTTAGGTGGTCATTTTGTGAAAAAACTTTTCCGTTCCGAAAAGTCCAAAGACCCCTTTATTAAAGATGATTTTCTAAATCAAATCGTACCTGTTGAATCTGACATCCTCGTCGGCCAACTTGGAGGCAAAGTGAAGTTCCAGGGAACTGTCTGGGATGCCATTAGTACGACAGAAAGAATTCCTAAAGGGAACAAGGTTCGCATTTTAAAAAGAGAAAATCTTACCTTTACAGTAGAGCCGATCTCAATGCTTCCCTAACTCTCAAAACATAAAAAAACGAAGACAGATATAAAAAATCCTTTTTCTTCTGTATGGCATTTCCTACTCTTATGACTTACATTCTAAATCAGGAGAGAATCAACCATTCATGGATAATGTTATCGTTGTATTATTTATTTTGGCCGTCTACGTCGTTCGAAAGACGTTCATCATCGTTCCCGAACAAAGCGAATTTGTAAAAGAAAGACTAGGCGTTTTGCAAGGAGTTTTAAAACCAGGATTTTACTTTTTGTTCCCATTCATCGATCAAATTCGCTACAGACAGAACCTCAAAGAACAAACTATCGATATTGATCCTCAAGTATGTATCACAAAAGATAACGTTTCTGTCGAAGTGGATGGAGTGCTCTATATGAAGGTAATCGATTCAGAAAAAGCATCGTACGGTATCGATAATTTTATGTTGGCCACTTCCCAGCTAGCACAGACAACACTCCGTTCTGAGATCGGAAAGCTGGTATTGGACAACCTACTTTCGGAAAGAGAGGAGATCAATTCAAACGTAGTCTCTAATATTGATCGAGCGACTGACCCTTGGGGTATCAAGGTCACTCGGTATGAAATTCGCAACATCACTCCCCCAAAACAGATCCTCCTTGCCATGGAAGACCAAATGAAATCGGAAAGGGAAAGAAGAGCAGAGATTACGATTTCTCAAGGTGAAAAGGAATCTCTTGTCAACAAATCGATGGGAGAAATGCAAGAATCCATCAATATTTCTGAAGGTGAAAAGATTCGCCTAGTGAACGAAGCTACAGGTCGGGCAAAAGAAATCGAGTTAATCGCGACAGCGACAGCAAAAGGATTACAGCTCGTATCGGATGCAATTGCGAAAAAGGGTGGAAAGGAAGCCGTCAGTCTCCAAATCACACAAGAGTATTTGGATGCGCTAGGAACTGTATTAAAAACTTCGAAGACTACGGTTGTACCAGAAAATTTAGCAAATATTAGTGGAGTCTTTGAAGGCTTGTCAAGAATTACAACCAAACTTCCTCAAGGTGGAGTAGAATAATATGGAATATCATATCATAGCTTTTTGGGCACTCGTAACCATTTACCTTGCCTACAAAATTTTTCGATGCATTCGCATCATTCCAGCACAAGATGTTTTGATCGTCGAAAGATTAGGCAGATACAATCAAAGTCTTAGAGCGGGATTTCATTTACTTCTTCCGTTTATCGATAGAGATGCATATTACCATACACTAAAAGAACAGGCGATTGATGTTCAACCGCAAATCTGTATCACGCATGACAATGTTCAGGTGAAGGTAGATGGTGTATTGTATTTGAAAATTATCGATCCCGTTCGTGCGTCTTATGGAATCGAAGATTATCGATTTGCTTCCATCCAACTTGCACAAACCACAATGCGTTCGGTAATCGGTACAATGGAACTCGACAAAACAATCGGAGAAAAAGATCTCATCAACTCTACAATTGTAGCCGCACTTGATCAGGCTTCTGAACCATGGGGAATCAAGGTAAATAGATACGAGATTCTAAACATTGTCCCTCCAAAATCTGTACTAGATGCAATGGAAAAAGAGAAAAAGGCACAGATCGTCAAACGATCGCAAATCCTGCTTTCTGAAGGGGAAAGAGACTCTAGAATCAATCGATCTCTCGGCTTAAAAGAAGAAGCGATCAATAAATCAGAGGGTGAAAAACAAAGAAGAATCAACTCTGCGGAAGGTAAGGCGAACGAAGTGGAAGCACTGGCGGCAGCGACGGCTAAAGGAATCGAATCCATTGCGGGATCCATTTCGGAACAGTCAGGATCTGCGGCGATCAAACTACAGATCACAAAAGCGTTCATTCAAAATTTTTCAAAAATTGCAAAGGAAAATACAGAGATCCTTATTCCCGCAGATGTTATGAATTTACCAAACCTCATAGCAAACCTAACGGAAGGTAAAAAATCTAAAACATAAACGGTGGACGCAGAATTCCACAAATGAGAATTCCGTTGGCAGCATCTCATGTATGCCAACGGATATTGAATAGAAGCTTTTTAATTCATTCCACTTCCCAAAATCGGGCGTTCTTCTTGAGGTAACAATTTAGGATTTAAAAATACAGAGTCATCGGCTTTTAAAGGTTTCGCATCCCGAAGATTCATTGCTTTTTCTTCTAACATCAAATCAGAAGTGCCGAGCACAACTTGATCCGGAATTCTATCCCCATTTGTATCAATTTCTGCTCTGTCTGAAAAAATGAAGATGGTTGGAAAACCTTTTCCTGTATCGATTTCCCGACGAACAATGCGCTTCCTCAAATTATAGTATTGAGTCGTTTCAAAGTAACCATCATGATTTGAATCTTTCTGCGTGAGTGCGATGAGTTCATTGGGGAGCAACCAACGAATCAAGTCCACTTTCCCGTCATTGTTTTCATCTACTTCTTCGTGCACTTTTACCATTGTTCGAACTGCAGGTTCGTTTGGATTCTGGGAAGTAGCATGCCCCTGCCAAATGAATTCATCTGAGGAGCCATTGCCATTCTTATCTATTTCAATATAAATGACTCTATAATTATCCTTTTCGGCAATGTAGTAACCATTTGTATCAATGTTGCCCTTCCCGATTGTGTCAACGGGCATGATGCGAATCTCGGCACCAAATGGAAGAGGGAGCGATTTATCTTTACAATTGAAGGTAAAAACGAGTGTGAGTGTGAAAATCAAAAATCGTAGCATGTCCATTAGGATATGGAAATGCCATTCTATAAGGCAAGTGTTTTACTGCCTTATTTTACATAAATGCAGGAGCTCCACCCAATCGATCCATGGGATTTACAATGTAGGTAATCTGAATGCCATAGTAATCATCGAGAACAATCAATTTCCCTCGCCCAACTAACTTTCCATTAGCAAGGATGTCTAGTTCCTCTCCGATGTTCTTGTCAAGTTCCACAACAGTGCCTTCTGTTAATTGTAAAACATCTTTGATAAACATTGTAGTTCTACCCAATTCAATTGTCAGTTGTAATGTAACTTCCAGAAGTAAATTGAGATTGGCAGTATTGCTTCCTCCGCCTCCACCGCCGCCGCCCGATTGTGGTTTGGAGGATGTTTTTGCTGGTGCTGGTGTGGAACTAGGACCAAGGGCCGCCGCAATATCGTCAAAAGAAGGACCGTCATCTCCCCCACCGCTTCCGCCAACAAGAGCATCTAGATCGTCAAGGCCACCACCACTTCCACCTCCGGCAGGAGCGGAACCGCCTCCTCCGAAACCCCCAAGCAATGCATCAATATCTTCCTGTGATAGCGAACCTTCACCCATGAATTCCCTCTTCTTTCATTACTGTCGGAGAAATAAAAAATCCTTCCTTGAAAAAAAATAAAACTTACATTTTTTGTTCATTATGTCTAGTTTACCTTCCACCTTAGATTTCTTTAAAGCAAAAGAACTTTTATTTTCAGAAATAGGAAGTATAGGCTTCGAGTTTCAATCAGAAAAGGAAGACTCGATCTTCAAATTTTCCACACCCGACCCTGGAAAAGAAAAACTTTTCGAATCAATTGGTGTGATTCGCAATTATATAGAAAACTTTAGAATTTATAATTTTGAAAATGGGTATTTCAGCTTACAGGGACTAAACGACAACTTATTTGAGCCAGAAAAGAACCTGTCGGCAAAGATTCGATTTCGCTATGCATTCAACGGAACCACTCTAAAATTAGAAGTTTCTAAACGAGGTGATTTTAACTTTAAAGAACTCCAGTCATGCATTGGACTCTTTCGTTTTTTTCAAGACCCAACGCAAACAGAGAGAGATCCGAAAGCAATTCTCATCAAATTGGGAGTTGATGTCTATGATCCAACGGAAGAAAAATCAAAAGGCACTCTGCTTGATTTCGAATCTGTTTATGGATACGAAGGTGTAAAAGATCAGATCATGGAAAGTCTCATCATGCCAATCCTTAGGCCCGAACCTTTCTTTGAGATTACAAAATTCACTCGCAAATTCCCAACGTCGATTCTACCGAGAGCCGTTCTTTTCGAAGGAGAACCAGGCGTTGGTAAAACGACAATGGCAAAAATTGCGGCGAGCATTTGCAATGTTCCCATGATTTACGTTCCCATTGAATCGATCTTAAGCAAATATTATGGTGAATCTTCACAAAATTTGGCAATGGTCTTTGATGCGGCATCACTCTACAAAAGATCCATGTTATTTTTGGACGAAATTGATTCCCTGGCTACATCGAGGGAAGATGGACTCTTTGAGGCGACCAGGAATCTTTTAAGCGTACTCTTACGCAAGTTAGACGGCTTTACTGCAAACGGAAATACAATCACCATTGGTGCAACCAATCGCAAAAAAGATTTAGACCCCGCTCTCGTTTCTCGCTTTGATCGAAAGATCTACTTTCCTCTGCCAAATGAACAGGAGCGTGCACAAATTTTAGAAGGTTATGCCAAACAATTGCCAATGGAAGCAAGATTAAGGATATCCCTAAGATTGGAAGGCTCTTCTGGGAGGAACTTAAAGGACTTTTGCGATTACGTGGAGCGGCGCTGGATCACCCAAATGATCGCATCGGGCAAAGAAGTTTCGGCTCCCAATCCCGATTTTTACCTCGAATCCATTCCAGATTTTGTCTGGAAGTAAGAATTTTGGATAATTTCGTCAACCTTGGCTCAGAAAAACCGATAATTTATACAGGATACTACTTTACGGGTGACTGCCGTTCAAAGGTATCCTCAATTAAACCGTTTTTAGGATGACTCGGACATGAAACTACTAAAATTTCTTCCTATTTTTTTCCTTAGCCTTGGGTTGTATGCTCAGGCAGGAAGCACAGAAGCCGGATCCGCACAAGCAGGGATCGACACAACGCAAGAGGGTAAATCCATTGTTGATACGGAAAAAGAATTGGATGACAATATCTTTGAAGTTTATAAAAAATTAACACGGCATACTGTTCTTTTTAAAATGAAAGTTCGCACACTTCCGCATAGAACTGTCCTTTATAAGGGCAAGCCAAGTGCAGATGGCGAGCGTTGCGAATTGGCCCCAGACCAGGAGTCCAAAGACAATACCTGCATCCATCTAGAAGTTTTTGACTTTGTTGGATCGGATGATGGCCGTTCATACAAAAACTTGGGAGCAAAATCAAAAAAGATGGAACTCTTTTTTGAAGGCGCAAACAACGCAGACCCAGATCCTAGAAAAGAAGCACCGAGAAATCTTTCAAAAGTCAGAACTTACGTTTACCAGAACAACTTCGTAATCGAAGATAAAATCATTTCTGTTATCATGGATACGGCTCCAAATGTTGCTCCTGCTCACAACGACAAAATAGAACTATTTTATCAACATGATGGTTTTCCAAATTGGGGCGCTCCAGAGACTCCTTCGGAAAAAGGTGTAGGAAAATACATTCTTTCCAATGTTGAAAATACCAAAACAAATCCGATCAGAAATAGATTCAAAAAAGCCTTCTATTTCAAAAACCTGGATTATTTTGATAAACTATTCACCAAAGTATTTGATTACAACGATAGAGACTCTAACAAACATTACAAAAAGAATGTTGAGGCTCTTAAAAACTCTCTAAAATACTAACAGTTTCTAGTTCTCATTGAACTACCTAAAAAATTGTCCGAATTGCTCCACTACTCTTCGGTTCCCTGCAAGTCAGGGAACCGTTCTTGTTAGCTGTCCTGTTTGTTCCCATAGATTTCAATTTGACTCTCTGATCGATTCTGATTTCAGAAAGGAATCATCGAAACCTTTTGAATTTCAACCAAGTAAACAAGAATATTATAATCTATTTATAGATTTGTTATATGCCCCCATCGATTTTATAAAGACCAAATTTGAAGCCAAACGGAATAATACACGAAACGGTCTTCGGTTTTGGCAGAGACCAAAAATTGTCATCGAGCTCTTACTATTTGGAATTCTATTTTTATATTTTGTTCGTGGATTACAAACAAAGCCAGATACCAATGTTTCGACTCCTCCACCGGAGCAACAGGAGCATTCACCGATAGATAGTTTGGATCCAAAAGATCCTACGCCAAATCTCCCGCCGATTGACCCAAGAGAACCGTCGATCGATATTTAAATGAATTGGATCGTGATTACGACCGAGGATGAGGTATCCGAAGACAGTATCGTTATCAAAGGAATTCGATCAGAACACATTCAAACTATTTTAAAAAAGAGTGTTGGAGATTCTCTGAAAGTGATCCTTCCAGGTCAGAAAAAGGGCCTCTTTGAAATCATCTCAATCGAAGTAGACTCGGTAACAGTTACTGAGAGAATTTGTGAGAATGAATACCCGCTCTTACCTATCCACCTTACTCAGGTATACTTTGCCATGCCAAGACCACAAACTGGGAAAAAAATATTATTCCTTTCCGGTGTTTACGGACTAGGAAAAATCAATTTTATTTATTGGAATCAAAAGAATAAACAATACCTGACCTCACCATTGTACAATGGAAAAGAACTTCAAGACATTCTAGATGGAATGTCACAATCCGGAAACCCAATCCCATCCCAAGTTTCTTATTCGACTTCGCAATCCAATTATCTCAAACAAACTAAGGACAAATTATGTTATGTGTTTGACCCGTCGGGCAGATCCTTCCTTGGAGAAGAATCGACTATAAAAGAAAATTGGCAAAACGGATTTTACCCGAATTTTTTATTTGGACCCGAGTCAGGATTTACTCTTTCTGAATTGGATGTTTTGAGGGAAAGTGGACATCAAATTGTGAGTTTAGGAAACGTGATCCTACGAACAGAACATGCCTTTCATGGATTTTTGTATCAGATGAATGTCTGGTTAGAAGCTGATCCCACCGGAAACAAGAAACCTTAACTCATCGGAAGAAATGAAAGATTTTTCGCTCACATCCAAGTAGAACCTGCGGTAATTCTGAACTCGTAGCATTAAGGGTCCGAAGGATTTTGAAATCTCGGCGGCTCCTTGGGCATTTTCATCAATCTGAAGTGCCTTTCCTTGCCCATCATATCCTTTCTTTGTATAAAAAAATGAGAGTTGAAATGATGACCCTATAGGAATATAGGCCGCCGCAAAGACCCTTTGTTTCCCCTTACCACCGTAATCTTCAATAGCGAATTCAAAACCCAAGTGAAAGAAGTTAACATAGAGCGTATGATAATAACCTTTCACAGTGGCATTTGATTGATTCTCTAATTGTTCCAATTTTGGACGCATAGGCGCACCTGTAGGAAAGTTTTGGAATCTTTCGATTTCATAAAAACTATCAAAATACATGGGAGCATAATTTCCAGTCATCTGCCGTAATTCAGGCTTGAGTATTACATTCAAATCTTTCGTTCCAAGTCGCATCATCGCTCCGTAATGTGTACCTGTCGAATTGTCCAATGTCTTGATTCGGTTAAAATCCAAGTAAGGAGTAAATTCAAGAAATGGTAAATTTAAAAGCCGGTATTCCGCATCAAAACCCTCGATGCTCACTCGCTTACTATCGCTTGTTTGTGGATTATCCCTATTGGTCAATGTTACAGGCGCACCATTGGAATTGTAACTTACTTGAGTTGGAGCAGATTTATCCCATGCATTTGTATAACCAAGAGTTAGTCGATTGTACCAAGGGTCATTATCAACAATTTCCATGCGAGAATCTTTGTTGATTGGGCGGATTTCTTTTTTTCCTTTATCAGTAGGTTTGGCATTTGTATCCAATTCCTCTTCTACACTTTTCCGTCCTGCGTCATCTAAAACTTTTCCGCGAATATTTAAAAAATACACTCCTCCGGAGTTATTTTCAAACATGGAGTATATCTTTCGTCCGATAGCTAACGGTTTTATATAAACACGGGCTGCATTTACTTCAAAATTAGATACGGAATTAGAGAAATATTGAACACCAGCATAATCAGAGTTTAAATCTGCCATTACTGATGGATTGTATGAATCAAACCGAGAAGATGATTGATATTTATTGACAATCGTTCCATGTCCGATATAGCCATCGATCACCTTTCCTGCATATACGGAATATGTAATTTTTCCTGGAACTTGTTGGTTGTAGGTTCCGTAAGAGATATAATTCAAAACTCGAAAATAGTCCGCCCGACTATTATAGTCCATTTCACGTATTTTACCTGGTTTTGAGCCGTCAATCAGTGGTTCTCTATCGACTGCAAGTAGATTGATCGGCAAGGAAAAAGAGTAACCAAACTTGGAGCCATGGTTATACGTTATGTTTGGTGATATAAATCCATAATAATCACCCTTAAAACTATTCGCTCCTGAATCAAATTGAAGAGCTGATGGTCTTCTTGTTTCAGTTCCAGTTGGAATCCATACCTGCGCAAGCAATGGGAAGGTGGATAGGACTGATCCAACGAAGAAAAACAAGAAAATGAAGCGATTCATGGGTTTCATTATAGTATCGAATCTTCCTAGAAGGAAAATAACTAATTTAACTGTCGGGTCTATGAATCCAATAACTTGACGAACAAGTTCACTTTATTGGATTTTTATTGACTTTCGGGGAATGTTCGGGCAGAATGACAGAATACATCTCAGGGAGCACAGACAACATGCCACGAAATTTTAAAACAGAAACCATTGCACTTCACGGCGGACAAGAACCAGATCCGACAACCACTTCACGTGCGGTTCCAATCTACCAAACAACCTCATACGTTTTCAAAGATACAGACCATGCAGCAAGATTGTTCGGTCTCCAAGAGTTCGGAAACATTTATACACGTTTAATGAACCCGACAACGGACGTTTTGGAAAAAAGAGTGGCCGCTCTTGAAGGTGGTGTTGCGGCTCTCGCTACTGCCTCTGGACAATCCGCCGAAATGCTTGCCCTTTTGAACATTGTTGAAGCCGGCCAAGAAATTGTCGCTTCCTCTTCTTTGTATGGTGGAACCTACAATCTTCTCCATTATACTTTTCCTAAACTTGGAATCAAAGTTCACTTTGTAGACCAATCCAATCCGGAAAACTTTCGTAAAGCTACGAATGATAAAACAAGAGCGTATTACGCTGAAACATTAGGAAATCCAAAATTAGATACACTTGATATTGAAGCTGTTGGAAAAGTGGCGGCGGAAGCCGGTGTTCCCTTAGTAATCGATAACACAATGCCATCACCTTACCTAGTGAATCCATTGAAACATGGAGCAAACGTTGTAGTTCACTCTCTTACTAAGTTTTTAGGGGGTCATGGAACCTCGATCGGAGGGATCATCGTCGACGGTGGCAATTTCAATTGGGGGAATGGAAAATTCAAAAATTTTACTGAACCAGATCCGTCATACCATGGATTAAAGTTTTGGGAAGTTTTTGGAAAATTTGAACCTTTCGGTGGAGTCAACATTGCATTTATACTAAAAGCACGAGTGCAAGGTTTAAGAGATATGGGACCGGCGATTTCGCCATTTAACGCATGGCAGATTCTTCAAGGGGTTGAGACGTTGGCACTTAGGCTGGAGAGACATTCTTCAAATGCACTAAAAGTTGCGGAATTCTTGAGTAAACACCCAAAAGTTGAATGGGTCAACTATCCAGGTCTTACAACTGACAAGAACTATGCGATTGCTAAAAAGTACCACCACCGTGGATTGTTCGGTGCGATTGTTGGTTTTGAAATCAAAGGTGGAGTAGAAAAAGCCAAAAAGTTCATTGATGGGTTGGAACTGTTTAGCTTGCTTGCTAACATTGGCGATGCGAAATCATTAGCGATCCATCCCGCTTCTACGACTCACCAACAATTGACTTCGGAAGAACAATTATCGGCGGGTGTAACACCTGGCTTTGTCCGACTCTCTGTAGGACTAGAGCATATTGACGACATTCTTGTAGACTTAGAAGAGGCATTGCAAAAAATCTGATCTAGAGAGTACATATGCCTACGCCTGAGAACCGAGAACCATCCGATCCACAGTCCGTAGGCATAGTCGAGACAAAAGTTTTAAATCTTTCCCCACTCACATTGGACAATGGAGAGACCATTGAACCACTTGAGATTGCGTATGAAACATATGGAACTCTTTCCCCCAAAAAAGACAATGCGATTCTAATCTGTCATGCACTCTCAGGTGATGCGCATGCGGCAGGATTCCATGAAGGCGACAAAAAACCAGGATACTGGGATTATTACATTGGTCCAGGAAAGGCATTTGATACAAATCTATACTTTATCATCTCCAGTAACGTAATCGGAGGTTGTAAAGGTTCGAGCGGACCACTCTCCACAAACCCAAAGACTGGAAAACCGTTTCAATCTTCGTTTCCCTTCGTTTCCATCGCAGATATGGTAAATGCACAAGAAAAATTGATCTCACATTTTGGAATCGATACACTATTTGCTGTGGTTGGCGGATCAATGGGCGGTATGCAAGCATTACAGTGGTCAGTCGCTTTCCCAAATAGACTTAAAAATTGTATCGTAATGGCATCAACATCGGAACATTCTGCACAACAAATTGCTTTCAATGAAGTTGGAAGACAAGCGATACTATCCGACCCCAACTGGAACAATGGCGTTTATACAAACGACAACAAACCTTCTAAAGGATTAGCTTTGGCACGAATGGTCGGTCATATCACCTATTTATCCGACGAGATGATGAGAGATAAATTTGGCAGAAATCCACCGAAAGGAAATATACAAACTGCCGATTTTGCTGTGGGGAGTTATTTGATCTATCAAGGTGAGTCCTTTGTAGATCGATTTGATGCAAATTCTTATATCTATGTGACAAAAGCATTGGATCACTTTAGCCTTGGAACTGGCAAAGAGCTAACTAAAGCACTAGCGAATGTTAAATGTAGATTTCTTGTTGTAGCGTATACTTCTGACTGGCTCTATCCCCCTTACCAATCAGAAGAAATTGTCAAATCTCTTGAAGTCAATGCAATACCTGTTAGCTTCATCGAATTAAAGAATCCGGCGGGACATGATTCTTTTTTGTTACCAAGTGCTGAACAAGATTCTATTCTTCGAGATTTTTTAAAAGCAACGGATGAGGTTACCGATTCCATATGAATGTTTCCACTTATAAAGGGCATGGAGAATTAGATCTTAAACATCGGCCCGATATTTCTTATATTGCAAATCTTGTCAGATCTGGTGAGCGTGTTCTTGACCTCGGCTGTGGTTTTGGTGAATTGATGATCCTAATGAAACGTCAAGGAGTTAGGGTACAAGGCATTGAAAAAGACGACAAATGTATCATTCAGTGCGTAAAACAAGGCTTATATGTTCACCATGGTGATATAGATGACGGATTAAAACATCATCTCGATAAAAGTTTTGATTATGTTATTTTGAACCAAACCATACAACAAACATTAAATCCTGGTGAGATTATAAAAGAGTGTTTACGAATAGGTAAAAAAGTAATCATTGTTTTCCCCAATTTTTCACATTGGCAAATTCGTTTTTCGATTCTATTCAGTGGTAAAACACCTGTGACAGATCTGATGCCTTTTCATTGGTATGATACACCGAATTTACATTATCTTTCAGCAACCGACTTTGATGATTTCTGCCATTTTGAAAAAATTAAAGTTTTGAACACAACCTACTTCAATCAAAAGCAGGAAATTAAATTTTTGCCAAATTTACGTGCCAAACTCGCCTTATTTGTTATTCAATCGGTCTAGTGGAGGGAAATCAACATTCAAAGGATCGCAGTGATGATACAAAAAAGCCCGAAGTTTCCCTCGGGCTTTTTAGCTGTACGGCGATATTTACTATCTAGATAATTTATCGCCAAATAAAAGTAGACCTTTAAGCGATTCATATTTTATTTCTCTTCGAGTCACAAAAATTCAAAACAAAAAAAACGATATGGCTCTACTTTTGCAAAAAAACACTAAAGTATTTTTAGTTCTACTCTTGCTTCAAACTTCTCTTGCTTCGCAGAGTATATCAAAAGAACCTCCCAAAGAGTTACCTCGCGTATTTTTATTGCATTGGGAAAATGATGTATTTCTATTCTCGGACAGAGAGTATACTAACGGCACAAGCTTACAGTATGGCCATTTTCAAAAATCTATTTCGCCATCAGCTATCATCCTTCGAGGTTTTGGTTTCATCCTACCATTCTGGAATTTTAAAAATCAAGAATATCATAATTTTGGCTTCAAACATTCTATCTACACACCATTAAATTTATACACTTCAGACGCATCCTATGGGGAACGTCCCTATTCTGCTTTTGGACTCATTTCATCTAGCAGCAGTTATACATGGGACAGAAGCACTTTTTCAATCGAGACAGCATTCGGTCAGATGGGACCAAGCGTCCAAGGTAAGTTCTTTCAAGATATTATCCACAAATTCACACAATCCGCAATTCCCCAGGGATGGGACAATCAAATCCCGCAAAGAAATCTTTACCAAATCAACGCTCAATGGAAGTATTTTTTTACTCCCTATTTCGGAATTCAAACGAATGGATTCTTAGGAAATTTAGAAACATCAGCTGGTATCGGACCCATATTCAGATTTGGAAAAATTTCATCTCCAACCTTAAGTGGAAATAATCTAAATGAAATTTCAACGATGTATCAATCTAACGAGACTGAATACTTTTTCTATTTCAAACCAAGCATAAAAACGGTTTGGATCAATGGGACATTAGGTGGAACCGGGACAAATAATTTAACAACGATCATTTCTCCCACCGATTCTCAAGGAATTTTGATCAATGATGGTCGGACTCTTTTCATTGGTGAACCTTTTTATAATTCGGTATTACAAGAAGGCGGTAGCTCTGCAATTTATCGATACTTGGTTTATCAAAGGTCGGTTGAACCGGGATCTCCATTTGGATTAAATTTTTTAGTTTTTAATACAATATTCAATGGGGCATCTGTGCCTGAAGGTGGACTAAAGATTTATTTATTACAAAGCCTTATAGAGTCAAATATCGACTATAATAGATATCCTGGACTTGCTTATTTTCTGTATGATACACTATTTCGTGATCGCACTACAGGCGTTTCATCCTATTCAAAACTTTTAGCTTATCAATATTTTTTTACAAACGGAATCACAGACGCTGATTCTACATTATTGACAGCTATTGTTCTTTACAACGATAGCAATTCGAGTCAGACCTATAAAGTGGATTTGAATCGATGGCAAGGTAGGTTCTCAACAGGTTACGTTTACCAAACTCCCGAATGGTTTTTCCAACTTGGTTTAGAAATTACAAGTCTAGAATATAAGGGATCCGCAGGTGTAACCCCATTCCACAGATATACCTCGATTCAAATAGGAAAGAAATTTTAATCGTTTGGTTTCTTTTTGAGTTTTCGAATCGGTGCGGGTCCGTCCGATTTTTCATTCGATACTTTTACTTCTGGCGTAAATTTCGCCATTAAATCAATCTTTAAAGCGGGATCCGTGATGTATTCTTTGATGTCCTTCTTTAAAGTGATGTGGTGCTTTTCAATTGTGTCTCTATGCGTTAGGAGCTGAGATTCACCTTTTTCTTTTTCACCGTTTCCAATATGAGCAATGGCTTTGTATATTCGCGCGATTTTATCTTTGGGATTGATCTGAATTGATTTATCTAGATAACCAAGTGCTTCGGAATACTTTCTCAAAGGCAAATGATAAAGGCTCATTCTTTTTAGTAGAAAACTGTTTTTGGGATGAAGCGAAAGTGAATGATGTATCTCACCAATTCCCTTTTCAGCTTCTCGCGCACGGTAACGGCGATAAGGAGATAGATGTTGGAGATGGATATATAAACGATAAGCAAGGACAATGGAAAGCGCATCAAATATATAGGAAAGATATTCATTAAAAAATATCATATAAATTGAGAAACCGTGAAGAAATCCGGCTGGTAGAATTCCTAACAATGCTAATCTCTCAGGATGGATACCGTTATGTGATAGGCGGTAAAAACTTAATAAACCATAAAAGTATCCAACGATTCCAGAAAACACCATATGTGCACTGATGCAAAAAATGGATCTGAGTGCCATGTTATAGGCTCCGTAATCATTGGCATAATAAATGTTTTCATTTACTGCAAAACCAAGAGCCACCGTAGCACATTGGATCATCGCATCTTTGGGCTCGTGAAATGTTTTCAAAATTTTAGAGATTAGAAAAAAAACCAAAAATTTTGTTAGCTCTTCCGTTGGTCCCGTTAATAGGATACCTTTCGCAAATTGATTCAATTTGGGAGTATTGTTGGGTTGATTTACACCCAAGATTCCAGCGAACGGCTCAAATATAGGGTAAACGATAAAAATTAAGATTAAAGGACTTAGGAATCCTGCGGCAAAAAATATCCAAGTATTTCGTTTCGACTTTTTGAGAGTATAATGTTTGTCTATTGAGAGCAAAAATCTCTGCCAGCCAAATATTGACAAAAGAAGTGAGCTTCCATAAACTAACACATCAAAAAATAGATAAACAGAATCAATCGTTACTCTTTATTAGGATTATCCATGTGAGCGGATTTGCAAGAAAATTTCAGCTAAACAGACTTTTGTTTGGTGTTGTAAGTTTCACGAATGTAGATACATTTCTCGAATTAGTACGAAGATAGGTTGGCTTTTTTGTTCAATTCGTATCAACATGATGTACTGCCGTGTTTTAAAGCCTAATTCTGATATTAGCATTCAGTCGTTTATGGATTATTCTGATTTAAAAAGGAAAGGAAAGAAATGGATTGGAAAAATGTTTTTTCTAAGTGAAATTGAAAAATAAAATCGAGAAACAAGAGAAGAGGTGCCCCAACCACCTGCCCCTCCTCCTTGTTTCTCTTATCCTATTACTGGAGCAATCTCATCACTGACTGAGACTTCATGTTCGCTTGCGCAAGCATAGAAGTAGCAGCCTGAGACAAAATCTGATATCTCGTGAAGCTGGTCATTTGTTCAGCCATGTCAGTATCACGGATACGAGACTCAGATGCTTGAGTATTCTCATAAGCATTCATAAGTCCTTTTGCAGCATGCTCCATACGGTTGTAATAAGCACCCAAGTCAGCTCTTTGTTTAGAGATAACTCGAAGCGCATCATCACAAAGTCCGATCACGGAGTTTGCTTTACCTGCAGTCGAAAGAGAGATGAATGTAAGAACCGTAGGGTTTCTTAATCCAAGGGCCGCAGTGTTCATTGTTTCAATGTACACGCGCTCTCTTTGGTGCATGTTTGCTCCAATATGGAACCACATACTTGCAGTTGGATTGAGGCGAGCGAAAGCACCTGTAAGCAGTTTCATTTTGTTGAATTCTGCTTGAGAAGCAATACGATCGATCTCATCAACTAACTGAGAAACTTCAACTTGGATTTGTTGTCTGTCCTCTTCAGTGTAGATACCGTTGGCTGCCTGAACAGCTAGCACACGAACTCGTTGCACGATTTCGTGAGTTTCTTGGAGATATCCTTCAGCCGTTTGGATGAGGGACATACCATCAGCAGTATTTTGCTCTGCACGTCTAAGACCAGCTACCTGAGTTCTCATTTTCTCAGACACCGCAAGTCCAGATGCATCATCTCCGGCTTTGTTAATACGCATACCAGAAGATAACTTCTCTAAATCCTTACCTACGTTCGCGTCATTAGCCTTTAAGGTCCTGTGCGCAAAAATAGCACTTATATTGTGGTTGATAATCATCCGGGTTCCTCCTTGAATCCGTTCCCCCTCCCCAAAAAAAGGTGAGGGAAATTGATGAATTTTCGAAGAGGCCATCCTTGGCCCTTTCAAGAAGATGATCGGTTCTTTCTTCGAAGGGGATAATAGAGAAATAAAAGTTTTTTAGAATAAAAGGCAACTTCCGCTTCTGAAAGATATGTCCCTCCCAAAAATTCCTTTGCATTCGACCTGGATTTCATCAAATAGACTTTAGGTAGGTGACAAGTGCTAGAAACGATCTATTTGGCTAATCCACGTGGTTTTTGTGCTGGAGTGAAATATGCCATCTCCTATGTCGACACCGTCTTCGCCGCTCATCCGGGAGAGGCTCTCTACGTAAGAAAAGAAATCGTTCACAACCAACGGGTGGTGGATGAAATGAAAAAAAGAGGCATTCAGTTTATTGAAGAGCTCTCAGAAGCACCCGACGGAGCCACAGTTATTTTTTCTGCCCACGGAGTTTCACCAGAGGTTGTTTCAGAAGCCAAAGCCAGAAATATGAAAATAGGCGATGCCACTTGTCCACTGGTCACTAGGGTTCATAGAAAGGCTCGCAACATCAAAGATACACACCAAATCATCTATATTGGCCACAAAGGACATGACGAAGCTATCGGTACAATGGGTGAAGCAAAGATGTTCCTCGTTGAAGATGAAACAGATGTCGAAAATTTAAAAAACACGATTACATCGGAAAAACCGTTAACATATCTTATGCAAACCACTCTTTCCGTGACGGACACAAAGAACATTATCAAAAAAATTGAAGAAGTGTTCCCTTTTGTGGAACACCCAACGAAAGATGATATCTGTTATGCCACAACGGAAAGGCAAGAAGCTGTTTCCTCAATGATTGATTCCGTTGATGCTATGTTAGTAATTGGCTCTCCAAATTCGTCCAATTCTGTTCGATTATTACAATTGGCAAAAAAATCTAAACCTCTTTCGTTTCGAATCACTCACAGAGAAGAAGTAAATACGACCTATATCAAAGAAAATAAAATCAAAATCCTCGGGATCACAGCCGGAGCATCTAGCCCTCAAATACTCGTAGATGAGATCGTGGAGGAGTTAAAAAAGTATTTTCCAGAAGCCACTGTATCGTTATATCCAGAGAGTCGAGAAGATACGATGAGTTTCAAACTTCCACGAGAGCTTCTCATTCATTCTTAGATGAAAATTGATTCAGAAGAATCTGATTCATCTTTTGGAACTGAAAAAATAGACAAGCTGCTACTTGCTTATGAAACACTATCGAATATTGGACAAGCGGTTTTCATTTGCCGAAAAAATCATAACGAAGTATCGATCGAATTTCAAAATTCTATAGCAACAGAAAAATTATTTGAATTTGGCCTAAATAGAATTCTTGGAATCTATACAGAAATTCCCAAGTTCAAAGAAGATAGTGTAAGGGTTGTTTTTGGCACAGAAGAATACATACTCTTTTACAAAATCTTTCTAATTTCGCCTCTGACAAATGCTAATCTAACAACCTTTAGTTGTCTCATAGAAAACATAACAGAAATAGAAAATTTCAAATCTAAGAAGACTCAGCAGACAAAATTCCAAAACCTTGAAGCAGAAATAGCGAATATAATAATAAGCGAAATTCCAAGCGATAATACTTCCCTGAAAATCATTCAAGCAATCAAACAAACTACACAGGCGATTTCCGTTGAATATTGGAGCAAAGAATTACGAACCCTGACGACGAACAAAAAGAAAACAGTGTGGGAAAGAGTTTTGATGATCGGTATTTCTGATATTCCAAATTTGAATGAAAATTTTGCAACAAGAGACGAAAATAGTATTCCTACAATTTCCATTCTACCGGGATCAAACAATTCAAACTATCAAGTTCTCATCAAAGTTACACAAAGCGAATCGATACATGGTTTTTTGATTATTTCGGATATTACCAAAGAATGGGTATCTAGTGAAAGTTTTTGGAATAATATCTTGTTTCTTTTGATCTCTTACCTAAACAAATCTGAATCTCATTACCTCCTTTCACTTTATCAGTCCGTTTTCCTACAAAACCAAGAAGCAAGTATCCTTTCACGTTTTAAATATGCAAAGAACCTACGTTTCCGAATTGAGCAAGTAAATGATGCTTTTCTTAAACTAACTGGATACAGTCGAGACGAACTGATTGGAAAAAATAGCCTATTACTCATAGGCCACCAAGAAGAGAGGGCTATTCTTTCTTCATTTAGAAAAACACTTAGACTAGGAAAGGATTTCTCTTTGGAAATAAAAGGTTATAAAAAAGATAAATCGCCTTTTTTTGCCAAACTCACCATTACTGTCATTAGGAATCGTATTAACAGTATTGTCTACATTCTGACTAATGTCTCTGATATTTCGGAAAATAAGGTAATGGAGAAAATCATTTCCAAACGAATGTTATTCGAATTGGGAGTTTCTTCTGCTACTAGAGTTTTGATGGAACCGAATATGGAAGCAGAGACGCTACCAAATGCACTCAGAGATTTCTTAAACTTTACCGATATGAGCTCCGTTTATCTATTCGAGTGGAACGGAAATAGCCCTCAAATTGACTATCAGATGAGATTTGGTCTCCATAAATCAAATATTGAAGTAAACAAAAATCAAAATATATCGGCATTAAAATGGGATCAGGGTTTACTCTACGAATGGCACATTCAACTCTCGAACGAAAAAATTGTCTCATTAAATAAAAAATCAAACAATATGAATATAGTTCAATTTTTTGGTCAAAATATTGAATCTATACTTCTTTTTCCCATTTTTATCGAAGATAAATTTTTCGGATCCTTGGTTTGGGTGCGTTCTGATTTATCTCCACTTGCAGAAGAAGAAACGTTACTGTTTACCACTGTCACCAATTGGGTAAAAGGTTATTTAGAAAAAGCCAAAATTTTCAATGAGATCAAATCTCACAAAGAACATTTGGAGATGATCGTTGAATATCGTACGAAGGATTTGATGGTGCAAATGGAGAAAGCAGAATCCGCAAATAAACTCAAATCCGATTTTTTGGCTTACATCAGCCATGAATTAAGGACTCCGCTCAATTCGATCATAGGTTTTTCTCAACTCATCCAACTACCTCAAAATGATGCAGTCGGAATCCAATATTTAACATATATTACATCCTCAGGTCAAAGATTATTAAAAATGATCAATGAGCTATTAGAACTTTCTAAAATTGAAGCGGGGAAAAGCATCATTCAAATAACTAATTTTTCTCCATTCGAGGTTGCATTGGGGTGCAAAGAAAATCTATCACCGCAAGCTTCAAAGAATCATATCCAAATCATCATTGAGGCAAATGGATTAGAATCATTCAAAATCGATTCTGATCAAATGAAAGTCCATCAAATCATCCTCAATTTATTATCAAATGCAATCAAGTTTTCTCAAAATGATTCTTGCGTATATGTTCGTATCAATCTTTCAAACGAAAATTTGATTATATCTATCGTTGATTCTGGAGAAGGAATCAAACCACAAGACCAAAAGGGACTGTTCCAAACATTTTCACGTTTTTCCGAACAAACTCAGATCGAGGGTTCCGGTCTCGGATTAACTATTTCAAAAAAACTAGCAGAAATGCTCGGAGGAAAGATCGAATTTACAAGTGAATATGGACATGGATCAACTTTTCAGCTCATCTTACCCTATTTATCATTAAGATTAAATTAAAAAATATAAAGAGATTGATTCAATTTTATTTGGTTATCCACTGACCGATAATCAAAAAGTAGATGTCTCAGTTATATTCCATACCTCCATATCCTCAACCAAAGCCCCTCATTTCAAAATCTAGACGGCCCTCTCAGCCTGTGCTTATCGTTGAGGATCGTGAAGAAAACCAAATGTTACTAGCAGGTCTATGTCAAAGTATGGATGTCACCTGCCTTGTTGCAGAGAACGGTGCTGTTGCATTGGACATAATCAAAACACAACCTATCAGCGTTTATATTGTGGATTTAATGATGCCGGTTATGGATGGAAAAACATTCATAAGACTACTTCGTGAAAGAAACCCAGATGCTGTGATTCTTGTACAGACTGCCATTGACGCTTCTGAAGAAATCATTGAAATCATGAAATCTGGAGTTTATGATTACTTAATCAAACCTCTGAATATCGAATTGATGAAAACGACCCTGTCTCGAGCTCTTGAATACAGATATTTGATCGATATTGAAAAGAATCTCTTAAAAGAGGAATCGAAAGAACTCAGAGACCAACTCGAATGGCTGAATTATAAAGAAAGTTCACGAAAGTCCACTAGTGGTTCCATAGAGATGAATGCTATATACAATCTTAAAACCACTTTAACGCAGGGTTCTGGGATCGGTATGATGACTACCCTCATCGATACAATTTCACAAGTCGCGACGAAGGAAGATCAAAAAGTTAGCATCGATAGCGAACTTTTTGATTTGCTGAAGGAAAACAATTCCCATACAAAGTCCATGCTCCGTGGACTCGCGAGTGCAGTTCAAATATTAGAAAATCCTGTAAGTTTGACAAAGGTCTCTTCGTCAGATTTAATCGATTTGGCAACGACGGTAAAAAATCAACTCAATGCAGGAGCCAGTCAGAAGGCGATCGAAATGAATTTGCCAATATTTAAAAACAACTACACACTCCTTGCGGATCTTGGTTTGTTTAAAATAGCCTTGACTGAGCTCTTCCTCAACGCAATTAAATATGCGCCATCAGAAAGTGTGGTTGACTCATTTATCACGATCATTGACGGCTATTTGTGTTTTTCGATCAAAAATCGAATCACTGAAGACATATACTCTTCTCAAGCAGAGGAAGTGATAAAAAGTTTAACCCTACCCTTTTTTCGACTTCACCCACCAGTTGAATCTGTGCATCAGCTAGAGCCTTTTAGCCTAGGGCTTGGACTAACAATGGTAGACTACATTGCCAATAAACATCATGGTATGTTTTTTTTACGTAAGGCAAAGGATTATACAACATCCCAGTCAAGTGTTTGTACAATCGCTGAATTTTTTATACCGTTACAAAATTAATAGGAGAAAATATGAATAAAAAAATCTTAATCATCGATGATTCCGCTGTCTTCAGAAAAATCATCTCTGTGCATCTAAAAAATGCAAACTTCGATTTGATTGAAGCAGGCGACGGGGTGGAAGGTTTAAAAAAGCTTTCTGAAAACGAAGTCGATCTCATCGTATCGGACATGAACATGCCGAATATGGATGGGATTACATTCATCAAAAAAGCCAAAGAAGATCCAAAGTATAAATTTACTCCGATCATCATGTTGACTACCGAGTCTCAACCAGAAAAAAAGCAACAAGGGTTAGATGCCGGAGCAAAAGCATGGCTCACGAAACCGTTTTCCCCTGAAGAGTTGTTGGAAACGATCTCAAAGTTAGTACCATAAATCATTTTTTTTATGGATCCTATCATTAGAAAAAAACAAGTTCCGGGAGGTGTTGCTACCGCTTGGGAAGGTTATTTAACGATTCAACATGTGAGCGCATGGAAAGAAGTTTTTCTAAAAGAATCCTATCCAATGGGAAGTAAACTCTCCATCGACCTAAGCAAAATCCAAAGAATCGATACGGCAGGAGCACAACTATTAGTGTTCATTAAAAAATACTGCGCCGAAAACCAGATTCAATTGAATTTTTTGAATCACTCAACTGCGATCCTGAAGGTTTTTGATGTTTTAGGATTGATTGGTTTTTTTGGCGATAAGATCAAAGTCAACAAACAGTTGACAAACGAATTTGATTTTTCTTACGGAACAAAAAGGGAAGTTGATGGATCTATCTGAAGTCATAGATGCCTATATCCTAGAATCCGAAGAGCTACTTCGTGATATGGAAAGTATCCTCCTGGATATGGAAAAAAAAAGCCCCTCTTCTGATGATCTCAATGCTTTATTTAGGGCAGTACATACCATCAAAGGTACTGCTGGAATGTTTGGTTTCGAAGAGACAGTAAAATTTACGCACAAGGTTGAAAATTTATTAGATGATGTTCGAGAAGGTAAAGTCACCTTCACTAAAGATTTAGCTGATCTATTACTAAGGGCCAAAGACCAACTTGAATATCTAGTAACCGCAGAAACGAAAAAAGATATTTCGGATGAAAGGCGGACACTTGGACTTTCCATTTTAAAAGAAATTGAACCACTACTTGAAAAACAAATAGCATCTACACAAACAGAATCTAATGTCAAATCAACTGCCACAAGTAAGGCGATACAAAATGTCTCTACACAAAATTCTGATTCTGGCTTTCCATATTATTTAATTTCATTTCGACCCAAACGGAGTGTTTTCCATTCCGGACTTGATCCGTTTTCATTTATTGTTTATCTAAAAAAATCAGGAAAAATACGATCTCTAAAAACAATCACTTTGGAAGTTCAAGGCAACAAATCCTTTCTTCCAGAAGATTGTTATTTAGGCTTTGAGATTCTTTTCGAATCCACATCTGAAATTGAAACAATTAGAAAGGTTTTCGAATTTATTGAGTCAGATTCTTTTTTACATATCCTTCCACCTGGTTCCAATGTGGAAGATCTCGTTTTTCTTGCTGGTCAGTTACCAGAGGAAGAAATCTACCTTGGTAATCTTTGGAAGAACCTAGGGCTTTTAAATGAAAAAACTTTGATTACCTACCTTGAGCATTTATCAGCTAACTTAGCTACGAATACCGAGACTCCAAATCCAAGTGAGCCAATTCACGGAAAAGAATTATCTGAAAGCAATGTACTGACCAAACAAGATATTCACTCAAAAGGTACAACTTTAAAAGTTGACTCCCGCAGGGTTGATACTCTCATCAATCGCGTCGGTGAATTGGTCGTTGCATCTGCAAATTTAAATCAATCCGTCATCGGAAAAGAAGATTCGAGCCTGCAAGAATCGGCTCTTTTAGTGAGTCGCCTACTGAATGAGGTTCGAGAAATTTCTCTAAAACTTAGAATGGTTCCTATTGGAGATGTTCTACAAAAATACCAGCGAATCGTCCGAGATTTAGGGAACGACTTATCCAAAGAAATAAACCTACACATCGATGGAAAGGAAACAGAACTCGATAGGAACATAGTTGATAAGTTAGGTGATCCATTAGTGCACATCATTCGGAATGCTTGTGATCATGGTTTAGAACTACCAAACGAACGACTTGCGAAGGGCAAAGAAAAATCAGGAAATTTATGGATTAAAGCCTACCATGATACTGGCTCCGTAGTTATTGAAATCAGCGATGACGGTCGAGGCATCCAATCAGATATCGTTTGGAAAAAAGCAGTAGAAAAAGGGCTAGTCTCAGGGTCGAAACCAGATAATACAGATGAAATTTTTAAATTACTATTTCACCCAGGTTTTTCCACAGCAAGTTCTGTCACGAATGTTTCTGGCCGAGGAGTCGGCTTAGATGTAGTTCAAAAAAGTATTGAATCATTAAGGGGCACAATCCAGATCCATTCTGAACCAGATAAAGGTAGCCGTTTTCTCATTCGCCTCCCCTTAACTCTGGCAATTATAGATGGATTTTTAGTTGGAGTTGGATCTTCTTTTTATGTGTTACCTATGGAAATGGTGCTGGAATGTTTGGAATTCAATTTACAGCCCTCAGCCAATCAAAACCAATTCTTTCCATTACGTGGAAGTTTGATTCCTTACATTCGAATGAGAGATGTTTTCCATACAGATTCACCTAACGAAACATTACGAGAAAATATCGTAATCGTTCGTTCAGGAGATAAAAAAGCAGGAATCGTAGTCGAAAAGCTGTTTGGCGATTTTCAAACAGTGATCAAGCCCATGGGCAGTGTATTTCAAAATGTAAAAGGTGTAAGCGGATCTTCCATTCTCGCAGACGGAAAAGTTGCGCTTATCATCGATTTACCCTCGCTCTTTGAGCGAACCATCAATTTAGAAAAAATAAAATCGGAAGTATAAAGAGGAAAGTTATGAACAGTATCAAATCAGGCACTAGAACTACCATTACATTGTCAATCATGATAGTTGTCGTGATCGCATTTGCCTTTGCAATGTATTCACAGATACAAACCATTGGTAAAAGTCAAACCGGCATTACAGATGAGAACACGAAACATGTGGTCACCCAAGAAATTGGGCAAGTGGTCCAGGACAGTACTCTCTCTACCGCTGAATACTTTGTAGCTTCAACTCCTGAAAAAGCAAAGGTCATTTCGGAAAAAATCCAAAAAAATCAAACACAACTGATCCGTTTGTTTGCGAAACTAGAAACTCTAATACAGAATGAAGAACAAAAAAAGAAGTTGGCCACGCTATCCGAAACCAATGATACATTCTTTCTATTGTCTTCAAATATCAAAGACGCACTCGCAACAGAAGATAAAATTGCCGAAGCCAAAGAAATCTTTGAATCAAAATTTATCATTCAATCCACTGAATACTCTAAGTTAGTCGGTAATTTTTTCCCTGTAGCAGTTCAATCAAATGAGAATTTGGCAGCGGTTGAGGAAAGTGTCAAATTGAATACGATTCTTATCCTTGGATCGATTCTACTCCTCTCCTTAATTCTTATACTCTATTTTTTCATCAAACAATCGAAAAATCAATTGATCAACGCTTTTGGTCAAATTGAAGCTATCAATTCAACCCAACCGATGATTGAATTTAAGATGGATGGAACAATCCTCTATGCAAACGACCAATTTTTGAATGCAATGGGATACACTCTTTCTGAAGTAAAAGGGCAACACCATCGTATTTTTGCCGAAACTGCATTTGCAAACAGTGAAGAATACCGTCAATTTTGGGCCAATCTCAATCGAGGTGAATACCAGGAAGCAGAATACAAACGTATTGGCAAAGGTGGCAAGGAAGTCTGG
>JAPZRK010000044.1 GCA_027531445.1 Leptospira sp.
GGAAACTTTCGTAGTTCGAAAACCTGATCGTCCACTTTTACGTTGGTGTATGATGACCAAATGCTATCCGCATAGACACCGTTAGGATGTCCAAATACCAGATCAAACGGCACTCCTGCCCTTGAACCTCCAAAGCTGAAGGCACCGTTGGAAAGCATCGTAGTTTGAATTTGCCCGTTTTGTAGGCTACCTACTGGGTATGTATCAGAAAATTGAGAAGCAACATCGGCATACCTCGCATACTCCGCATTAAACTCACTAGGGGTGTTCAATAATGCAACAGAGGCTGTCTCCATCGTCACTTTCTTTTCACTTGTGATGTCTAACTCTTGCCTGAGCAAACTTCGCTCTTTCGGATACATAAATTCAGCAGAAACCTTTAGGAGGTTAAATTGTGCATTCATGGAGAGGGAATACACTTGAAACTCAAAATCTTGGTTTGTTAAGATAAAAAAGGATTCAGTGGTATCACCTGTAGAAGAGAGTCGAACAAATTCATTTCCTTCGATATGAACGAACAAAGGAATCGTGCCCGATGGGTTACAACTCACCTTTCCAGTCAATCCCTCATCATAGCCGGTCGTGACGAAGGTTGCGCCTTGGGGTTCTCTTACAAACATCTGACACGCCAAATCGGAAGGTTCGAAATGTGTGATGAATCGGATGGCTTCTTTGCGAACAGATTCGTCTTTCAAAAAGAATGGATGGTATTTGGATCGGAAAGAAGATTCCGTCTCAGTGTGGTTTCGATCCAATCTCATTTTCTCCAAAGTAAGGCGGAATAGATTTTTAGATTCAGTTAACAACTGATCCATTCTATCCTTTGTGAGTGACCATACTTTCCCTTTAGATGAAACGCTTTCCATTCCACTCAGAGATGACTCATAGGATTTATCGATAAACAAGCGGACATTTGGTTGCAATTGTGAAATTTGTGTCAGGTCTCCTGCATCTACAAATTGGAAGACTCCTCTGCCTACATTTGTCAGAATTTCTCCTTGTGTGAGGCTCATGAACAATGATTCCAAAGCTGGATCACAAGAATAGATGCCTTCTTCACCAGTCACCATATTACACTCTTTATCCGACCAAAGTTTGAAGAAAGGGAAGGTATTCCTTTGAGCGTCCCAAGCCGACCTATCTTTCCCTAACATTAGAAAGATGGAGTTGGGAGATTTTTGATTCAATCGTTCCGGCAGTGTTGTGCATTGGAATACCATGGAAAGGAAGGAGAGAAGGAAAAAATAAGATCGTAGTTTCATTTATTGTTTCTCTATCGTGTATTTGATATCTGTTTGAGGAGGAGTGGAATCGAATTTGCAACTCCACTTCTGGACCGGTGACTGATTGCCAAGCCCATCTTGCGAGAAGTATTCGATAGAAATGATCTCACCTTCTTTCTGTTCACCGAGCTCCGTAAGACCTTTTGTGTAGGGAGAAAAGTCCGTTTGACCACTCGATTTAAAGAACACAGAGAAGGGAGCCGGATGTTCCAACTTCTGAAACCAAAACCTTGTCAGGCGAGAGCAATAGGTCCCTGAACCATCTTGGTTTGCTTTTGATACTTCGATTTTGGGAATACCAATCTCTGTGACTTTTTGCAGTGAAATCTGAGTGGCTTGGGCACGATTGTAAACTTTATCCAGTGCGCTTAAAAAAAGAAATGACTTTGACTGGATTCTTGAGAGATCCACTGCACCATCTTTTGCCAGTGTCCACTCCCCTTCTCCTATTTTGTAAAAACGATGAAGGACTCCACTACCTAAATCCTCCGCTTGGATGCGAAGCTCTGCATCCTTTCCAATAAAATATCCACCTAATGTAGGAATATAGGATCCAGAAATTGTATAAGAAAGGACGGGGCCAAAGTCATCACGAAACAAACGTAAGGATCTCCATGCTTCTTCATTTTGAAGTGGATCGACCGATCGATACCGGATCTCGTTTAAACCTGGTTCATTGATAGGAAATGGGCTTTCGTAGTTAAAGACTGATCCTTGGTTTAACGAAACTTCGATTTTTGATCCTGGCTTTGTCCCTTCTAGAATAATTTCTGACTTCCAATGAGTATTGACGAATAGAAGAGTTTTGGAATCGCTCCAGACAGAGAAACCCTCATGGGACTCACCGTCCAGATAGAGAGAGAAGCGCCTTCCTGCCCTTCTGCTTTCCTTCTCCGCCTTCTCTTTTGCAAGCTGGTCTGCATTGATTTCATTCTTTACCGAGATCGGCTTGGAAATGTATACATTTTGTTCGAAAAGCAGGCTTTCCGCTTCCAGAGAGAAAAAAAATAAACAAAGGCAAAAGAGCGTTAGTTTTACGTATTGTAGCATGAGTTAGCTCAATCAAACAATATCATTTTTTTTGTAAATCCAAATTTTGGTCACTATGTATTCGTTTCGATTTCCTTACGAAAGAACTCTTCAATTTCTTCCGCTGTGAAAGGGTGTTGCGACTGCCCTTTAAAGGTGGACTGGCTACCAGTGACGATGAGCATAACTTGCAATCTTCCCATCTCTATTTCCGATGCGATTTCATAGGCCTCTCGAAGCATAGCCAATGCTAAGTATCTCCCATTTGAATCCGAATCGTGTTCCATTAAAGCCACGTTCACCGAATGTGCGAGACGACCATAGAATTCGAATTTGTTTTCGAAATCTATCACATCATTAAATACATCTCTCAATGTTTCGATGAAGTAAGAAATTTCCAAAGCGAATTGACTCCTCACGATGATTCGACTTTCATCTGTTTCTTCACCTGGAAAACAAACGATCACACCTGCTCCGCCCCAGTTATTATTAGCCTGGACCAATTGTCCACCTTGCATGAGTTCTTGCGCAATACCTAGAATTTGTTTCTTGATTTGAATTATATTCATTTGGGCTCCTTAGACAAAATTTTGTCTTATGGAACTACCATAGCAGGGAGGTAGGACAAATTAGGTTGTGAATGGAGAAAAAAAAGTGTTCGAGAAGCGAAATTCTAAAAAAAGCAAATATCCCTTCAGAAATCGCCTACGAGGTCGAAACCGAACTGGACAAAAAGTTTGTTGCCAAAGACCCGTTTCCACCCATAAAATGGGACCGAGAAGTCATGATGCCTATCCAGCAGGAACAGTTTAGAACGAGCGAGCGCCTTGAAAGGTTAAGCGACAAAATGGACTCGTTTCGCATTGAGATGGATGCAAAGTTTGATGCTGTTGATACAAGATTCGTCGCGCTCGAATCTACGATGAATGCTAAGTTTGAAGCAATCGATGCAAAATTCGTTGCACTTGAATCGAAGATGGATGCCAAGTTTCAAAGTATAGAAGAACGCTTTCGTACCTTCACCTGGATGCAGGGACTACTTTTAATTATGATCGCGGCGATCTTTACGAAGATGTTTTTTGGTTAGTTGGGGTGATGTCTATCAATTTCTCTTCATACATTTCTTAAGGTATTCTCTTACTTCTAGATCCGTTGCATAGACGTAACATCCTTTCATTCCCCTAGTCATCAACGTACGATATGTATTTTTGATGATCATGTCGATCTGCTTCCTTCCCTCAATCGGGCCTTTGGCAAGTAGGGATTTATAACCTTTTATCGTGTTATCATGCCTAGCCCGTTTCGAGGGGTCAGAGTGCACCTTATTGTCGCGAACAAATAAATCGGGTCCAATAATGACTCCGACATAATCCATCTCTAGCCCCTGGCAAGTATGTATGCAACCGATTTGGTTGATGGATTCATTTTTCAAAATCCATAGGCTTCCGTCTTCAGTTAAGTTCCATTGCATTTGAAAATCATATTCAGGAAATACTATATCGAATGCATTCGGATCTTTCTTGCTCACCCACTCCCAACAATAGCCGGCAACCAATCTAGCCTTGCCTGTTTTTTGATTTTGTTCCACGATGGCATCTTTGAGATCAGAGGGAGAATCAAAAACTTTGAAGTCATATTGAATGCCATTTAAATCGGTATTCGAAGTCTTTCTAATTTGTAATGAATGATCTAACCATGCGAGATAACCATCTGAACCATTACAACGAAATTGAGATTCTAATTTTTTCTGGGCAACAGTTGCCTTAGACGCTTTTGCCCATCGTATAATTTCATCTTTGGAACCTATATCTTTCAGCGTGACTCTTTGGTCTTCGTCTAGAAAAAAAACACAAAAATGAGAGGATTGAATCGATTCCTTAATTTGGTTTTCACCCAAGTTTCCATACAAACCACTCATTGCATTCAATCTGTGGGCTTCATCAATGATGAGAGCATCATACGTATTCTTTTTTGTATCGAGAAAGGCTCCTGAACCAGTGAACAAGCTTGAAATTTTTGTTTTGTTCATGGTACCAGTCAGTTTTGATTCGTATACTGCACGCGGAGCCGCATTCTTGGAAACATAACGGACATTCATTTGCCGATTCAGCATCACTACGAGCAAATTGATGTC
>JAPZRK010000013.1 GCA_027531445.1 Leptospira sp.
TGTAAAACCTACATACTCACAACTCTATTTAAATGAACTGTCATTTATAAAATCCATACGGGCTGTTGGGATGGATAGATTAGTGACTGCTCATAGAGAAGGAGTTGTGCCTAATGTATCTAGGATATTTTACCTACCGGATCACCTCAAACAACCTACCCAGTAAACTATCTTGTGTTTGCATCGTTTTGGAATTTGCTTCATACGCCCGGTTGACTTCGATCATATCTACCATTTCCGTCACGACAGATACGTTAGATGCTTCCAAGAAACCTTGCAAAACTTGTGGTGACTGTAACTCAGGAAATGCGGTTGGCTCTCCAGATTCCGGCGTATCACTATAAAAAGAGTCACCTTCTTTGTCGAGGTGGCGAGGATTTTCAACTGTCCGAATTTTGAGTCGATCCAAAAGCTGAGCATCGTCATATCTATTTTCGCTCACATTTGTTCCATCCTTTGGATTAGTACCAATTCTACCGTTGATATAGATCTCGCCATTTTCTTTGACGAGGAAGTTTCCTTGGTTCACTCGGATGGGACCTTTTTCACCTAACAGGGGAAAACCTTGTGGTGTCACAACAAAACCATTTTTATCCAAAACAAAGTTTCCACTTCGAGTAAGGCGCTCCCCTCGATTTGTGAGGACGGTGAAAAATGCTGGGTTTTCACTTCCAGGTTGGTCTTGGATCATCATATCAAAATGATTGTCGGTTTTTTTTACCGCACCCTGTTCAAAGCGGGTATAGACTTCATTTACTTCAGCACCAAAACCCAATTTTCCTACAACAGGTGCTGTATCAAAAGAACCCATTGGTGTTTTCCCAATACCATCTTCTGAGAATCGGTGGAGCAACATTTCGGGGAATGTTTTAAAAACCGTAGTGTCACGTTTGAATGCTGTTTTATCTACGTTCGCTAAGTTGTTTGCGATGGTATCCATGCGAACTTGTTGCGAAATCATTCCATTGGCGCCGGTATAAAGTCCACGTATCATAATTTTTCCCCTTACTTATCCTTCGGTGGAAAATGGAAATTCCAAAAGAGAAAATGAGACATAGTCAAAAAAGACTTGAAGTTTTTTTCAAATTCATCGAGACTTTCACCATCTACTATGAAGTTATCAATAGGCAACCTACCACAATCTCTTACAGATGAACAATTGAAAGCTCTACTCACCCCATTTGGAACTGTCAATTCAGTGACGATCAAACGTGACAAACTGACAAAAGTTTCACTCGGTTTCGGTAGTGCAGACCTGGAAGAAAGTGCCGCCCTCAAAGCAATCGCTGGACTCAATGGCAAGGAAGTTGAGGGCAAGGCGATGGTTGTTGTAAAACAAGAAGATTTGGCCAACCAACATGCCCAATCTAATACAACAAAGTCTTCTCCAATGAACCAAAAGAGCCCATTCGGCAACGCAAAGACAACGGGAGGCACGAGCACCGGGGTTCAAAGAAGAGGCGGCCAACGCGGTTCCTAAATGAAATCTGTAGAAGGTTGCTTTCTATCGATTGGTGCCGGTAAAAACCAAATTCCGCTCATACAGGCCGCCAAAGCGAGAGGCCTGCATGTAATTGCCGTCGATAGGGATTCCACTGCCCCTGGTTTCAAAGATAGCGACATTCGGATTCTCGAATCCACTGTCGAATATCGCAAGATTCTTCATGCAATGAGTCGCGTGCCCTATACACACGTGCTAAAGGGAGTCGGCTCACGTTCCTTTGGTGGGGCAATTCATTCTACTGCCTATCTTGCAGAAAAATTCAAACTCACGGGAAGCTCACCTTCTTCTATCTCATTATTTGCAAACAAACGAAGTTGCAAAGCCCTACTCGAGAAAAATGGAATATTGGTTCCAAAAACATTAGCGCTCCCGGTTTCCTCTCCCAAATCCAAAAAAGAAGTCCAATTGCCTTATCCCATCCTCGCCAAACCAGCAGAAGGTTTTGCAAAAAAAGGAATCTCGGTCATTCAGGATGAGAAGGAATGGAAGGTCTGGTCCAAAGGCAAAAAACTAACAGATTGGATCCTTGAACCGAAAATTGAAGGAAATGAAGTTACAGTTCTTGGAATGGTGATTCAGGGTCAATTCCATATCCTTTCACTTTCAGATAAAATAACAACAACAGAACCTCCGTTTATCGAACTCGTTCATATTGTTCCATCGGCAAACATCCGAATGACAGGAGAGATCAAAATGATCTGCCAGTCGATCGTTAATATCACGAAACTTACAAACAGCCCTTTTGTCGCTGAATTCAAAATCACAGAAACAGGAGAATGTTATCTCATAGAAGCCGCCCCAGAAGTCGGTGGGGAGTTTTTAGCGGATGCATTGGTAAAGGCCCATTATTCCTATTCTTATTTCCCCGATCTTCTGGCTCTATATATCGGGGAATCTCCGAAACTCCAGTTTTTACTGAAAGAACCCAAACAAAATAAATTGTCAGCAATCCTTTTCGTATTGCCTGATCATAAAACCAAGGCGGTTCCTCCTCATACAGATTTTCCATTAATTGCCGGTGAATCCATTTTTATGAAAGAGGAGCTCCTACCTACAGCTACACTTCTAACAAATAAGGAAGGCAATGCCCGCAGAACTTTCGTTTACGGCATAAGCTCAACAAGTGCGCAAAATAGAGATGAATGGATACAAAGTCTGATAGATCGCTCAGGCGGTCGTCTAACATGAGCAGTGTTTGGGACAATCATTACCTAAAACAAAAATCCATACTACACCATCCAGATGAGAATCTAGTGAGAATTCTTTCTCGCATCACTCCTCCCAATTTATCCGTCTTAGATTTCGGAAGTGGAAGTGGCAGGCACATTCCTCTGCTGAAAGAAAAGGGATTTGATGTATCTGCCTCAGATTCCTCGATCGAAGCCGTGGAACGTTTGAAGGTTAATTTTTCTGGACACCCATGTTATTTAACGGATAAGCTTCCCTATTCATTTCAAAAAGGCCAATTTGGCCTCATTGTGTCTTGGGGTGTATTTCATTACAATGAAAGATCTGTCGCAAAGGCAATGTTAGTTGAACTTCATCAAGCATTAGCTCCAAATGGCTATTTAGCTGGCTCGATTCGAGCCGCATCCGACACACATTTAAAACTTAATGACGGTAAGATGAATTTAGTTGATCTAAATGGCGGGTATGCTGAAACGTATACATTAGTTGAAGTAAATGATTTACTTCGACCATTTTCCAATGTAGAAATTGGTTACACAGAACGAACACCTCTTGGCAAACTCGACGAACGTATTTGCCATTGGTTCTTTCTCGCCAAAAAGTAAACTTAGATGGAAAGTTTGGAAAAAGAATGCCCACTGCGGCTCCCAAATAATTGCAGTTGGAAATTCTTATACCTCTCAACCGGAAAGTACAAAGATTTATCGATTTATAAATGTCACAAGTGTGGACTGCAATCTTTGTATCCAAGACCCGTCCAATCCGAATTATACGACGCTGACTACTACATCGGGAAAGCCGAATATACTTACATTGATGAAAGGAAAACCGAAAGATCACACCGCTACGTTTGGGATGCACGATTAAAAAACATTCAAAAGTACATCAAGTCGGGGCACTTTTTAGATGTAGGTTCCTCCTTCGGTGGTTTTATAAATTCGGCAAGGGATAAGGGATTCACCATTCAAGGTGTAGAAATCTCAAAGTATGCAAGTGATTATGCCAATTCAATGGGCATCCCAACATTCAATGGCTCTCTACTCGATGCTCGTTTTCCAGATGCCAGTTTTGATGTAATCACTCTTGTGGAGGTGATTGAACATTTGGAGTCTCCACGATTGATTTTTGAAGAACTTTACCGTATTCTAAAACCAAATGGACTACTCTTACTTCAAACTGCAAACTTTGAAGGTTGGCAGGCCAAAAACGAAGGCTCAAACTATCATTATTATATGCCAGGCCATGTGTTCTACTATTCCGATTCAGTTCTAAAAAAAAGTTTGACCGCCCTTGGATTTGAACGATTCATTTCTTACTTCGGTGTTGATTTTTCACTTATGGCAAAGCTTAAAAAAGCAAGTGGCAGTTTCACGAAGTGGACAGACTACTTCCAGTTTTTGAGAATTTGTTTTTACCATTGGAAATCAAAAATCTCCCATGAAGGTTTTCCATTAACTTCTAGTTATGTTCTTTACGCATTTAAAACAAAGTAGGTATCCATGAATTCGAAACCAGACAGCGAACTTCTTATCAAACTCACAGCTATTCCCGAATCACCGGGCTGGAAGCGAAAATTGATCATCGGTCTTCGAGTAATTCTAGTTTCGATACATAGATTTATGGTTGATGATTGTTTGATGAAGGCATCAGGTCTTGCCTATACTACCATTGTCACACTCATTCCCACACTCACTGTTGCATTTGCTCTCCTAACAGTCGCTTCAGGGATACAAGGTCGCCAAGATGAAATTTATGTGGAGGTAAATAGTTTTCTTCTAAAAAATAATATCCAGTTCGATATCACTCCGTATTGGGAAACATTAAGTGATATTATAAGCACTGCTTCTCAAATCGGTGCCATCGGATTTATCGTATTTATTTTTTCAGCAACTGCAGTACTTAGATCGCTAGAAAAAACTTTTCATTCTATCTGGAATATTGATCTACATAGAAGTTTCATCAGTAAGTTTATCTTGTATTTTTTTCTGATAACATTTGGACCTCTCCTATTCGTAGTGGGTAAAGGTATTTCTAACCAAATCACTGACTCCGTAAAAGCACCTCACTTAAAGTCAGTGGTTATGGCAAAAAATGGTGAAATATGGGTTGCGGGAGAAAAAGGAAACATCGGCACACTTACCGATCTAAAATCTAAAATCAATTATATTCCAAAAGATTCGATTGATTTCGAAAATATGTTATGCGTTGATTTCACTTTAATCGATAAGGGATCTTGCAAAAAACCCAACATCTCAAAAGAAAACTTTTTTAGAATCAGATCTCTTGGCAACTACCTGTATGCAATATCAGAAGAGGGAAATTTACTCATTTCTGCAAATTCTGGTAAAAATTGGAAATTACATAGTTTTAAAAACATAACAGTCACTGACTTTGGAGTCTCTGACTTGGACAGCATATTTATCCTGACAGGAGACACTCGAACGATTCGCTACGAAGTAGGAAGGTCGCTTACTGAACTGAAACGATTCAGTGAACCTGGCATTACCCCAGTCAAAGTAAGATTCTTTTCCAATAAGGAAGGCTATGTCTTGGATAAAGAGGGAAGATTATGGAAAACTGTCGACGCAGGCATTAATTTTACCTCCCAAATCATCTCAAAAAAAGGATTAAACGATATCTATTTCCTAACACGTAATACAGGTTTTGTGGTAGGAGAAAATGGAGCCATCTTTCGGACAAAAGATGGTGGCGCCACTTGGACAGATGTTAGCCATAAAAAATTTAGTTATGAGAGGGTATGGGCATTTGCCTCTCCAAAACAACAAGACTTTGATCTATTTGTTTTAAACAATTTGGGTGAAATTCTTCTCTCGGAAGACGAAGGGGCAAATTGGTCGGTTGCCTACCGAGCCAAGGGAGGTGCGATTCTGGATTTGATACATCAGTCTGCAAAAGCAAATCAAATCATGCAAGTGGTGGATCAGACATCTTTAACTAGCGAATCAGAAGTGATTCCGGAAACTGATGGACTCGGCTTCGGTTCAAAGGATGAGTCAGATGATAAAACCGGATTGAATGCAAATATGTTAGGGATTTTAGGTGTGGGCGAGTACAACAAAATCATAAGAATTGAAAATGATGAAAAAGGCAATCCTACTTGGAAAAAATACCAAGGTGGCGTTCGATTCTTTTCATTGTATACAATGCTACAGTTGTTACTTCCCTTACTTTCAATTTGGATTTTTTTCATATTATTGTTCACTATAATTCCCAATGCGAAAGTACCGATTCGCGCATCTGTGATTGGTGGTGCGATTACGAGCGTCATTCTGATTATTTTCTTTTGGGGGTTTATAAATATCTATATCACCTCTTTTACAGAAAAAACAATGCTAATCTATAAAGCACTCGCGGCCATTCCGATTTTTCTACTTACTATTTATTCCATTGGAGCGATCATTCTGTTCGGCGCTGAACTCACAGCAACTTTACAATTTCCCGATCGATACCTTCTACCGAAACATCCATTTGAAAGCATTGATACCTTCGTCAAATACGAGTATTATCATACGATACAATTTTTAATATTCGTTTATGAAACTCAAAAGAACAAAGGTAAGTTACTAAAAATTAACGACATTAGAAAGTCACTGCAAATTCCAGAGAAGGATGCAAAACAAATTCTAACAAGTTTGGAACGATCAGAATTTATTTCGATTTCAGAAAATGGATCCATTTCCCCTGTCAAACTCATCGAGCAGGTCAGTCTCCTGGATTTATATGAAAAGACGGTTACCGTTTCCCTCGGTGCCCCAATGGACAATCAAACGGGACAGGCGAAAACGCTGGAAAAACTAAAGGATATCGAATCCAAATTAAAAATACAGTTACAGAGCGTTTGGTTAAAGGATATGATTGGTTAAATCAATTCAATTGCCAATTAGATGAGATGGTGGACTAGAATTTATAATTTGACCTTCACTTATACATATTTGATTTAATGGGTGGCAGAAGGGCAGACATTTGTTTGTAGATCTGTTCTGCCATACCTAAGGATTCATTTTTTGAAATGTCTTTTGCATACTCATCATATAGCATATCTTCGAATATCTCTTCGGCATATCCTCCATCGATGAGTTTTTCTTTATGCACCGAGTTTTTCATTTCTTTGAGCATCATTTTAACAAACACTGCCTCAAATTCCACGCTGGCGTCGTATAATTTCTTTCGATAAGGATCAGCTTTAATCTCGCTTTTGATGTCTTGGGCGACAGATAATGAGGAGCTACTTACTTTTCCTTGCAGCTCGCTATGTTCTTCCATAAGCTTTTCAAAGTCGTTTTTCTTTACAGATGTATTTTCGTCACCAAGCAGTGATTTACTGTTTTTGCGAGAAAGAGAGTCCATCTTACCTAATACTTGCTCATCTCTAGAACGTGAAATTCTTGAACTGTAATCTTGAACTGAAAAAATATCCATCTATCTATCCTTTTCCTTTAGGTTTCATCCAGAAGCCAAATCTCACTGAATGATTAGCTCTGCTTTCAGAGCACCCTGCTTCTTTAACGCTTCTAAAATCGAAATGATATCTTTTGTAGAAGCACCAACCTTATTTAATGCATCCACCACATCTGAAACTTGAGTGGCTTCTTTTAAAACAAAAACGGATTCACCTTTATCTTGTTCAGGCATCGGAAAAAAGTATCTCATTTTATTATTATTTGCTACTTGGATGGTAAGCCCAGATTGCGAGATTGCTACTTCATCGATGGCAATGTTTGCTCCCATCACGATGGTTCCTGTTCGTTCGTTGATGACAACCCTTGCCGTTTGGTCAGGAGTGATTGGCAAATTCTCTAGTTTTGATAAAAAAGCTAAGTCAAATTTGGGAGCTGTTGCTAATTCTCCTCCAGTAGGTTGATTGGGTAAAGGCATAGGAACTAAGAGTTCTGTCCCGGAAACTACTTCCGGCGTTACACCCAAATTCGTTTTGATGGCTTCCACAATCGCACTAAGTGTAGAATAGTCTCTTTCATTTAGTGAAACTTTCACAGCAGTTACCATTGGTGGAGTCACAAGTGCTTTTTCTAAAATGGCACCTTGCGGGATAAGTCCTGTATTGGAACCGCCTTTTTTTTCTGCGATCCCTCTTCCCTTTTTCTCTTTTCCACCAAACACCATCACACCCGATGCAACTGCAATCGTATCCCCGTTGCCTGCTTTTAGAGGCGACTGCAATAGCACACCACCTTCTAGAGATCTTGCATCCCCTATGGAAGACACAAGCACATCCAACCTGTCCCCTTCTTTCAAATTGATAGGAACATTGGCAGAAATCATCACACTAGCCGTGTTACGCGCTTCCCTTAATGATCTTTTTGTATTCACACCAAGACCTGACAAATAATTTTGTAAGGCCTCTTCCGTAAGAGGATTCTTTGTGTCGCCTGTTCCATTTAGTCCCACCACCAATCCGAATCCAGTCACTTGATTTTCGCGAAT
The DNA here is from genome assembly GCA_027531445.1 of Leptospira sp. GTDB lineage: Bacteria > Spirochaetota > Leptospiria > Leptospirales > Leptospiraceae > Leptospira_A. The sequence goes on from JAPZRK010000013.1 coordinate 8,156, forward strand.
GGCATTGATGCGTGCCACATCCTTTAAACGAATTTCTACCGAGAATAGAGGTGCAAACGAAACTAATAATAGTAAAAGTCCAAAACGAATAGGATTTTGAACTCCTAATTGAGAGAATTCATTTATCAGACAAGCCTTGGATTTCATTCGTTGCTTTCTCCTAAAACTCGTTTGATATTCTTTAAAATGATTTCTTGTTTTTCTGTATCTGATAGTTCAGCTCGTCTACTCGTTGTCCCATCCGGATTGGTTATGGTTTTCATTTGAATATTAGGATTATTTAATTCCTTTGGATTCAGCGTGCCTTGGAATTCCACCCGTAGATTGGCGACATTATCACTGGATATATTTCTATTTTTATCTAAATCGCCAGGAGAGATCGTTCCAGATAGGCGAAGATTGATTCGCTCTTCTCCATAATTATAAGTTTTGGAACCTTCTAATTCTAGATTCCCAGATCCTGGGTCAATGCCTACCACAAGTACTGCCATAGTGCCTAATATTTTTCCATTGGTTTTTGATTTTCCAACCTTGGATCTCATATAATTACTGTTTGTTGTAAAAGCGGGGAGGTCGGAAACCAATTTTTTATCTGGCACGGTTTTGATGTCATTATCAAAAGTCGCTTTATATTCTGAATCATATTCTACTTTTAAACTGGATTTCAAGACCACTTTCACCACCGTTCCTGGTGAAACGACTTTCGGGTAAGAATAAGGATCCTTATCACGCCATAGCGATTCAGCAAATAGCCCTTGCCGATTGTGAGATTCAATCATCAAAATAGAAACAGCAACAATTAAAAGTAGGATTGGGAATCGAGACGAAAGAAACAAATTTTTCAATTCGAATTTCATCTTGCATTCTCCAACAAACAAATGCCAGCTGATTGAATTTTTCCTTTAAGTCGTCTGTTTGAAGATAAGTTTAATAGGTCAATCTCGTCGCCTTCATTGCCGGATGCAAGTGCCCTAGTTCTCACTTTGAGCATAATGTTTCCTGTTGTATAAACTAGATTCACTTCGCTTCCCCTCTCGATCATATTGAGTCGTCTAGTTTGTTTTCTTTGCAAAGCTACACCTTCAGGGATTGCATTCAAAGCTGTTTTGCCGATAGGATTTTCTAAATCGTATTCCGTATGATTGTCAGTCGTAAAGAATACCTTTTTTTCAACGTCATACTCTTGTAAAATTTCCTTCGGCTCAATGTTTCGTTTTGTAAACCAGGCAAGCTTTTTCTCTTCGATTAGAAATCCAACAGGAATGGAGTAGATCAATTTCCCTTCAAAAAACACATCGAGAGGGAAAATGCGTTTGCCTGCATGGATACCTCGGCCGACCTTCCGCCAAACAATCTCTACGTTTTTTTCCGGCAACGAGACAGGTTTCGATTCTAAATAAATTCGAAAATTATCCTCATCCAACTGAATTTCTTTTTTTAAATATTGTAAAAGAGATTGCTCCAACTTCTCCTTTCCCCAGATCCCACTTAGAGGGATTAGTATGGAATCATTTCCATTAATTTCAAATTCAATCGAATTCCCAGTTTGTCTTTGATATGCCGACACCAGAAGATCTTTCACCGCATTCGGAGTCAATCTCAGTGGTGCCGTTAGCCCCTCGTATAGCACTGGATTTACGTCATCTTTCCAATTTAAGATGTCACTTGCTCTGAATTGAGATCCCAAAGTGATGATTCGTGGCTTCAAATAAAAAGATGTCAATTTCTGATTTTGTTCGGAATGCAAACTTTGTGCAATCATTCCGACGAACATAAAAAGGAAGATTCGCCTAAATTGTTTCACAGTTTTTTTCCTATACATCATCACGATTACTTATTCTTTATCTATCGTTCTATCGTTTCAGACCAATCGCCGTAGAAAGCATGTTATCTGAAGTTTGGATCGTTTTAGAATTGGATTCATATGCGCGTTGGGCAACGATCATGTTTACCATTTCTTCAACGATTTTTACATTACTCATTTCAAGGAAACCTTGTAGAACTCCGCCATATCCTTCTTGTCCTGGCATACCTGGAATTTCAGGACCTGATGCGACCGTTTCTCTGAATAAGTTTTTTCCCACTGCTTGCAATCCCGCAGGATTCACAAAACGGTAAAGTTCAATTTGACCGATGGTAGTTGGTCGAATGTCATTTCCGATTTTTACTGTAACTTCACCCTCTTCCGCAATCATCAGTGTATTTAAGATCGCATTTTCAGGAAGGATGATCGGTGGCTCTAGAAGATATCCATTGGATGTAACAACCTGTTGGTTGGAATCAATTTTAAATGATCCGTCCCTACTGTAAGAAAATGTTCCATCAGGCATTTGGATTTTAAAAAATCCCATTTCCCCAGTGAGTGCCAAATCAAGTTTATTGCCAGTCGCTTGGAAAGATCCTATTTCGAATAACTTTTGTGTTGCGGCAACTTTTACACCATGTCCAACATTGACTCCAGTTGGAATTTCAGAAACTGAGGTAGCTGGTGTGCCTGCAAGAACTTGGTGTTGGTAAACTAAATCTTCAAAATCAACACGATTCTTTTTGAATCCCGTTGTGTTTACGTTGGCAAGGTTATTGGCAACTGTATCAATATGAAACTGTTGAGCAATCATTCCGGTAGCGCCGGTCCAAAGTGACCTCATCATATAAATGCACCTCTTTCGAAATCTATCGGTCGAAATCGGAAAAAGGCTAAGTGTCTTTTTTTGGAATTATGTCTTATTTTCCAGTGCTACCAAAACCGCCAGTTCCTCGGTCAGTGGAATTTAGGTCTTCGGCAAGATGAAAGTGGACGAGTTCGTAACGTTTGATGAGAATTTGGGCAATCCGAGTGTGATGGGTCAAAATAAAGTCCGTGTCTGAAAGATTGAGAAGCGGAATGAACACCTCTCCCCGATAGTCCGAGTCGATCGTTCCGGGTGCATTCGGCATAATGATCCTCTCTTTCGTGGAAAACCCTGAACGTGGACGGATCTGTCCTTCAAATCCATTGGGAATGGCAAAGGCAAGTCCCGTAGGAACAAGAACCACTTTACCTTTGGGTAAAATGAGATCCCGCTCTAGGCATGCCGAAAGATCATAACCGGCTGAGCCTTCGGTCTTTCGTTCAGGAAGGATTGCGGAAGCATTTAATTTTTTGATCTGAACTTGGATCATAGATTTGTTGGGATCTTATAAAAATCGGAATCCTTCATATCGCCTACACAAGAGAGATGTAAGTTGGGAAGGCTAAAGAGTGAAGATGCCATTTCATTGAGTTGAGTGAGTGTGACAGATTTGAGAGCGGCCATCCGGTCTTTCAAAGGATAGTACTTTCCAAAATAAATCTCTTGTAGGCCGATATTATTCATTCGGTTTTCAGGTAGTTCGTATCCGATCGCCATTCCACCTAGCTGATTGGTTTTTGCGTCCTCAAGCTCTTTGGCTGTAAATCCATCTTTACGTATGGCTTTTAACTCGTCCAAAATAAGTCCGATGCACTGATTCACCTTTTCTCGTGAGGTGGCAACCGAAATCGAAAAAAGTCCCGTTGTTTTATAAAAGGAAGGAAAACAATAGATCGAATAACATAGACCTTCTTTTTCTCTAATATTTTGAAATAGGCGAGAAGCCATTCCCCCACCCAGGATTGTAGAAAGTAGCTGGATGATGGTTACAGATAAAAAGTCCCGAGGCACACCATTTGCGCCAAGCATCACATTGAATTGTTCTATCTTTCGCCTTTGGAGGTGTTTGGTGAAATTCTTTTTAGGTGGAGGGATGATTACTGGTTTACTTGATTTACCCGGCGGATTTTTAAAAAAGAAATACTTTTTGGCAAGGCCAATTACCTCTTCCCATTTTAAATTTCCAGATACCGATAGTACCATATTGGCAGGGAAATAATGTTTTTCGTAAAATTTACGGATCGATTTTTGTGTGATCGCGTTGATAGATTCTTTGGTTCCTATAATATCACGACCGTAAGGTGATTTACCAAAGATATTTCTAAAATAAAAGTCATATACAAAGTCGTCAGGAGCATCCTCATAACTTCTCATTTCTTCAATGACAACACCCTTTTCAATCCGTATGTCTTCTTCACGAAACTTAGGACGAAAGATCATGTCAGAGAGGATATCAAAAGCAAGCTCTGCCTTGTCTTTGATCGCGACTACATAGTATTGAGTGTATTCTCTGCTCGTGGAGCCGTTTAACACACCACCTACGCGTTCGATTTCAGA
>JAPZRK010000004.1 GCA_027531445.1 Leptospira sp.
CTCGATTTTACAGAATCAAAACGATTGATTAGATTTATCTCTTTGATTGACTTCCATTCTTTTTCGTTCTGATCATAGAAATCAAGTTCGACCAGGGAGCCAAGTTCAGTCGAGGATATCGCCCTTCTCTTTGATTTTCGAATTCCTTTCGACACAAATTTCATTCGAATCTCAGAAGCCCCGGCAATACTGATCATTCGATCTGAATCACCAAAATCCATACTTTGGATCACGATCCCTTTTTCTTTTTTAAGTGCCATTTTTATCAAAGATCATGGCTAAACATACGTCTTCTTTTTCACGCATGATCACTTCATCACGCTCACTTAACTCATGATCATAACCGAATAAATGCAAAACTCCATGTACTAAAAGGCGATAGAATTCATCTAAATCTGAATGCCCAATTTCCTTTGCCTGAATTTTTAAAGTATCAATGGAAATGACAACTTCACCTATCATCTGATGTGGGATAGGTGGAAATGACTGATATAACGGAAAGGAAAGTACGTCAGTAGTTCTGTTTTTGCCTCTCCTTTCGCCGTTGATTTTTGTCATTTCAATATCATTTACAATCAGCAAATCCATTTCGACAGCTTGAAGAAATTCAGGTGCTATGTAGCTAATAATTGTAATGAGGTTCTTGGAAAGTTTGACAACATCAAACGGAAATTCCTTAGATAAATCGGAAAATCGTAAGTGGAGATCTACGTCTCTCATCGTTATTTTCTTTTAGAAAGCGCCGAATTTTCCAAAGCCTTGGTATCTTCTGGTTTCGGATATTTTGGTCTCTGATGCAAACTAGATAATAATACTTCCTTAAAACTTGCTTTGATGACTTCTAGATCTCCGATGGTCAAACCACTTTCATCTAATTGGTTTTCCGCTAACTTAGAATTGATGATTTTACGTATCAATTCATCAAGACTTTCATGTGATACTTCATCAAGTGATCTGGAGGCGGCCTCGAGCGAATCGGCTATCATAACAATCGCTGTTTCCTTTGATTGTGGAATCGGGCCTGGATATTGAAAGTCTTTCTTTTTGATGTGTTTTCTAGCTGACGCAGGTAGATCTTGCAAAGCCTTATGATAAAAAAATGCCATCGTAGATGTTCCATGATGTTCTGGTATAAAATTGATTACTTCCCTCGGAAGTCTCGCCTTCTTTGCCATTTCTATCCCATCTAATACGTGATCAATGACTGTCTTTGCGGCTAGTGCGGGATTGTTCTTGTCAATGTGTTCTGGTTTGGGAATCAAATGTTGGTTTTCGATAAAAAAACCGGCATTCGGTATTTTGCCGATATCATGAAAGTAAACTCCCACTCGAACCAACAACCAATCCAAATTTAAATTTTGTGCCGCTCGCTCCGACATGGCTGCAACCATAAAGGTATGAGTGTATGTGGAAGGTGCTTTTGTCAGCAATTGTTGTAAAAGAGAATGCCCGGTGTCTGCTAGTTCAATTAATTTAAATCGAGTGGGTATGTTAAATATGTACTCATAGATTGGTAAAAGAAATTGGACTGCCGTGGCACTTCCAAATCCGTTGATAAAACATAAGACAACCAATCGAAAAATATTTGAATTTATAAGATTTGTTAGGAAACTCGCTCCTGGATTTGCAACCCAAAAATCCCTTCCATCGAATAGATATCCTGCGGTAGATATAAGGATTTGCACAAAGCTGAGCATGAATCCAACTTTCAAAAAATCGATTCGCTTCTTTAATCTTCGCCCATAGACCGAGCTAACAACCGCTACCGTAAATGCTAACATAAAGGATGTTGGGTTGTACCTAGAAGCAAAAAACACAGTAAAGGATAGAAAGAATCCGATCGCAATCGCCAGTTGTTCATCATATGTAAAACCAAGCAATAAGCAGATCATACCAATGGGTACAAATAGCCCAAAGTAATACATACCCGCCCACTCTACATCATTTACATAGTAGGTCTTGGAAACGATATAGATGGCAAATATGACAATCCAAAGAGTGATAAAGATGATTAGATTGCTTGAAAGATCATTCAATCGATTTGGACGGTATCGAATCAAATAGAACCCGATGATTGCAATCAATACACACTGCGAGATAAAAATAGATGCTATCGATGCGATGTTGGCCCTTGTCGCATAAAGATTCATCATGTCAATTTTGAGTTTGACGGCTGGAGTGATCACCTCTCCCGATCGCACAATGATTTCGTTTGCCTGGATGCGACTTCGTTGTTTGGGAACGGATTCTGCGGCTTTTTTCCTGGCAATTTCGGTTTCATCGGAATTATAAACACATGCAGGATAAGAATAAATATAATACAAGCCGATACGAGAAACAGTTTTTAAGAGAATAGGTGATACATTTGGTAACTTATCCTCTGCTAACTTTTGCAATGTGTTAAGAATGGGGCCTTCTTTATAGATTTGTGATCTGGGTATAACAAGGCTTCCATCAACTAAACTGTATGCTTCTTGGTTTCCGATATTTCGGATCCTTGCACCAGACTTATCCAAGTCCTTTTGAAAAGTAAGCTCTTCTTTTACAATACAGTATCTTGAAAAAATCAAATTTGTGTATTGCTGTACAAACGATTTTAATCTATCTTTTCGTGGATAATCCAAAATAGATTGAAGTTCTTCATTTGTGCGGTTCCGCCACCTGGAAATACGTTCTTTAATGATACCTGGCGTGGCTCGATTCCCATCTGATGCAATGGATTTGAGAGTATCTATGTCTTCCGATAGATTGACATCGATTCCGCTACTGAGCACGTTAAAATCCTTATCAAAAGAAAATGGGATCGAACTTGCCGCCTTGTTTCGTTCGAGTGCAGTTTTTTCTTCATCTTCGAAATAAAATTCTTTCACTGATTGAATCGTTTCCGGCGCAATCTTTCCTTCCGAAAAAACTCCATCTATCTCGGTATTGATCCTGGTCTGTCCAAAAAAAGGTACGGAAAGATTGTATGTAACGAACATAAGCGTAAGAAATACTAAAACGATCTGAATGTTTCTCACTACAGAGACTGGTCTAACTTTCGTTAAAAAATCAGTGAGTTTCGCCATTGTATTTTCAACTAGCTTTTTCATCGTTTTTGGAACAGCTCCTCACTTTCTTCAAATCGTTTGACGATTGCTTCCACAATATGATGCCTAGTAATGTCTTCGCGACCAAAAAATATCGTTTCGATTCCATTTATTCCACGAAGGGTATGGACAGTCTTTTCCAAACCGGACCTTCCGTGTGCCAAATCAATTTGAGTGGCATCTCCAGAGATTGCCATTTTTGAATTTTTCCCAAATCTGGTTAGAAACATTTTTAGTTGGGGTAGTGTACAGTTTTGGGCTTCATCCAAAATAATAAAAGAATTGGAAAGAGTTCGACCTCGCATAAAAGCTATGGGGGCAATCTCAATTTTGTTTACTGAAATGAGCTCAGTTGTTTTTTCAAAGCCGATACATTCATGTAACGCATCATAAATGGGACGAAGATAGGGATTTACTTTTTGAGTAAGATCCCCAGGCAAAAAACCTAAGTTCTCTCCCGCTTCAACTGCAGGTCTTGTTAATACCAATCGTTCCACTTCGCCCGTTTGCATCATTCTGCATGCCGTAGCAATGGACAAAAACGTTTTTCCGGTTCCAGCTGGACCCATAGCCACGGTAATGAAGTTCTTTTTTAAACTCTCGACAAAATGCTCTTGGTTTTTTGTGCGAGGGAATATAGGTTTTCCTTTAAATGTAACAAATATTTTCTCTTTGGGTGACCAATCGCCGTTTTCTTTGGAGCCAAACTCACTGCTGTCAGGTGTCGGCCAACCTTTGTTAGATTCACGTGTTTGATTGATTAAATAATCAACATCGAAGACACTAAAGTTTTGTTTGTCCGGACGTTTTGTATAATTGTCCTCTAATCTTTTGAAAGTCTCAATGGCAAATTTTACAAGATTTTCCTCACCTTGTAAAATCAACGCCTTGCCCCGTGGAATCAGTTTTATCTTCAAACGTGATTCCCAAAATGGAATTTGGGAATCGCTGATACCACAAATCACATCATAAAGGGATTCGCTTCCGAAGGTAAAACTTTGTTCCATTTGGCTAATTTAAATAGTGACCACTCTCAATTTCAACTCTTCTAACTGTTTTCCTTCAACAACTCCGGGCGCTTCACTCATCAGGCACTGGCCCTTTTGGGTTTTCGGGAATGCAATCACGTCACGAATCGACTGTCCTTGGGTCAAAAGCATCATCACACGGTCAATACCGAATGCAATCCCACCATGTGGAGGTGCACCGAAAGATAACGCTTCGAGTAAAAATCCAAATTTATCCTTTGCTTGTGTTTCATCTATGCCAATCGCTTCAAGAACAAGTGATTGGATTTCAGAATTGTGGATACGAATACTTCCACCTCCGATTTCAGTTCCGTTCAATACCAAGTCGTAAGCACGAGCACCGATTGACCCAAGGTCCACAGTCTTTCCGGCCTTCCAGTCTTTTAGTTTATCAAAGTCTTCTTCCTTAGGCGACGTGAAAGGATGGTGTAAAAAAGTCCATGACTTGCTTGTTTCATCAAATTCAAACATCGGGAAATCAACCACCCAATGGAAGTTAAACGCTACTTTCGGTGGATCGTATTTTTCAGACAATTTCAATCGAAGTGCACCCAATGATGCATTAACAATTTTGGAAGCATCGGCTCCAAAAAACAACATGTCTCCTTCTTTAGATCCAACAGCCTTTGCGATACCTTCCAAAACTTCGGGTCTAAATCTTTTTGTGATCGTTGACTCAAGACCAGCAGAACCATGTTTCATATAGGCAAGCCCTTTGGCTCTGTAGTCACGAGTGAGCCAAGCGGTAAGGTCTTCGATTTCTTTTCTTGAGATGTTAGCTCCACTAGGCACACAAATCGCTTTTACAACTCCACCACTTGTGATTGCGCCTGAAAATACTTGGAAGTCACAATCTTTTACTAATTCGGAAACATTGACCAGTTTCATGCCAAAGCGGATATCCGGTTTGTCACTGCCATATTCTTCCATCGCGATATGGTAAGGCATCGTTTCGAAAGGAGTATTGACCGTTATGCCAAAGACCTTCTCTAGAGCAGATTTCCACATTGCTTCAATGTTTCGTCGAATGTCTTCTTCTGAAACGAAAGCAAATTCCATATCCAATTGGGTGAATTCGGGCTGTCTGTCGGCACGTAGGTCCTCATCGCGAAAGCATTTCACAATTTGAAAATATCGTTCCATTCCACCGATCATCAGAATTTGTTTGAAAAGCTGAGGCGATTGAGGAAGGGCATAGAATTGTCCTTGGTTGAGTCTTGAAGGAACAAGAAAGTCTCTGGCACCTTCAGGTGTTGACTTATTTAGAATCGGAGTTTCGATTTCCAAAAAGGACTCGGCGTTCAGATATTCTCGCAAAGCAAAGATTAGTTTATGCCGTTGGATCAATCTGTCTTTTAACTCTTCGCGTCTCATATCCAAGTAACGATATTTTAGGCGAACTTCTTCTCCAGTTGGGTCAAATTCATCCAAAGCGAAGGGAGGAGTTTTTGAAGCATTTAAAATTTCGATTTTTTCTACGATGAGTTCGTATTTACCAGTCTTCATCTTCGGATTGACCGATGACTCATCACGAAGAGCAAGTTTTCCTGAAACTCCGATCACGTATTCAGAACGGATTCTTTCTGCTTTAGAAAATTCTTCACCTAAAAGCTCTTTGCGGCAAACAACTTGGATCACACCCGATCTGTCACGAAGGTCTACAAAGATAACGCCACCTTGGTCACGAAATCGGAATGCCCATCCAGCAAAAAACAACTGTTTGCCGACGTGAGAATCACCTACGGATTCTGCTTGGATTCTATTTTTATATTCTTGTTCTATCCAGTTTTTCAAAGTAAATTCCTTTATATTGGGACGTTGTCGAATCGAGATATTTTTGGGTTGAACATAAGTGGGAAATCGCCCGTAGCTCCCGCTCTGTTTTTTGCAATAATGATTTCAGCCATACCTTTTTTATTGGGCTCAAGCTCTTCTGGAGGTTTCACAAGTTCTTCACGGTAAATAAAACATACGATATCCGCATCCTGTTCTATGGCACCAGACTCCCGTAAGTCGGAAAGTTGTGGACGTTGGTCTTTTGATCTTGATTCAATGGAACGGTTCATCTGTGAGAGAGCGATCACGGGGCAACCAATCTCCCGAGCCATCTGTTTTAAACCTCTGGAAATACTCGCGACTTCCTGCTGACGTCCCCCCATAGCCGATTTAGGATCGCTCATAAGCTGAAGGTAGTCAACAATCACGAGACCGATGTCTTCTGTTGTGCGAAGCTGTCGGATTCGCGCAGAAAACTCTTGTATCGTCAAATAACCAGAATCGTCGATAAAAATACTAGCAGTCGTAATTGTCCCGACTGCATCTTTAAGCTGACTCATCTGCGTTGGAGTAAGAGTTCCCGACTTGATAGAATATGAATCAATACGAGCTTCCGCACTGAGTAATTTTAACTCTAGTTCTAGACGACTCATCTCTAAAGAAAAGATAGCAACAGTTTTATGCTCTTTAAAAGCCACATTCGCGGCAATATTGAGTGCAAAGGTAGTTTTACCATTGCCAGGCCTTGCGGCAAGGATCATCAATTCGTGTGGTTTGAGCCCAGTCGTTGCCAAGTCTAACCCCTGGTAATGGGTCTTTAGACCCGTGATACCGCCACCGCTCTGCGCATTTTTGACCACAGTCATCAAATACTCAATCAGTGTGTTTGCATCTTCCCTTACTTTACGCAAACCCTTCGATCTCTCTTGGCGAGAGATGTCCATTAACGACTGTTCAATAAAACTAAAGAGTGTATCGTTCTCTCCTGGCTCGGACTTAACTTTGTCCATCGCCTGCGATAGGCTTTCCAGATACTTGCGCCTGTCGCTTACTCGTTTAACGCGTTTAATGTAAAAATCTAAGGATTGAGAGGGAACAGTGTCTTTGTAAAGTGATGCAACGTACTCTAAGTCTTTTGTTTCATCTTTGAAAAGATGTTTCTCCCGCATATGACTTGTAACGGTGATAAGATCGAGAGGTACACCGTCTTGAATCAGATCCAAGATCGCAGTAAAGATACGTCTGTTATTTTCTAGGTAGAAATCTTCGGGGGCGAGCCCCATGTCTTCCTGCCCTGCGACACCGCGCACGAGCAGGGAGCCAATTAGGTTCTTCTCAGATTCTATCTCCTGGAGAGGGTTAGAATTCATAGAAGTATTGGGGAAAAGATTAAGCTTCTCCGGTTACTTTAACTTGGATTTGTGGGGCTACACCTTCTGCCAAACGAACTTTGATTTTGTACTCACCAACATTTTTTAATGGTTCTCCTAAATCAAGTTTGCGTTTATCAATTTCTACACCAGTTTTTTTCATTGCGTTTGCAATGTCTGTTGCAGTGACTGAACCAAACATCTTGTCTTTTTCACCGACTTTAACTTTGATTTCATACGACTTTCCGTCAATGGATGCCGCCAAATCTTTCATTACTTTTACGCGTTTATCCCTTTTGAGATTGGCGAGTTTTTTCTGGTGGAGTGCCATCTTGGTATTGCCATCGTTTGCGCGAACAGCAAGTCTACGTGGAATTAAAAAGTTACGAGCGTAACCATCTGCCACGTCTTTGATATCTCCAGCATCACCTAAATTCAAAACATCTTTCTGTAATACTACTTTCATCGCGTATCTCCTAAAGAACCTTGTGAGGAAGTAATATGATCGCGCGTGCTTTTCTGATCTCACGTGCCAAAACTCTTTGGTGTTTTGCACATGTACCTGTAATGCGACGTGGGATGATCTTGCCACGGTTTGTTACAAAACGTTCTAATATGTCAACTCGTTTGTAATCAAGACCAGCAAGGAGTGCTTTGTCGGCGCAGAACTTACATACTTTCTTTTTGTATTTTGCATTTTTGCGACCAAATTTGCCTTCGCCATCTTTACCGCGAAAGCCACCTTTGTCGTCATCGTCCATGGAATCCATATCACGGGAATCCGATCGTTTATCGTCTTGTAGTTCACTCATTGTCATTACCTATTAAAATGGAATGTCTTCGTCTCCGGCAGAATATTCGTCATAACCACCACTTGGTCCGGAATCATAAGTGGGGGCAGAAGAGTCACCTCTGTCAGGTGATGATCCACCACCTGTACCTCCGCCAAGAAGTTGAGCGGACTCAACATAAATGCGGATCTTTGATGCTTTCTTACCTTCTGGAGTCTCCCAGGATTGTTGTTGGAGTCTTCCTTCAATCGCAACCTGTTTGCCCTTTCCTGCATACTGCTTAAGAATGTCAGCTAACTTTCCCCATGCGACACAATCGAAGTAATTTGTTTCTTCCTTTTTGTCTCCGTTGGAAACATAAATACGATTACTTGCGAGTGAAAAGTTCACAACAGAACTTCCGTTTACCGATTTAAACTCGGGATCACGCGTCATGCGTCCAATCAACATAACTTTGTTAAGGTCATTAGCCATTTGAGCGGATCACTAAGGTTTTTAGGATGTTGGTGTTTAGTTTGAATTCGTGTTCAATTTTAGCGATTTCAGACGGTGCACCTTGGCACTTGATCAGTGTAAAATGACCATTTTCGTCGGAACCGATTGCATGCCAGAGTCGTTTTGAACCCCAGTCTTCTTCATTCTGAATCGTGATGGCGTGTTTTGAAAGAATGTCTTTTACAGCATTCTTTGCTTCCTCAACAGCGCCTTCACGAAGAATATTCGTGATTTCGTAGTTTCTCATTGTTTCTCCTATGGGTATACCCTCGTGACTACTTTGTGCCGAGAGTAGAAGAATTTAAATAGTGATAGGGATAGGGTTTTTCGTGTGGGAGTCAGGGTCAATGGAATTTCTTCTTGGAAGCTGGGAATTGACTGATTTCCTGGTATTTTCAAATCGAATGAAAGAAAAAATCAATTTCCCGGAGGTCTGGGGCCTAAGTCTGGGCATCTTCCTCCTCCTCTATTCTGGTTTTCTCAATTATTTTTCTCCAGCGGAACCTTATGCGGAAACACACTCGGGATTTCGCTCCCCCATCATCGCCTTAGAAACTGCCGAAACTCCCAAACATGTGCAAGACATCATCGGAACAATCGATACTGAAGAATTCCCTGGACTTACCAAAAACTACCGGATATTAAACTATTTTGATTTTGGATTTATCTTTTGTTATATGGCGTTTCTTGCATATACGGGGCATTATGCGGGAAGAAGAGTTAGGACAATATTTCTTCGCATTTTTTTAGGGATGATTTTGTTACTGGTCATCGGAGGCTTTTGCGATCTTGTAGAAAATATTTTAATCCTCAACCTGCTTGACTCAAAGAATGCGGAAGAGATGCTCCCATCTTTAGAATATCTGAAATCCACAAGTCAAATGAAATGGTTTTGTTTACTCACCTATTCTGCAATCGTCGGTATCTATTTTTGGTTATACGAAAAAGGTTTTTTACTTCGATTTTCATCTGTTATGTTACTCACCTCATTTTTTTTGGGATTGTTTTCGATTGTAAGGATACATTTGCTTGAGATCGCATTTGCATTTATGGCAATTGGTTTACTTTTGGCTTGGCTTCAGTATGGTTTTACGCTCGCTTTCAGTTCCTTAGCCAAAAAAACATAACCTCGTCCGCCTGAGATCACTAGTTCGGTTCCTAAATTTTTACAAAGCAAGGCATACTCTCTTAAAAATTCTTCCGATTCAACTGCACTGAGTGGCGAAAAATATTGGTCTCCTGAAACACTTTGGTGTTTTCCAAAAACAGGTATCACCTCGACACATACAATTTTACCGTTGAGAAAATGGAGAACCACCGAAACATTGTGCTTCAAATACATATTTTTGGATCCAAAAAGAAAATTCCCTAGAGAATAAATGGCTACTCCTTTTGGAAAAACTTCAATCCCTTGCGGGACGTGAGGATGATGTCCGAGAATTACTTGGTATCCAGCACCTATCAAGTATTTCGCTGTCTTCCTTTGCACGTCCGTTGGTTCAGGGCTATATTCAACTCCCCAGTGCACAGACAGTAGATTGACTTGATTCGGTTTTGATCGTTTCGCAAGCCTTTCTGCAAGCGGTACTCTAAAGTATGCTGCACCAGGATTTTTTTGAGTCGCAAACAAACGAGTTTCACCAATGTCTGAAAAAGAATAAGTTCGATACTCCCAGTTATCTTTTTTGAAAATTAGTGGTTTTAGACTTTCCTCCTCATTCATGCCCGCACCAGCAAAACTGATCTTATAATCTTCAAGCGATTGTAAGGTGTCTTTCAATCCAGAATCACCAAGATCCATTGTGTGGTTATTACCCAAAAAAACCCCGTCTATCTGCAACATGGACAGCACTCGAAGATCTTTTGTTTCTCCATAAAAAACATAAGATTTTAACTTATCCACAGTCGGAGTTTTGCGAAGTATCGGTGTCTCTAAATTTAACATCCGATAATCCATGTTATATAAAAGAGATATAAAACCACGAAAAGGAAAAAGTGGATCTTCACTTTTCATCGCATCTCTCACACCCCAATTGAACATCACATCTCCCCCAACCCATACCTTTGTCGTATTCGGAATTCGAAATCCACTACCAGTTGAGGTAGTATATCTGTAATAATCGTGAAATGGAGGTGTAACTACGGGCTCATATTCTTCTTCCGGTAGGGAATCAGAAAAAGCTACAAATGGTAAAAAAAGTAAAAGGATTCCTGAAGCAAAAAATTTAGAAAATTTTGGAATGTGATTCCTCAAATCAGAACCTAAAGACAGAGTCTTGCACATCTGTTTTTATTATCTTTTTCATGGTAATAAGTATAAGAGCATTTTCTTTCTCATCATTCAATGTCATCACTTTTGAAAGTATGGACTTTGCAGGATGATTGTGTTTGGGATCTTTCTCCTTTACTAGAGAGACTGCCTTTATCCCCCGTTTTGTGCTAGATAACTCAATGCGAGAAGGAAGGCTATCTACAAAAAAATATTCGTAAACACCATCTGCTTTCTCTACTAGGATTCGGCCATCCTTTGCCATAAAACGCGCTTTAGATGAAAGAATTTCAGATTGAAAGGCTCCAGATAAATACTGATAGATAACAGGAAATGGTAACTGTATTTGTTTTTTAGTATTCGGGTCTTGTAAATACAAATCCCCCATAGGTTGAATTATAGGCTTTGTCGCCCCAGAAGGTTTGATTGATATTTCTGTTGGTGTAGCAATCAATTCGGAAAAAATGAGCCCAAAAAAAGTATCCATCAATTGGATTTTTAGTAAACCTCCAGGTTTAGAAAAGAAAATCTTTCCATCGATATTAAAGGTTTCTTTTTTAGGAACTAACACTTGAATGTTCATAGAAAATTCGCCACGAAACGAAGTAAAACTTTCATTCTGTGCAGAAATACCACTTAACAAGCTCTTTGCGAGTGGGTCTGAAGGGGACGTATATCGACTTGTATCTCTTCCAATAAAATCGACTTCATCCACCTGCGGTGATTTACAAAAAAGGAAAAAACCCAAACTAAAGATTAATAAAATTCGAATCATTGGTTTAACTCCTTTTGAATTTGGACTAACTTGGTATTAATTTTAGCGATCTCTTTAGGATCTTTACCATTGCTATATAAAAGCGCCTTGTTAAAATAGAATTCTGCTTTTACTAAATCTAAGGACTTGCGATATACATCACCCAAATGATCATAAATCACGGAATCTTGTGCATCTCTTTCTATTGAGATTTGTTCTGCAAAGTGTAAATGGAGTAAGGATTCGGGTATACGGTTTTGACGAAAATAAATCCAACCTAAACTATCTTGGTAGGCCGCATTATCTGGTTCCAGATCTGTGGCCTTTAAAAGTAACCTTTCGGATTCTTCTTTTTGTAAATTCCTTTCTGCATATAAGTAACCTAGGTAGTTATATGAGTTAGACGATTCAGGGCTAATATCAATCGCATTTAAGAGTAACTTTTCTGTACTTTTAAAATCGCCTAATTTATCATAACAGATTGCTGTATAAAAAAGATAATTTGGATTTTTGGGTTCCAACTCCACCGCTTTTTTGAAGGAACCGAGTGCCAGTTTATGGTTCTCTTTTTGGAGATAAATGGCACCCTTTAAATAATGATAGGACGCTTGGTTCGGATACGCTTTGATTAGATCATCAGAAATTTTTAATGCCTCGATGTGTTTATTCACTTTTTCGTGAATCAGTAAGTAAGCCAATCGATACTTTAAATCCGCTTTGTTTTGTAGATCAGTGGAAAGTTCTATCGCTTTACGCATATCAAGGATTGATGACTGGATTTTTTTCTGAGCTTCTTTGCACTGGGATCTTTTTTCGTATAACGAGACTACCTCTCTTTCAAAATCCTTATGCATAAGGGCAAATTCTAATGCCTTTGAAAATAAATTCTCGGCAGTTTTATATTGGCGATATTGATAGGAAAGCGCACCAGCATCTACGAGGGATTTATAATATTCTTGTCTTTCGGTTTGCGGGATGAGCTCCGAATGAAGAATTCTTGCTGAAAGTCGGTTGGGATTTTTTGCCACAAACTGACTTACTAACTCAAGGAGGCCTTCCTCTTCTCCATTTAAGTATTTTGAAATATACTTTAAAATACCTTCTTGCGAAAGTTTCTTTTCAACCTTCAATTGTTGGAAATATCCCATAGCAAAGGCGCGCGAATCAATGAAATACATCTCTCCTAGCATACTCGATGCATCAATTTCTCTTGGATTTGCACTCCTAATCGACGTGAGATATTTTTTTGAGAGTCCAAATTCACCTAACGTGAAGTAAAGTTGAGCAATGCGAAACTGAACATCTAGATCGTTGCCAGCAAACGACAAATAACGATCATAGTGATAGATGGATTTTTTTTGATAGTCCAATCTGTAATTAAGATCGCCTAAAAATTTCAAGACAGTAGGTTTGAGTTTTGAGTTTGTATCTCTTTTTTCAATTACGTCTGATAATGCGATAAAATGTAAGATGGAACGATTCCACTGTTTTAAATCATAATATATGTTTCCAAGATAATAGAGAAAGTCGAAATCAAAAGGATAATGTTTCAAATTGGATGAAAGTACGTTTCCAGCTGCTTCTAAATCTCCTTTTCTTAGTAAAATTCTTGTTTTTAGAAGGATGGCTTCTCTAGGTACAACGTCAGGAGATTGGAACATCTGATAAGACTGCTCACTCCAAAGTAGAGCATTTTCCAGATCAGCTAACTCAAGATAACTGTTTGCAAGCGAAAGTGCGCTCAAATAGGTAGGTCCCAATTTGTTTTCAGAACGACATGTATGAAATTTTTGGAAAAATAGGACGGCCGCCTCGTGATGTTTTTTTGCCTCTTCTGGTTTGCGAAGGTCGGTTTTATGGAAACCAGACCTTTGTTCCAAATAAGCCCGAGAAAGGAAGTATTCAAAAGGCGTTTTTGAGTCTATGAGGCTACAACTCAGCCGTTCTTTGCCTGGATTTGCAGAAATTGCCAAGGAGGAGAACAGAATGAGTAAGAAAAAATGGTAGAAACGTGGGTTTGTAAGGTTAATTGCTTGAAACATCCGTGGATTCCGGCAAAGTTCGGGAACAGGGACACTCCTTGAACCAGATCTTCCGAGAAAATTTAAAATACATTCTGGCTGTTCTCTTTGTTTGGGCAATCACTTTCCCAATGGTTTTACAAGACAAAGACGATATTCTTGCTCGTTTTAACATTTGGTACAACGATTTATTTTTAAGCTATCCAGACAGATTGAGGATCGCGCACAAATTCATTCAGAAAGGCGATGAAATCATACAAGGGCGAAAGGAACTTTCCAGTAACCCCTTTTCGAAAATTACTGCCTTTTTCTCTGGCGAAGACTTGAACAAAGCAATCACCCTTCCCTTGGATCTCACTCTTATGGAAAAGGCATGTCTTTACTACAGGTCCAAGGAACACATCGAAGAAATCTTTTTGGAACCTACTTGGAGAGAAAAGGCACAAGAATGGAATTCCCCACTCTTTTTAAAAAGTAAATCATCGGACTCATTAGATGTAGCTCTCGGTCCTAATCCAAAAGAATACTGGAATTCGCATCATGAAGCAGTTTTAGAAGCATTAGATTATTATAAAAGAGCATTACGCTTTTCAGGACCCGAATTTCAAGCTCCTAAAAAAATTGAAAGTGTATCATGGGCAGTATGTCGCCCAGCGGAAATTCTATTGGCATACAAAACTTATATGTTAGAAACTGAAAAGTATGTTTTGGACATTTTAAAGAAAGAGGAAAAAGACCCATCCCGAAGGACAGAAACTCAAATTCTCACCCAAGTACTCCAATCGATAAAATCTGGTAAAATTCCTGGTGTAGATCCCAATGATTACAAAGAAGCCCTCCTCCGACAAATATTGTTAACTGGAATGAAGGATTTTTCGCCTCGAGAAATGGGCTCCGTTTACTTTCGCATTATTTATTTATCTGCATCGAACGAACCTGAATACTTAAAATTCGTACAAAGAAGAGGAGAACTCTTTTTCCAACTCGGAAAAGAAAACCCAGAATTTTACAAAAATGCGATACAAGATTTCAAAACATCGATGGATATAAGTATTGCTGTAAAAGATGAATCGGCGAATTTCCCATTGTTACTTGTTCATCAATTTGAGGCAAAACTTTCCATTGTCAAATGTTATGTTGAGCTGGCAGAATATAACACAGCTCTCAAACTTTTAGATGAATTGATACCTAGCCTTAGGAACGTAGACGAACGAAGTGTAGGTGGAATCAAATCACCTATACTTAAAAGTTATAGAGAGACCAAAAGATTTGTTCTTAGAAGAAAAGGACGATTCGATGAGGCAGATGAAATCCCCTTTGACGAGTGATTTATATTACTTTGATTATAATGCAACTCATCCACCAATCCCCGAGGTATTAAGTGAAGCGTTAGGTGAATACCAACACTTTTTTTTTAATCCTTCTGGCGCGACTCGGTATTCTCTAGCGAGCCAAGGGAAAATAGAATCCGTTCGTAAGATATTCGCCAAAATCACAAACACAAACGAAAGAGACCTTGTTTTTTCTTCTACAGGAACAGAAGCCAATTATCTAATGATTCGTGCTCTCCGTTCTGCTTTTCCGGATGTGCAATCTGTAATCGTTAGTCCATTTGAACATTCGAGCATGTATGAGGCATTAGCCGATCATCACTTTCAAATCAGAATCTTAAAAACAGACCTTTCGGGACTCGTCTCACTCAGTTCCTTGGAAGCATTATTAACTGAATCTAAATCACCGATTGTTTGCCTGGCCGTCGGAAATGAAACGGGAGTCATCCAACCAACTGCTGAAATCAGTAAAATGGCAAAAGATTTTGACGTACCATTTCTTAGCGATCTCATGCAAGGGTTTGGTAAAATTGAGATGGATTTTGATCAATTTGATTCGTTTACTTTTTCATCTCATAAAATCGGCGGTGGAATGGGTTCGGCAATCACCCGAGTGATATCAAATGCAAAGGAGTATCGCCTCTTTGGTGGTGGAAACCAAGAGAATAGCCACCGAGCAGGCACAGAGAATTTGCAATCCATACTTGCCTTTGCGAAAGCGAGTGAGTTCCAGTTATTATCCTTAGTAAATAAAAACCAAAAGCTTGTTACCTTTCAAAAAGAAATAGAAAATCAATTAACTCTTATGGGTTGCAAAATTGTTGCTCAAACATCCCCTCGCATTCCAAATACTAGTTATGTGATCCTTCCCATTGACGATTTAGATTTTTTTTTACTAGGTATGGAAGAAAAGGGCTTTATCATTTCAACCGGAAGTTCTTGTAAATCAAGAGCAAGGGAGGCAAGTTCCTCTTTACTCGCGATGGGATTTACAAAAGACGAAGCACTTCGTGCCATTCGGATATCAACGGGTATCTATACCCAAGAATCTGATGTTAATGCCCTCTGTTTTCAAATCAAAGAACTTCTTACAACTTTTGGAACTTAAAATTCGATGAAAATTCGTATCATATCCAAACCCAATCGATCCACCAAGTCAGATGTGAATGACGCAGAAATTTTGTGGGAAGATACAAAAAATCCGTTCTCTCCAGTTGAAATAATTTGTCCGATTGATGGGAAATCACTGCAACTCTTTCGCAAGGATTGGGATCATTTCTTGAATCGACTCATCGCTAGCAATCCAACAAAACAAGAGTTCCGTGACAAATTGCAAAAAAAATCTCAGAGTTTAGAACAAATCATCTTTGGTAATCGATCACTACCTTGGAAGAACTCAAACTTTAAATCCGAAATATTTCTTCAGACTGATCCCGAGTTTACATCCTTTCCTTGGGAAATTTTTACAACGAACGAAATCTTCTTTTTTGAATACAAATTATTTTACAGAGGGATTAGATCCACAAGTAGAGTATCTGAAATTTCAAAAGGAAATGCTTTTCTACTCATCGAAAATCCAGTCTTAAAAGAATTAGAAACAAGCGTTAAAAGAGAAGGGAAACTGATCTCTGAAATTTTTGAAGACCAACAGAAAATACCATTCAAACGAATTAAAGCTGACCAATGGAAACTTACAAAGTTTTGGGAAGAAATCACTGATTCAGCATATCTGCATTATGCGGGACATACTGAAAAAGAAGGGATCCCGATTCAGAAAGATGATGTGATATTGGGTGAGGAAATTGGCAGAGCAAAGCTTTCCAATCTAAAAGTAGTTTTTTTAAACAGTTGTCATTCTGCATATGAAGGTTGGGAAACTTCAGGTCTGGCCAGCCAATTTTTAAAAGCAGGTGCGCAGTATGTTTTGGGGTTTTTAACTCCTGTCGAAACAGAAGTAGCAGAACAAATCGGCAAAGAATTTTGGACCTTTTATTTAAAATCAAAAAATCCAAGAGCATCGTATCTTAAAGTTAAAGAGAATCTCCAAAATGCTGATTCAAAAAGGTTAGCAAGTAGTCTATCATTTGTTTGTTTTTCGCCTGAACAAAAAAAGTCAAAATCAAATTTGATTTTTGCATTTGTACTCAGTCTTTTGTTACTATTTTGTCTGATCACTATTTCTTATTTCCGAAAATCTGAGATAAAATCTTCAGACCAATTCATTCCGACCGATTCTATTTTGCCATCAGTCAATTCTAAGGAACAAAATGGTCAAACCAGACAGTCCATTCTCACCAAAATATCTGAAATCAAAGATCCGATCTTTCGATCAAAGGCAAAATCATTCTGGGTAGAAGACCATCCATTTCTCACGAAAGAAGAAAGAAGGAACATCTTAGAAGAAATTCTAAATAGCGATGGAAACGAAGAAGTCAAATTCTACCAATTCAAAAGAAATACTGGAATCGAATGAACAAAAGAGCCTCTATCAGAAATTATTTTTTGTTTTTTTTGATACCCTGTTACTACTTTACCTTGTATTCCGAGGATGTTCTAACAAAAAAATATGAAGAATTTGGAAAATTTAAAATCCCTTTGACCGAGGTCAAAACTCCATATGAACAGACTTCCATGGAAAAGGCGGAAGAGGAAATTGATGCTGAAATCGATTTTCAAACTTCCAGATGCAAACAAGAAAGGCTCCTACAATATGCGGAACTTCTAAATCGTTTTTCAAAAGTTGAGGGACTGATCCTACTCAAAAATTGTAGAAATGCTTCTTCCAAAACCATTCCCCAAATTGAAAAGAATGCTAAACAAAAATTGTTTGAGCTTTCCAAATTTCCCAAATTGGAAATTTTGAATCCAGACCCAAACGATACCTATCTATCAGAAGTTTTGAAAGAGTTGATGATAACGTGGAATGAACGTGTATACATCTATTCTAATTTTTATCACAAACATTCTCTCATCTGGTTAGGTGAAGAAAAGGAATTTTCAGAAGAAATCAATCGAATCGTCTATGCAGATATTTTACCCAAACGCAAACTATCTTTAATAAAAAAAATCCATGATGACCTAAACTCCTCAAATCAAAGTTTGTATTTTCAATTTCTATATTCACAAACAAATCCATTTTCTGCGATTACACTCTTAGAGGAAAATGAGAACACAAAAATGGTTCTTATAGGTTTTTTATCTCAACTCGCTAGAGAGGACAGTGTCTCCATTGAAAACAAATTAAAAACAAAACAATTAAAAGAATGCCTTGAAAGACTTCCTGGGGATCATCCTAAGTTTCGCATGCTCATGGTGTATGGATTTTGGCAGGATTATGAAATTTTTATTAGGGAAATCGGAAGTAAGGAGTTGAAAGAATTGAACTCTACCCTACAATTTCTAAAAAAAAATATATTCCAATCTCATCATTTTTTAGGACGTCTAGATGCGAGTTTGAAATCGTGTCACTCAGTGGCAAAATTTCTTACGAATTATGAATAAAACCATAAGAGAAATTCTAGACGGTTGTATCCTGGCAGATCCGAATGCTTGGAAAGAATTCATCAATCGTTTTCATAAACTGATTTCTGGATCAGTGGCACATTATATGCCCTATACGGAAATTGCAGATACTGTCCAATTAGTTTATCTCCGCCTAACGCATGACGACTACCAACTCCTTCGAAAGTTCAAAGGCGAAAATATCAATGCCTTTGTAGTGTATCTCAGTGAAGTATCGAAGAATGTAAGCTTATCTCAAACTCGCGTCATACGAAGAATTGACTTTCGAGAAGGAATCGGCCTGGATGAAACAATAGACGTTTTGGATGAACGTCAGATACCGGAAGCGTTTTACGTTGAAATCGAGTCAAAAAAGGAAATCTATGACCAGATCAACAAACTGGAAGAATCCGATCGAGAAATACTCATTTTACGACTGAAAGGCTACAAATTCAAAGAAATCGCAGAAATTTTGTCAGAACCGCTGGGAACTGTACTTGCTCGCGCAAAAAGAGCCAAAGAAAAGCTAAAAAAAATCGTCAGTAAAGAAATAAAATGAATATAGGGGGCAATATATTCAATGGAGACATTTGAACCGAACTCATTTATGAACAAATTAAAACTCAAAGAAGCACTCTTTCTTATGACCCAGGGAAGTGAAGCAACGGCCGACACTGTCGACCAGATTTTAGCCCAAATTCTCCCAACCTCAGATAACAAAAATACGATGATATTGCGTTTTAAAAAAACGATCTTGCAGGTCCTGAGTGCAGGTAAGGAAGCCATAGAAGTAAATCCGATGCCTGGACTTGCGTTTCGGGGAGAGCAGGCAACAACCTTCCGCATCGAAAGGACACTAGATGCGCACAATATATCCTTTATCCTTGCACCCAATGCAGACAAATCTGAGATTCATTTGGCTGTCGAGGTGGATCCTCCTGCTTCTTTGCGCGTGAAACTGAAATTGGATGGAGATACGATCGAAACTTTATCTGACCTAAGGAAGGAAAAGATGTTTGATGCGCCGATTACAACAGAAACGGCGCCAGAAGTCGTATTTTTTGAACAAAACAAAGAAATCGGACGTTTCCATCTTATTCTAGAAACTGACTGAGTCCTTGTCGGGAGAACTTTTTTTCATTTAATTCTCTGAAATCGATTTTTTTTTCAATGAATGCAATAAATCATATTCGAGGGGAAATATATGAGAAGCAGACATTTTTTTAAAAATGTTCCTGCTATCTTTTCCTATACTCGAACGCCCGATGCGAAATGCATCGGGTATTTTTTAGGTCAGGCGTTCACTCGGAAGTAGATCACATCCCCATCTTGAACTATGTATTCTTTGCCCTCGATTTTGAGTTTTCCCTCATCTTTTACCTTTGCAGGATCACCAGTTCTATCCAAATCTTCAAAACGTAGGACTTCGGCTCGAATGTATCCCTTTTCGAAGTCTGAGTGGATCACCGCCGCCGCTTGAGGGCCCGTGCTCCCCTTTAACGTTGTCCATGCACGCACCTCTTCCACTCCGGCAGTCAGAAAGGTGATGAGGCCTAGCAATTTATAAGATGCTTGGATCATACGTGTGAGGCCTGATACCGTCTCCCCAATCTCAGCAAGGAAGGCAGACTGGTCCTCTTTCTCCAAACCTGAAATCTCTTCCTCAAATCTACCACATAAAACTACAGATTCCGCCCCTTCTTTAGCGGCATAGTCCTGGATCGTTTTAACATGTGGGTTATTTGAATTTTTAACGTCAGATTCCATTATATTTGCAACATATAACACAGGCTTAATGGTTATTAAATTAAACTTCTTTGCGATTTTTATCTCTTCATCAGTTAGTGCTACAGATGCTGCTCGATTGCCTTTGCGAAGGGCATCCAATATCTTTTCCATAACAGAAGCAATTTCGATCGCCTCCTTATTGCCGGCTTTTGCTGACTTAGCGATCCTTTGGTGTTGTTTGTCAAGACTGTCCAGATCTGCCAATATCAATTCGTAATTGATTACCGTAATGTCTTCTATCGGATCAACTTTCCCATGAACGTGTGTTATATTTTCATCTTCGAAAGCACGCACCACATGACATATAGCTTCTACTTCACGAATATGGGATAGAAATTGATTGCCCAATCCCTCTCCATCACTCGCTCCCTTTACTAGACCGGCGATGTCAACAAACTCAATCGTGGTTGGAAGGATACGCTTTGGTTTATAAATTTGTGCCAGACGTTCTAACCTAGGATCCGGTACTTCAACGATTCCGGTGTTCGGTTCGATGGTACAAAATGGATAGTTTGCCATTTGTGCGCCTGCTTTTGTCAGCGCGTTAAAGATAGTTGATTTTCCCACATTCGGAAGTCCGACGATACCACAATTCAATGCCATACGGATAGGTTTGAAAATAGAGAGCCTGCGACAAGGAAAATAGTTTGAAACGATTCCGGTGGCGCACAGGTAATGGTTACACTCTGACCCAATAGTGTTCTGAATTTAAATTGGTAACTATGTAGATACATTGCAATGTTTGGTGGACATTTGCTTCCATAGTTCACATCACCATAAATAGGGTGGCCAAGAGTAGCAAGAGAAATACGAATCTGATGCCGTCTACCCGTAATGAGCGTCGCCTCACCTAAAAATCTATTGTTCCTTACATCCACTTCCAAAACCTTTAAAACGGTGATTGCCTTTTTACCGCCACTCCGAACAACAGTAACCTTTTTATTACCATCTTTTATAAAACATGAAAATGTTTTATCCTTCCACTCGGGAACTCCTTCAGCTATAAAAATGTATTTTTTTTCTGCATCTAACATAAGCGAATCAATTTCTGCGTTTTTCGTTGGATCTTTCCCCATTACTACAATTCCGCTCGTTGACAAATCTAGGCGATTCACGGTACGTAAAGTGGGAAAATTGTACTTCAATTGCAAATGACGAGTAAAATCCTTTCGATTAGGATCTTTCGTTTCATGGATTGGGATACCCGCTGGTTTGTTCGCCAAAAGCATCCAAGCATCTTCGTAGAGTATCTCGCTAGAATCAACCATACAACTGTTAATCTAATGTCAAATTAAATTGGTAACCGCCATAGCTTCGGATATTGATGACACCTGAAGAGAATAACAGATACTGGCCTTTAATGCCAAGGAGAGTATCTTGAATTGAATCTTGTTCTGTAAATTTTAAGGATTTTACTTTGGCTGGAAAGGACGGCGTAGGATATAAAATTTCTGTCATCTTGTCAACAGACGATACAGTATAAGAAACCGGGCTCGATTTACTTGAACCCGTCTCGACAAAAAGCTCTTTTGATGAAAGATGTTTTGTATATTTATTTTTTTCTTTCACCAAATCAAACTCAGGTGGATCACCCACAACTAATTTCTGCCAAGACGTTTTATCTGGAAGAAAATTAGCTAAGTAATGTTCGATCACACCTGCTTCATATCTGGAATTTACTTCCAATACTGGAATGGCGAAGCGAGCTCCTTGGTCAACCCAACGATTACTTATTGGATCTTCTTTTGTGATACCAACTTTGATTCCACTAGAGTTTGCAAAATAAACCGTATGCTTTTTAAAACAATGAGTTTTGCCCCATTCTGGTTCCCGACAAGTGCCTTTATGGAAATGGCAAGTCTCTGGCTTCAATATACACATATCATTCTGTGCTTTGGTCGTAAAACAAACGTAGCACGATCCTCCGCCAAATGATTTTTTAGTTGGTCTTCCACATAAGACACAACGGATTTTTCCGGAAGTACTCAAAGTGATTTTTTTTCCAATCCATTCATTGACAGGCAGAGGATCAGTGTTATAGATCGCTTCGCATTTATCCTGCTTTTTACCCGATGTTTCGTCTGAATAGGTGGCATAATGCCAAGAGTATTTGACCGGAGCTAAACCTTCATGCTCCATCATACGCAAATATCCATGAATCGTTTTCATGGATTCAGTCTACTTGACTCCCATCCAACCAGCGGAAAGGAATTACCATCCAATTTGAATATGGTGACTCCATCCAACTTTTTGGCTGTTTCAAATGATTTCCAACGGAAGATCACCACCTGATTTTGAAACGTATAGTGTGATAGATGCCCTTCTTTTTCGTAAAAAAGAATCAGTTTGTCCTCGTCTTCACCTAACCTCAAGACCTCACCACCGATATTTGGAGATTTGACTTTGGAAAAATGAACGGTAACTACACCACCTAATGCGTCTTCTATGTTTTGCTCCAAGTCAGGAGATTCCGTTTCCGTATTTGCCGAATCAAAAGCAGAATTTTTGTTGTCAACAAACACAGCCTCATCATCCCAAGTGAGCAAACTACATGGAAAATCGCCAGGTAGACTTAAAAAACCTGTTTGGCAAGGGACATATCGGATCTCTTTGGGTTCTGTAAATGAATAGGATTTGATAATCGAAGTTCTGATCGTAGCAAATGCCAGCCCTTTTAACTTTGATACCATTTTCTTTTTGGGGATTTCTTGGAACAAATTCTCATTTGGCGTGGCAATCAAAACAAAAAACAGTTGAAAAAAAGCAAACACGAATAGATATACTGTCAAACGTACATCTGTTAAATGGAAAAACACTTTGCATAAAATCTTATTCATGTCTTTGATACTCCTTTTAACTAATACATTAAATAGGAACTAATCTTTGCTTTTTCAGTTGCTTCCACACTCATATAACTTTGATGGAACGATTCATAACTCAAATCTTCATTGATCGCATTTCGAAAATGATCATTGCCCCATAATTGGTCCGCCCAATGATTTTGACTTCCCTTATTCCAACGAAAATCTTTTGGGTATTGATTTTTGATTGCTCGGATCAATTCATAGGAGAGTTCCATAGGATCAAAATTCGGATTCACAAGATTCATTCGCAATCCAGAACAAATTTTGCCTTTGTGAGGACCGAAGGTCGGTTTAAAAAAGACCGGAGAGAAGTAATACGATTTATTTCCAAATTTTTGTAAGGTGTTGGAAAGTACAGCAGGTTCCGTCATCCAAGGTGCGCCAAAATAAACAAAGGGAGCTTGGGTTCCACGACCAACAGAAACATTGATACCTTCCAACATGACAAGTGATAAATAATTTCTAGCTGTCTCAACCATTGGTAAATTTGGAGATGGGGTGATCCAAGGAAGTCCTGTATCTTCAAAATACATTCCTCTTTTATAACCTTTTACAGGTATAACGGTAACGTTTGATTTACTTCCTAAGTATTCCTTGTTATAAAAATTTGCGGATTCACCTAATGTCATTCCCGTAATTAAAAGTGAAGGGAACTCTCCCGCAAAGTTAAGATGTTTTGAGTCCATCTTCTCGCCCATTGGAGGTAGATGCATAGCAACATGAACGTGATCAAGAAGGATCATTTCTGCCTTTGAAGAAGCGATTCCATCTAACAATCGCTTGAGTACGCTTACGTATGTATAACATCGCATACCGACATCTTGCACATCAAAGAGCACAATGTCCACTTCTGTAAGTAGCTCTTTCAATTCGGAGTCTTTGATTTTGTAGATATGATACAGCGGTCTGGAAAAAGTCAAGTCCATAGTAACAGGCGTTTGACTAAACTCTTCATCTAAACCCAAAAACCCATGTTCAAGTCCAATCAGATGTTCCAATTTTACATTGTATTTTGCAAATTCGGTAATGATTTTGTTTGGTTGATTTCCGATGCCTGACGGATTTGTGACGAGCATGATCCTTTTGCCAGATAGTTTTGGCAAAACGTCAGCATAAAAAGTCTCACTTGCCTGTACCACCTTAGAGTCCAAGGGATGAACTCTGAATTGCGGGACAGTATTTCCCTGGCAAGCACCCAAAATAAAGAGTAAATAAAACCTAAAAAAGTATTTGGTCATGTAAGTAGAAGATTCTAAGATATGGCAAATCTTCAAGGAGAATTGCTCTCTATGCTCAAACGATCTTATCCCTCAAACCCTCTTGCACTGGTCTTCGTGCTCCTCATCGGTTGTACGACCTCGGCAGGTGCCGAAAAAACGGGAAATTTGCCCGAAAATGTGGTCACAGCTATGGGGGAAGCTCCAATTTACCAAGGTGACCTCGCTTTGGCACGAAACAAAGCTTTGAAAGACGCAAAATTGAACGCGATCCGAAAATTGGTGGGAGAACAAATCACACAAAAGTCAGGGGTATCAGATGGTCAATCGTTAGGGAGCAAACTTTACAGCAAAACCGACTCTTTTGTTAAAAAATACGACATTCTGAGCGAAGAGACTTGGAAGTTAGACACCCAAGACATGATCCGGTTGAATGTCCGTTGTGAAGTGGAACCAACAAAGTTATCGACCGCCGTTGATGCCCTTTTAGATGATGTCGGCAATCCACGCATCGCCGTTCTCGTTCAATCCACAATCAATGGAAAGTCCTACCCGATCGGTTCGTCCACAAACATAGCTGAGGCGGAATTGATTGAGAAGCTAAGAAATAAAGGCAACAAAGTTGTGGATAGTTCGCAACTCACCGCCCTACTCAAAAAAAATCCTGCCCTTGCCAAATTGGATTTAACATCGGTGGAAGAAGGCAGTCCCCTCCTTCAACTTGCACAAGATTCTGGAGCAGAAGTATTGATCCTTGGAAGTGTGAGCACAGTCGATCAAAAACCGATCGTTCTTCCAGGCGGCAAAAAAACAGATTTTCTAAGCTCGGCGGCAACAGGCCCTTACCGGATCATCCAGCTATGGGGTGATGGTAAAATCTTTGGATCTGGCTCACACGAAGGACGTGGTGCCGATATTACCCAAGAAGTATCAAGAGAACAAGCAACAAAAGATTGGTCCAAACTGGTTTCAGAAAAGGTGGCAAAACAGATCAAGGATGAATGGTTTAAACTGACTGAGGAAAATACAGTGATTCTCAAATTTAAGGGATTGGAGCTAGAGGATGCGATCAATTTCAAAAATGATCTGACAGAATACACATCGGTAAAACAAATCAATGATCGCAAAACCCAAGAGAATGGATCAGAGTGGGAATTGACCTATCCTGGAAAGGAATCTATGTTCGCAGAAGAATTGATGTACAAAAAGGATTCTAGCTTTAGATTTTTAGCAAAGAAAGTACTCAGCATCAAAGCTTCCAAACGAGGTGTGGTCGAGGCAGAATTTAAGAACAAATAATTGGTAAGTGTTTAGGGAACAAAGGAGACTCTTGTTCCCTAGGCAAAAACGTTTCTCTCATTCATTTTTTTTCCGAATTCAAAAAAATGCTCTCATTCCAAAATAGGTAGGAGATAGATAGGCTATGTATAAAAAAACATTTGCCCTTCCTTTGATTCTTTCAGTTACATTAAGCATGTTTTCTTCTTGTAAAAAAGAAAAAGACAACAACGAGGAACTCTTACTACTCGGATTACTTGCTTCTTCACCTTACATTGAGGTGACACCTACTTCTGGAAGCATTACGATCGCGGGATCAGCGAATGTGACTAGAACATTCGATCCAAAGTGCACAGGAGTAACCGGAAATAAAACATTCAAATTCTTTTTAAAGAAAGGTACTACTAAAAATCTCCTGGTTAACTTTATGGGTGGAGGCGCCTGTTGGGACGGGAAAAACTGTTTCGGCACAAATACCACAACTTACTTCAAGAGTATGGACTCGCTCAATCCCTTGGCTGTGCGCGTTGCCTTTAACGGAATCCTAGACGAACGCAATGCACTGAATCCATTTAAAGATTGGAATGTATTATTTATTCCTTATTGTTCCGGTGACTTGCATTGGGGTTCAAAGACGGCTAGTTACACCGATCCAACGACTGGCGCGGCCACTACACTTGAACACAGAGGTTTTGATAACTTCCTTGCAAGTATCAATTATATCAAAACGACATCTGATTGGACACCTGGATCAGCCGATAAGATCTTTGTCACTGGACAATCGGCTGGCGCATATGGAGCGATCTTTAACTTCCCTTATGTGAAAGAGATTTTTCCTTCAAACGAAGTCTCTGTCCTCGCTGATGCTGGTAACGGTGTAGTTCCATCTGGCTTTCAATCTGAATCAGCTGTTGGCAAATGGGGCGCTGATGCCAATCTTCCAACATGGGTTGGAAACGGGATTTCCATCACTGCTGAGCTAGGAGAATTTTTCAAAAGTGTATCTCTTCGTTATACGACAAGTCGTGTAGGCCAATACTCAACAAAATTTGATGGAACACAAAGATACTTTTATAATGTTCAAAGGTTGTTGCAAGGAAACCTTACCTATTCCGATTCTGCCACTCTGTACGGGAGAAGTGATGGTTCCCAGGTTGCCGACTCAGTTACTTGCGATTGGGTGACTCGGTCAAAAACTAATTTCACAACAGCCATTGCTCAAACAAACTATCGTTACTACAACTCATCTGGTGATGTTCACACGATTACAACTAGCAATAATGTTTTTACAGAAAGTTCCGGTGGATCTAGCCTTTTGAATTGGATCAGTGCGATGAGAGACGGCGTAACTGGATGGAACAATTTAGACTGTAAAGATAGAGGAAATTGTAGCCCTCCTGCCACGGCGACATCCCCGAATGGTGTAAGCTGCACACTTTAGTTCGATTTTAGTTTCCAAGGGTTTCAATTCTTGGAAACGTTTCTACTTATATTTTTCAGCACACTTCTGTCTGAAGACTTAACATGTATTTCTACTGGCATTCTTATGCAATCGGGATCAGTCAATTCAGTCCTTGGAGTGACAGCTTGTACTTTGGGGATATTTATTGGAGATTATTTGCTATTTTTAACAGGAAAAGAATTGCATGGCTTTTTAAAAAAACGTGAGTCCTTCCAATTTTTATTTCAATCAGAGAGTTATTCCGAATTTTCCAAAAAGTTGGAAAACAATTTTGCAAAAACAATCATTCTATCCAGATTTATGCCTGGAACACGGCTTCCCATTTATACCTTTGCGGGTATGGTATCCAAGTCGAGTCTTCCATTTCTAGTTTATACATTCATCGCATCCATGATTTGGACACCTATCATGGTAGCCTTAGCCTATCTCTACGGCGAAACATTCAAAAAATTTTATAATTCAAATCAATTGTATCTCTTTTTATTTTTAACTATCATTAGTTGTTTTTTAAGCTATCAATTAATTCTGATTAGCCTCCAAAAGGAAAAACGTAAAAAGTTCCGTATATCATTTTTAAAAATATCTAAGCTTGAATTTTGGCCGACCTGGATATTTTATCTTCCTCTTGTTCCATATGTTTGTTACCTTATCTTACGGTTTGGTTCCATCCGAAATGTAGCGATTTCGAATCCAGGTATTTTGTTTGGAGGCATAGCATTTGAATCAAAATCTGCAATTCTTTCGATGTTGCATTCAGAAAAGATCGCTCGATTCCAACTCCTATCTCAAACAAAAATCAAATCAATGGATCAAATGATTCAATTTGCCATTGGGGAATGCGGTGGTGCCTTCCCGTTGATTCTGAAACCTGATATTGGAGAAAGAGGAAGTGGAGTAAAGTTAGTCGACAACGAAAAAAGTCTAAAAGATCAACTCAAACTAACACAAGTTGATCTAATCCTTCAGGAGTACCACCCTGGACCATTTGAAGCAGGTGTTTTCTATTTCCGATTTCCAAACGAAAAAAAAGGCCAAATTCTTTCGATAACTGACAAAGTATTTCCCAAACTCATTGGAGATGGAAAATCAAAAATCAAAGAGCTGATCAGCAATCATCCAAGATATGTTTACCAGGAATCTACTTTTTTACGAAGGATGCATTTAAGTTTAGATGTAATTCCCAAAGAGGGGGAAGAAATTTCTTTGGGATTTGCAGGAAACCACATTCAGGGATGTCTATTTCGAGATGGAAGTTATTTGATTACTGAAGAATTATCTAATGAAATAGATAAAATTTCACAAACATTTAATGGTTTTTATTTCGGGAGGTATGATATCCGTTATTCGAGTATCGAAGAATTAAAGCTGGGGAAAAACTTTAAGATCATTGAGCTGAATGGAGCCATGAGTGAGTCGACAAATCTTTATGATCCAGATTTTTCCATCATTCGATCCTACCAAATCCTATTCAAACAATGGAAAATACTCTTTCAAGTCGGCAAACAGAACTATAAATTAGGAGTTCCCTATCCTAGTTACAAATCATTTTTTAAAATGATGCAAGAGTATTCTCATTATAAAAAGAAATTGGATCCCATCGCCTCACACATCAATTGATTGATATAAACTTAAAAAAGTTGCATTCGGTCGATTCTGTCTTCTTTCATCTTGTAAATGTTTGTGAATTGATTTAACAAGATACATATCGATCTCACCTTTGTTCTTTGCCATTACCTTACCTCGATGTTCGCATTCAAAAAAGTCCTTAATCAGTTCATAAGTGGCCTGAGAAATATTGACTTCACCCACAATTCCGGAGCTTTCTAGCCTACTTGCCGTATTTACACTGTCACCCCAAATATCGTATGCAAACTTATCTGAACCCACAACTCCTGCCACAGCCGGTCCAGTGTGTATACCAAGCCGAAGCTCCCAAACAGGAAGATTTTGCATCTGCCTGATTTCTTTATGATCCGCCATAAATCTTTGGAATTCGAGCCCACAAAGTACAGAATCAATTGCATGTGTTCTGTTTGTTTTTGGAAGACCACCAGCCGCCATGTAAGCATCACCAATGGTTTTTATTTTTTCCATTCGATGTTGTTTGATGATCGTATCAAACCCGTGAAAATATATATGTAACTCTTCCACAAGTTCCTCTGGTGTCATCTGCTCGGCAACCTTCGTAAATCCAGCCATATCAGTAAAAAGTATAGAAATACTTTCATATCGCATAGGTATTACTGAATTGCTAACTTTGAGTTCATTAGCGATAGATTCAGGTAGAATATTTAACAGAAGTGAGTCGGACTTCTTTCTTTCTATATTTAAATTGCGTGTCAAAATAAAAATCAATATACCTGTGAG
Organism: Leptospira sp.; assembly: GCA_027531445.1. GTDB lineage: Bacteria > Spirochaetota > Leptospiria > Leptospirales > Leptospiraceae > Leptospira_A. Next base: position 29,402 of record JAPZRK010000004.1, read on the forward strand.
GATTTGAACAAATATATAATTTCCACCAGCATCCAAATACCGATCCATCTCAGATGAATAAGCGACGATTCTTTCTTTAAAAAAATATTCAGTCAGATATAAACTCGCGGTGACAGAAATGTAGATCAAATATACAAACCAAACTTTCTGTGACCTCATAAGTATTGTAGCAATTACCAATGCGGGTATAAAATAGTAATGGTTTCCGCCAACACTACCGCCATTATAAAACCACATTGCAGAAAGGTAGATGAGAATCGTCAAATTGAATGGCCAAAACAAAATGTAATAGATACTCTTAAATCTTGAAAGAAAATACATTCCAATCATGAGCAACCCAGAAGTCAGATTGAGAAGAAAAATCATTTCAAAATCGGGTAAATAGAATGATCCCAAGGCACCAAAAATATTTAACAATCCATTCACGAGGGCAATCGTGTTAAACAGTCGATGTTCCAGTGAATTCTTTTTGGGATCACCAAACAATTTGTATATAATTTCGAGTAGTGTGTATTTCATTCTTTACTTTAACCAAAGTTTCATCATACGTTCAAAGTCTGCTTTTAAAGCAGGTTTGCTGATATAATCATTCATCCCTGCTTCTAAACATCTTTCCTTTTCTCCGAGCACAGTTCCCGCCGTTACTGCAATGATAGGCAACAGTTTTGCTCCAGTAATCTCTCTAATTTCCATCGTGGCTTCATATCCGTTCAAAACTGGCATCTGTACATCCATAAAAATGATATCCGGTATTTTGCTTTTTACAAGAATAACAGCTTCTAGACCATTTCGAGCTTCCGTTATCACCGCATGGGGAGCAATTCTCCCAAGGATCGCTTTGACGAGCATCATATTGACTGGATTGTCTTCAGCAACCAATATGGAAATTTTATCATTTGTGAAAAATGGTTTTCCAATTTGAAAATTATGTTTCCGAGGTTCTGGATTGAAATCTAAAAAGGAAGATTCAGAGACGTTTAATTCCAAATCAAAGTAAAAATCAGAACCCTTGCCGATCTCGCTTTTTAACTGAAGTTTGCTGTTCATTCTTTCCAGTAGTTGATTGGAAATAGCAAGTCCTAGTCCCGTTCCACCAAACTTGCGTGTGATTGAAAAATCTTCTTGAGTGAAAGCCAAAAAAATCTTATCTTGACTTTCCTTGGCAATCCCAATTCCCGTATCTCGTATGGAAAGCCGGATCTTCATTTTATCATCGGAGATCTTCTCCAAAACTTGGATCGAAAGCTCCACCTTGCCCACTTCTGTAAATTTAATCGCATTGCTAATCAAATTTACAAGAACTTGTCGGATACGCATCGGATCCACATATACAAAATCGGGTAATTCATGCGATACATCCAATCTCAGCTTGATACCTTTTTGATTGGCACCATATCTCACAACATTGATCACTTCATCAGCCAAATCTCCGAGACTTGTCATCTCTTCAACTAGCTCCAATTTTCCTGCTTCTATTTTTGAAAAATCTAATATATCATTTACGATATCGAGAAGCAGGGAGGCACTTTGAAAAACCGTTCTCATATAATCTTTTTGAGTATGATCGAGTTGGGTTTTTAATAACAAATCAGTGAATCCGATGATTCCATTTAAAGGAGTTCGAATCTCATGGCTCATGTTTGCCAAAAAATCTGACTTTGCTCGATTTGCATTTTCTGCAATCATCTGAGCATCTTTTAGTTCATTTTGTACCTTTTTTTGGTTACCAATATTTCGTGCGATAATGATTGATCCCAAGCGAACAGAGTCACCTTCCAAAATAGGTGAAATTGAGATACAGGTATCAACTGAAAGGCCTTCCTTTGATAACAAAACTGTATCCATTTGATGGCTACTTATCTGCGAGTGGTGGTTAAGGGGATGATCTTCACTTTTTGCTTGAGGAATGAGAAGAGAAGCGGATTGACCAATCATTTGATCTTTCGGATAGCCCAAAAAATCAACGGCTCCTTGGTTCCAAAAGTGGATGCGCAACTCACCATCTAACACAAATATAGCATCCGAAGATGCATTCAAAATCAATTCTAAATTGGTCAGATTTGATTCCATATTCAATAATTATAAAAAGGAGTTTCCATATGCTTCATGTCATTTCCGAGAAGACTTGGTTTCCTTTTTGGAAGTCTCATCTTTTTCATCAAAGAAAAATCCTTTGATCTCACCGAAGGTCTTTCCCACTTTGCTTATGGTCTGATCTACCTTTTCCGAAACATTCGATCCCGCCATACTACCAATAACTGTTCCAACGGGGCCGCCTATCATTGTTCCAGTATACACCGTAGCCAACCAAACGGGATCTATGTAAGCAAAATTTTTCCCGTAAAACCCTTTATAGATAATTGGCAATTTTATCGCCTTACCTAGATAACCTGACAAAGCTAAAGTAAATCGCATATCAATTGCGCCGGATTTTTGGATCACTCCGTTGCCAGTGGCGTTTAGACCAACTCCTTTCATTGAAAAACTTTTCAAATTTACATTGGAATTTTGGATCAGCACTTCTCCATCGATGGAGTCAAACGATGTGCTATTCCCTTTACCACCTTCAAAATTGAATAATTTACCTACTTCAGCTACGGGTTTGATAAAGTTCGCATAACCTAATAACTGACCTTTGTCAATGTGAAATGTTGATCTCAGTTTAAGACCATTTGAAGCTAACATTTGTTTTTTTATATCTAAATCTAGATATACATTGCCTCTCAAAGTCCCTTTTAAGATTTCATCGTTCGTCGTCGCCCGAATCGCTTTTTCAACATTCAGTCGTTTGATATCCGAATTTACTAGCAACTGGCTTTTCCGTAAATTCAACTCACCTTTCGAAAGTATTGTGCCATCATACATACCAATCGCTAGATCATTGAATTTGACGAAGTCACCCTTATAAACAATGGGTCCATTGATAAATGCTAAATGATATCCTTTAACTCTAAAATTCTTCAACGCAAGACTAACATCTATTTCTATTGGGTTGTTTTGTGCGGGGGTTTGGCTTTCAATTTTTGATGTTGATTCGGACGGATTTGAGTGACTTGAGAAATAAGGCGATTTTTGCAATTCCACATTACTCAAAGTATCTATGATGGGTTTCAGTCGATCAATGTCCATCCGATCAGAACCCACTTTTAAAATCATATGTGATTGATTCAATGGAGCTGTCGTTCCAGAAACTTTAATCTCAGAATGTGTTCCTGAACGAAAGGATAGATCATTGAGCATCAATTGTTTCATTGGGAGGGTGAGTAACGTATCGGAAGTAAACAATAATTCCGGAAGTAATTGACCACGTTTGTTTTTGACCTTGATTAAGGACAATCGATCGAGTAGAATGTGCACCTGATCTTGGTTTACTTTATCTAGATTCATCTCTAATTGAAACGTTGACTCTTTAAAATCACCAAGGGGAAAAACTTTCGTTATGTTATCGATCGTTGACAACTTAAACTCAGGAATCGTAAGGGAAGTTTTTGTGCGCAAAGAATCAAGATTCCATTCATTTCCCTCTATCGAAGAGATTGATGATAACAAAATCGAATTGCCCTCAAACTCTGAGACCAAATTCAAACGGAGAGATAATTCGGATGGATCTAAACTCACTTCTAATGTATCTATACTTGCATTCTGTTGGATGGAGAGTTGTTTGTCCTCATAACGTAACTTTATATTTTGAATGTGTAGCTTTCTCGGTAAAATCGCAAATAATGATTTTGGACCTTCCTCTACTTTTTCTTTGCTCTCTTCAACTTCTTTGGAATCTGCTTTGAATTTTTTGACGATTGTGAAGGCACCTACTTCATCACGCGCAATAAAAATTTGTCCGTTATCCAGCGATACATAACTGATGTAGAATTCACCCTTCAAAAGGGATACAACGTGGAATCGAATGATGGCACTTTCTAAGGTTAAAATATCAAGATCTCCATCTTTTATGTGTAATCCTGAAATTTGAATACCTGGTATTGGGAACATAACAGTTCCAATTTCATCATACACAACATCCAATTGAAATAGAGATTGGATTTTTTCCCGAACAAGGGATTTAACGGAGCTTCGATCCAAAATCGATTGTAGGCTAAAAAGGAAAGTGGTGACAATAACACAAAATGCAAATATAAAAACAAAGAGTCTGTACATCCATTTTGTATTGATTGCGGGTTTCATATTCTCTTTCCCTGGTAACCCAAAATAGACAGCTATCTGCCTGTGAAAAAGACAAATATTCCTCTCTAACGAAAAAAGAGATTCCAACCCCTTTACCGGAATTTGCACTTGCAGTGGAATGGCGAATAAAATCCCCTATTTTTATGGGACAACTTACTGCAACGATCAAAACTACCAAAGGTGCGATACGCATCTCTCTTTTTGCTGACAAAACACCGAATACAGTGGCCAATTTTGTCAATTTAGCGAAACGTAATTTTTATGATGGACTCAAGTTTCACCGAGTGATTGAGGATTTTATGATTCAAGGTGGCTGTCCTTTGGGAACAGGAACTGGTGGACCGGGCTACAAGTTTCGTGATGAATTTACATCTGATTTGAAACACAACAAACCAGGGATTTTATCTATGGCAAATGCCGGACCTGGCACAAACGGGAGCCAATTTTTTATCACTCACGTAGCGACACCTTGGTTAGATGGGAAACATACGGTTTTTGGCGCAGTGATTGATGAAACGGATCAAAAAGTTGTAAATGAGATCAAACAAGGTGATAAGATCGAATCTATTACTTTCGAGGGAGATACAGATTCTGTGTTATCAATCGCGCAAGCAAATGTAGATGAATGGAATTCGATACTAGATAAAAAATAATCCATTTCAGCATTTCTCTCGTCTAACATAAAGAATGTCGGAATCATTAATAAAGGGAGAAATGTATGGGGAAGAAGAGTTCCAATCTCGACAAACAAATCAAAGACGTAAAAATAGTCTCAAGGCTAATTTTTCACAATAAACCGACGAAAGTCAAACCATCTGGTAAACTGTATTCCAGGAAGAAAAAAGATCATCCTGGAATACAGCCACTACTTCACAATTCCCAAATCGATATAAGCACCATCGTTCATAATCACAAAGTTTCTAACCTCTAATTCTAGTTTTAAATCCTTGTTTAATCTAATCACCTGCAAGGCACCCATTCCATAACCCATTGGACCGCGACTATAATAATGAGCCTCCAACTTGTACGGAAATGCCTTTGGCTTGATTATCCGAAAACACTCGGGACCATAACCATCCGTAATATCCGCGTAAAGTTCTCCTCCAGAAGCCAATTTTTTTTGACTGTAAAATGCGTGATTTCCCTTCTTATCGTAGATATGAAAATCTACATCATTCGCGTCGGTTTCCCAAACCAAAACAAAACGAACATCTGGATCTAAAATTTTCAAATTCAGTTTTTCAAGTTCACCTAACAGAACCTTCTGACTCTCTTTCTCATCTTGTTTGGTTAATGTATAAACTAAGTCTAGGTCATCATAAAGAATATCATGTGCATTTAAAAATCTAGATGCAAACTTTGTATTCAAACCCCCATACAAAACCTCAAATGCTTTTTTATACTCTTTGTTTTTTAAGTAAGCAATCCCAAGCAGATGGTATGTGCTTGGATGATCTGGTCGTTGGGAAAGTGCTTTTTCAAGTGTGTCAATAGATTCATTCCAAGCATTCATCGCCATAAGCTTTTCTCCAGCCCACCTGCGGATGTCAGCTCTCATCGGAAAATAATCCACAAAGGAAGTAAAGGCTCGAATCGCATTCTTCCGATCACCTAATGCAAAATAACTATCGCCCAACGCAAGTAACGCAAGTACATCATCTGGTGAGTTTTTTCTCCAGGCCTCGGCAAATTCAAGTGACTTTAGATTTTCACCAGCATTCAAATAGACATAGAATTTTTTAAGATTTCCCATGTGAGGCTCGATTGGAGTCCTTTTTGGAATTTCTATATTTGTGGAGCCATCCAAAGCAACAGACTGAACCTGAAATTGATTTCTTTTTGGAACATCGTTTGCTTGGGGATTAACTTCCGTTGGTTTTTGAGTTACTACTTCCTGAGAGGTTTCCTGATTCGAATCACCGGATTCTATCTTTGGAGCCGGTGCGGGTCGATTCTCTGTCTCTTCCTCATCAGTATCAGATCGAGATTCACTCTTTTTAACAAGATCTGATTCAGGTCTTGCCATTTTATCCTTCTGTCTTCTGCGACGAGCCTCTTCCAGCTTTTGCTGGCGCTCTGCCTCTTCCAATTTCCTTTTTTGAACACTCTGTTCGGAAAGAAACTCATAAGACTGATCCGTCTTGCGATTTAAAACCTCAATTCCATCCAAACCAACTGTCATAATATCTGTTAACGTAAATCTGGTAATTTGGAATCTGTCATAATCTTCTGCAGTTTCTAAAACAAGAAAAGAAGTAAGAGCACATTGGATGCGATTTTCTATCGAGAGTTCTGTGACCTGCAATCGAATTCCATTTGCAATGTCAGCATTTTTTTCGAAATTCGCAATATCGAGAAGCCGAGTCATCCTTGCGGCTGTTACCTCTCGATGCAAAAGTATTGGCTCCACTTTTTGTTCGATTAAGTTTTTGATTTCTTTACCTGAGACATACAATTGAACTGGTTCTTTCTGTAAGGCGGTATTTTTTTGTCCAAAGATAGTAATTGAATCACCAGATTGCAAAACACTTTCGCCTTTCGTAAATATCCATTCTGAACCTTTGATTTCGATACTAGGCATTGAGAGGACCGGCAATCGCAATCTTCTTTGGATTTCCTCTTCTGTTCTTTGCATCGGGATCGAAATTCCATTTTCCTTACCGGAACTGAGTAGAACGCTGATCACTCCCGAATCTTGGTAAGTCGAGGGAACCAAAACATCAGTACGAAGCATCCAAGTATATTGCTTCAGAAGTAGTCCAATGTTTTTTGGTTCAACTGTTCCGAAAGTAGGTACACAATCACTTACGATCAATAGTCGATAGCTACGATCACCGATGACCTTCGACAAGGACTCAAGGGCTCCACTTAAATTGCTTGCTCCCAAAGGCTGGGTTAGGCGTATTTTTTTTAATCCCTCTTTTCCCACTCCGTATGTTGTGAGTTGGGTATCAAAGCCGAAGATAAAGCTTTCTTTTAATAACAATTGATCGAGAACTTTTTCTAACTTGGAAACTGTATTCTGAAAATGAAGAGTAGAGGAAGCAGATGTATCGACAAGAACCACCAAGCGATCCAAATCTTTTTGTTCCTTACTTCTTTCAACAAATGGAACCATGTTAATAACAAAATCATTGTTATGTTGTATATACGTGTTTTGTTTGGTCTTATGTTCAAAGGTAAAATCAGAATTTGGCTTGAAGTTCTTTTTGTTTATAGAAAAGACCTTTCTACTTTGGGCCGTGGCTTCAGTTGCTTCCATTTCACGGATCGATTTTAACTGGAACTCTTCTGGCTCAAACATAACTCGCAGTTTAAAGTCCTCAATTTTTGGCAATCCAAGAAGAGGAATTGTATGTTTAGGAGGAAACGAATCTAAAGTCGTTGAATATGATAAAACTATTTTTTTATCTGCATTGGGAGGTATAGGAAAGATTCTTGCACTGAACTCATTGCCCGCATCCGATTCCAAAAGTGCTGGATCTTGTTTTCTATGCAAAAAGTCTTCATAGACTCTTGTGGCTTTTTTTCTCTCGACCACTTCCCCTTCTTGCCATTTGTCTCCAATCATCATCGCAAATCTGGCAAGGTGAGCACCTTCGGGGAGAGAGATGCGGAAACGTCCTTCTCTTTGTCTGGATTCTGGATTGTGAAAGGTAAGTTTGATCTCTGTGAAGGCAAAGATGCCATCTAACACCGTATTGGATTCGTAAGACGACAAAATGAGACCAGCACCATCCGAGGATGTGAGTGAAATGGGAGATTCAAGTCCATCGCTCGTTTCCCGAGTTTTGTTTCCGAAAAAACAAAGAATGATCATTCCAAGCATTAGGTATATTTTTACTCGAGCTTGGATTTGTTTTCGATTCATAAAGACTACCCTAGGTTCCATTTTAAAGAACTGGATAAAAATTCTTCACTTTTATTGCAAAAGCTCCAAAAAAGCCCCTCTCTAAAGATTGCTCTCTAAAAAGGGGCCAGTGTTCAAGACAACTCTTGCAGAACTACGATCTTATACGTTAGATAAGAGTCGCATTACAGAATTTGATCGAACATTTGATTGCGCGAGCATCGCCGTACCGCTTTGCACCAGAATTTGTTTCGTGGTAAACGCAACCATCTCTTCAGCCATATCCGCGTCTCTGATCCTTGATTCGGATGCTTGCATATTTTCATACGCACCCATGAGACCTTTCGCAGTACTTTCGAGTCTATTTTGGTAGGCTCCCATGTCTGCTCTTTGTTTCATGATCCTTGTCAAGGCATAATCAGAAAGTGCGATCGCCGCATCAGCCTTTCCAGGTGTAGAGAGCGAGAGTGTCGCTCTGTCCATCTTTAAAGACTTAGCTGTCATAGTTCCAATATAGAATCTTTCTCTTTGGTTAGAGTTGGATCCCATTTGAAACCACATCGACGCCTTTTTTGATCCTCGAGCAAAATCACCTTCAAACAGTTTAAACTTGTTAAACTCTGCTTGAGAAGCAACTCTATCGAGCTCATCCACTAGCGCAGATACTTCTACCTGCACGAGCTGCCTGTCCTCTGGGGTGTAGATTCCGTTAGCTGTCTGAACAGCAAGAGTACGAATTCTCTGAACAATTTCAGACGACTGATTGAGGTAACCCTCAGCAGTCGAGATGAAACTGATCCCATCTTCCGTATTTCTCTCTGCCTGACGCAAACCACGAATTTGTGATCGTAGTTTTTCCGAAACCGCAAGTCCAGAAGCATCGTCCCCAGCCTGGTTTATCCGTTGGCCGGTTGACAGATTCCTCATGGTCTTGTCTACATCCCATTGTGTAAACTTGAGAGAGCGATGTGATTGAATCGCGCTCATGTTGTGATTGATAATCATTGGCCTACACTCCTTTGTGTATTACCAAGAACGGTTAGCCGCTCTTAGCCGGACAATCCCTGTCCGGTGTCAAGGATGAGCTTTTCACATTGCCACCTGGCAGGAAAGGCCGGCTGATTATCTAATTACAACTCTAAAGTTACACTACCCTCTATTGAATCATATCGTCTCACCAAAAGGCATGAGACGATTCTTCTTATTTATCGAAGGAGAGACAGTACGCCTTGTGGTCTGACATTTGCCTGTGCGAGCATTGCAGTTCCAGATTGGATTAAAATCTGGTTCTTAGTGAACGCAACGGTCTCTTCTGCCATATCCACATCGCGGATTCTAGATTCAGATGCTTGTGTATTTTCATATGCATTCATGAGACCCTTTGCAGTGTGCTCCATGCGATTGAAATATGCACCAAGGTTAGCTCTTTGTTTGCTAATCTTGTGTAGCGCTTCGTCTAGTGTTCCGATTGCTTCATTGGCTTTGTCTGCCGTAGACAGAGTTAGCAATACATTGTTTTGACCTTTCATTCCAAGTGACTTGGAAGTCATAGTCGCAATATACACTCTTTCTCTTTGGTGCTGGTTTGGTCCTACGTGAAACCACATAGAAGCCGCGCGAGAACCACGAGCAAAGTCACCTTGTAACAAATTCATTCTGTTGAATTCTGCTTGAGAAGCAATACGGTCCACCTCATCGATGAGCTGTGATACTTCTACTTGGATCGTTTGTCGGTCTTCGTCAGTATAGATACCGTTAGATGACTGGATTGCTAACACACGAATTCTTTGGATGATATCATTCGTTTCTTGAAGGAAACCTTCAGTAGTTTGAATCATGCTCATACCGTCTTCGGTGTTGCGCTCAGCCATTCTAAGGCCATTCACTTGTGATCTCATTTTTTCAGAGACTGCAAGTCCGGATGCATCGTCAGCGGCGCTGTTAATGCGGATACCTGAAGAGAGTTTCGACATGTTTTTCGAAACTTCTTCGTTTTGGAATTTGAGCACGCGGTGGGAGTTAATCGCGGCTATATTGTGATTTATGATCATTGGTTTCCTCCTTGAAACTTGTTGATCGTTAAAGAGGGAGAATCCTTTCCCCCTCTCTGGTTTTTTGTGTCTGGTTTTTAGGCCCTTGCGCGCCCAAAATTCTATATTACTTCCCTTAGAGTGTCGGAGGTTGGAGTTAGGAAATTAATCTGACGATTTGGATATGATTTTACAATATTTTGCAATTAATCAGCAATTTTTGGCTTATTTTGATCACTTTAGCACTTTATTTTTTTTAAAAAAAAGTGTAAATTTATTCCATTACGATGATCGACGAAACAGAAAATTCCTTAAGGACTTTTCTGATAAATTGGTCTTTTTAAGGGAAAACACTGAAAATTCGGGCATTTTAGCATTTGACAATGCTATACACCTATATCTACATGTGACTATGCACAAAGTAAATGCATTAGAAGTCCGCAATGCCTTTGGTTCTGTTCTCGAACTTTTAAATAAAAATGAGGGACCCATCCTGATCGAAAAAAACCGTTTAGAAGTGGCGGTACTTATATCGATGGAAGACTTTAAAATTAGATTTTTAGATGTTTTGGCAAAAGAGGAAAGGGATCAGGTGATCTCGGAGCTAAAGAAATCTCGGGTTCACACCTCAAAAGATACGACCACTTTACTTCGTGAGATCCGTTATGGTAATCCTTGATGCGTCCATCGCAGTAAAATGGTTTGTCGACGAAAACGAATCTGATTTAGCAATTTCGGTTTTAGAGGAATTACTATATTCTCCCAAGGATTTTGCAGTTCCTGAACTTTTCTTCTACGAAATCCACTCCGTGTTACATAAAATTCCTGAAATTGATGTGCATCACATAACGCAATTTACAGATCGATTACAAGTATCTGGACTAAGACGATTTCCCATGACACCTGAACTTTGGGGATTGACTCAATTTTTTTTAAAATACGGCATATCTAGTTATGATGCTAGTTATGCCGCTCTTGCCAGGTTTCTTTCGGGCCATTGGCTGACTGCTGATTTGAAAGCACATAAGTCTTTAAAAAAAGAAAAGATCAGCACTCTACTCTCCGATTGGAAATGAGTTTTTAGAGAACTATTTCTCTACCACACGAAAGATCTTTTTGCCAATGCGAAACTGATCACCCGATTTTAAGGTGTAAGGTTCTGTGATTCGCACAAAGACTCCATTTTTGCTATTCAAATCTTCGATACGAATGCTCTCATCTGTGGTTGTTATCAAACAATGGATGCGACTCACCGACGGATCGTCGAGAATGTAATCTCCTTGAGCGCGTCCCATAGCCAGTTCGTTTGAAAAGCTAATCTCCTCACGACAATTTCCCTCTCCATCAATGGATTGGAGTCGATAGGTCTTTTTGCTATTTTTGATCGGGAAATCGTCTACCATTGCTATACACAACGTCGGTGAAAATTTACGATCCCTTGAACTATGTTTTTTTGTCGAAAATGGCTATGCACCGCCAAGATATAGATAGAAATTTTGATTAATGGCAGATAAGCCCCTATCTCAAAAACAAATTCTTGCTCGAATTGAGTCTATCGAGACTGAACTCATCCAATTAAAAGCCGAAGTAAATCGTTGGCAAAAAAGTTCTGCCAAGGTCGAATCGCAAGCCATTTCACCCTCTTCCCAACCAACTGATCAAGTGGTCAAACCTGAATTCGCAAGTAAAACACAGAGTGCATTTTCAATTCTGAAGTGGGAATCTTTCCTCGGCGAAAATCTTTTTATCAAACTCGGATTGCTCACGATGCTCCTCGGGGCTATCTGGTTTATCAATTTAGCATTTGAGCAGTATTGGATCAATGAATCCGTTCGGATTTGGATGGGCCTAACACTTGGTAGTGCGATTGTCTATCTTGGTCTCCGACTCATCAAAGATTGGCCACTGATCGGACCATCTCTTGCTGGTACGGGTGTTTCACTCATTTTTGTGTCTTATTTTCTTGGATACTTTTTGTATGATCTTTACAACATTCAGACCACATTCATTGGGCTCAGCCTATTGAGTCTTTTTACTATATCGTTCTCGTATTTAATTCGAAATGAAGTGGTCTTTGGCTTTGGAATTCTGGGTGCCTTTCTAGTACCCGCCTTACTTTCAACTGGTGAAAATTCCTATCAATTTTTATTCTTATATCTTTTGGTATGGAATCTTCTCTTTTTAATGATTTCAAAAGTGACTCAATGGAGAATTACCCCCTTACTCCTGCTTGCTGGAAATCATTTGATGTTCGGAGGATGGGCAGTTGAAAAATTAGAAAATTCAAGTTGGGAGATTCCTCTCCTTTTTCAATCTGGTATTTTTTTGATTTTTCTTTACCGAGAACACGTGCTTGTTCCCAGAATTTCAAAATCAGACCAAACATTCTCTTTGGTTACGGTAAGTGCTACTCTTCTCTTTGGTTTTTCACAATGCTATTACATTTCTACCGTGTTCTTCCCATTGTTTACGAACGCACTGCTCGTCACTATGGTTTTAGTTTATTATTCGTTTTTATATCGAACATTTACAAAAGTAAAAGAATCAGAATCGGCTATTCATGATTTGTTTATCGGTGGGGTCGGACTTATAGGTATGGTCTTTGTTTTGGCGACTCTCGTCATTGGATTTGAGGGAAGAATGTTATCCCTTGGAACCTTTGCTTTTGCAATTCTTTTGGGATTTCTCGGAACAAAATTAAGGCAATCTCCAATTTACTTCTTTTCCTATCTATTTTGGATCTATGGTTTGTTGAATCTCATTTACGTTCAGTTTGTTCTTTCCGATACAAACTGGATTTTTCTAAATTCAAACTTTGTCTTATATGTATTTGCATCCGCTCTATTATTTCAATTGGGTCGAATGGGGAACGATTTAGAATTTTCTAAACTATTCCTTGGAACGGCCTTTCCTGTTCTACTCCTTGGGACATTTGGGGAAGTAAGTGGGCACGTAAGCGATGAATTTATAATTCTGGGCTATACGTCCGTTTTGGGATTCTATGGATTTACTTTTACAGTATTTAGTTTCATCAAATCCAATCAACAAATCCGAAAGATCGGTCTTTTTTGCCTCGGGATCGTAATATGCAAGTTATACTTATATGATTTTTGGAATATGGGAATGATTGCACGAATACTCGCTGGATTCGGGCTAGGTGCCGCTCTAGTGATCACTGGAATCATCTACAACCGTCAAAACAAAAATAAAATTCAAAACAAGGACCAAACATGATACGTCTCACCTTCTGTTTCCTTCTTACATTGCCAATATTAGCATCTCCATTTTCGAAGAAAACTTACAAGTATCTTAAGAAAGTTGATATTTCGGTCGCAAGTGCACCTCAAGGCTCCTACTCTGCATTGAGCCTTCCCATAGACGAGGAAGTATTTCTGCATTCATCCTATGGCGATATTCGAATTTTTGCCGAAGACACTCCTCTGCCATACGTTAGACGACAAATTAAAATAAAGAGTCAAGGTGAGGAACAAGTAGAAGTCAAACAATTGTATAAAAAACGAAAAGACGAATATTATACCTTCGTTCTGGAATTACCAATTCTTCCTAAAGATTATGTCTATACTTCCCTTTTTATGGAGTCGGAAGATTTTGGAGAAGCAAATTTAGGAATTTCTAGTGGCAATTCTCCAGATACACTTTCTTATCTTACAAATGCATTTGTATTTTCTTATTCTGACAAACCTCAAAACAAAATTGATCTCGGCGGAATCAAACACAGATTTCTAAAAATCTCAAGTCCTAACGATACGAATCTTCGTTTTAGTTATGCGATTCGAGAAAAACTTGAACCCAATGCCTATTTCTCAAAGAAAATAGATGCGCCACAACCAACAATAATTGAGAATAACTCCGTCTATCTTATAGAAAACTTGGATCATTCTCCATTCTCGCAGATCCAATTTACCTTTAATGAATCGAAGTTCCAACGTGCATTTAAAATCGAGCACTATAAAAACAATAAAGAATGGGAAAGTATCTATAACTCTGAGGTTTTCCATAATCAAAAATTAGAACCAGAGCTGAATATTTCGCTCAATCAAATGGTAAGCCAAAATTATCGCATCACAATCGTAAATGGAGACAACCCACCGCTTACGCTTAAAACAGTAACACAACTGCAACCAAAAGAAGAGCTAATTGCATTTGTACCAGAAAATATAGTTCCTGAACTCACCATATATTATGGAAACCGCTTTGCCAGGATGCCAGACTTTGATCCCTCTTTATTACCAACCGAGGAAACAAAAGTAAAATACACTTTTAACATCGGAAGCGAAGTAAGTAATCCTGATTTTGGTTTTACGCTTATAGAACCACCTATCTCTGGTTATATAGCTAACGCCATTTTTTATATTGGGCTTATCTTACTTCTGGGAATCGGATTTCGATTTTACAAATCTATGCCCGCAATTCAGAAAGTTTAGACTAGATTATACTTACATTTAAAATCTTATGCAGAAACTTTTTTAGTTTCCCAATTTTCCAGAATAGGATGCATCATTTTAAACCATAGTGGTGGGATTAGCGCAATGAGAATCATAACCTCATATCCGTAAGGCAATTGAGGTGCCTCATCATAATGACGTAAGGCTTGATAACGTCTACCCGCGTTTGCATGGTGGTCAGAATGTCTTTGTAAATGAAACAAAAAGGCGTTCGATACAAAATAATTTTGATTCCAAGAATGCACAGGTAAAACTTTTTCAAATTTACCTGGACTCACTTCTTTCCTTCTAAGACCATAATGTTCTATATAGTTTGTTAGCTCTAGAAGTGAAATCGCAACGAAGGCTTGTACAAAGAAAAATATCACAGCCTCGTAGGCAAAACTACCTTTGATGTAGGAAGAGATACCGAAGAGGAATCCACAAAATAGAATCATCACTAAGGCATACCGTAACATTTCGTTTTTATAATGAAGAGTTTTCAGTCCACTCTTAGAAAGACGAGAGACTTCTAATTTCCAAGCAGAGTGGAGAGAACCAACAAATGTCCTGGGATAAAATTGATAGAAATTTTCACCTAGCCTAGATGTCGCTGGATCATCGAAAGTTGAAACATTTACATGGTGTCCCCGATTGTGTTCTATGAAAAAATGCATATAAGCGACCGTCATATAAACCATCTTTGACAAAAACTGTTCCCATTTGCTCGCTTTGTGACCAAGTTCATGTGCAACGGTGATACCGATCCCGCCGGTGACGAGCCCCACAGAGAATGCAAAAAGTAGTGTTTCCCAAATTGGTCTCTCGATAAGCACAACTTGAATGACAGCCCATATTACAAAACCAAGCTGGAAAAAAGCCCAAACATACGTTAAATACCTGTAGTACGAGTCATTCTGTAGGGATAAAAAATCTGATTCGTTCGGATTGGTTCTATCCTTGCCAAAAACAAAATCTAAAATAGGCAAAGCGATAAATACTGTTGCTGGAACGATAAGATGAGAGAAACCACCATATATCTGACCGACGATAGCGATAACAGGCAAGACAAAACACACCAAAAAACTCAGTTTTTTACTTAAATTCATCTTACACTCTCCAAAGCACTAGATTTTAGAATATTTGATTCTTCTGATATTTTAGAAAAAGAATTGATGCGCTCTTTCCAATAATGAATACTTGAGGACGTCTTTGGATCCTTTAAAAATAATGCTCCGACAAGGTATGATAAAAAGGTGTTCCCAAACTCTGAATCCTCTTCTAACATAAAAAAACGATTCAATGCTCGTTTGTAAGATTCCCAGGATTCTACAAGCAAGGCACTTAGTTCGCTAGAATCTAGATGGTGTCTTTTCACATCTACTGCGAGTAAAAGCATTTGGAAGTAATGATTCTCATTCTGTGCTATGTATTCTGCAAGGGCTTCGGGCTCATTACTCGTATTTTTGAGTTGGTGAATTTCTTGGGAATTTCGTAGGACTGCATTTTGCACCATCGAAGTAAAGAGCTCTTCCTTTGTGGCAAAATAATGATACAGGGCACCGGTCGAGATACCCAATTCCTTCCCGATTTCGCGAATGGAAACAGAGGCGTAGCCCTTATCCGCAAATAGTGGCAAACAACGGGTCAGAATCTCTTCTTTATGGATTTCATGGTTAATGGTCTTTGGCATTATAATAATACGAACGTTCGGATTATTATAACCACGGAACACGGGTATGTCAAACTAAACTTGGCTTCTGACCAATTTTTTAAAAAAAATTGTTTTGTTACCTAAGGAAGTCAGTTGATTTTGGGAACCAATGAACCTTCTTACGATTTTCAAACAAACGACGATTTTTTCGGTCATCCTCATGAGCGGGATGATCTCACTACTCATTCAGTGCAATGGCACTCGACCTTCGATATTGGGAGTGAAAGAAAACAAACTGACATCTTGCCCGAAAACACCCAACTGCATCAACTCCTTCAGTGATCCAAAAGATGAAGTTCATTATAAAGCAGCGATTCCATTCAAAAAGCCTATTGCGGAAGCGAAGAACATCCTGAAACAAAAGATTCAAGACTATCCTAGAACCGAAATAATCAAAGAAGAATCAAATTATATTTATGCAGAATTCACCTCACTCCTGATGCGTTATGTGGATGATGTGGAATTTTACTTTGATGAAAAATCCAAAACTCTCCACTTTCGATCGGCCTCAAGACTCGGTAGCGGAGACTTTGGAGTCAACAGAAAACGCATCGAGACCTTAACTAAAGATCTCGATATTTAATTTCATTCGGCTTTTTTGTGAATTTCTTGTAGGGAATTTACAGAGAAGCCCTTGTCTTTCATCTCAACCAAACCATCGATCAGGGCTTTTGCGGCTTGTGATGTTGTTAAGCATGGGACTTTATATTTTATCGCCGCCTGACGAATCGTAAATGCATTTTCGCGAGTAACACGAGAAAGCGGAGTATTGATGATGAGATGGATTTTCTTTTCCCGAATGTAATCGATTACATTTGGAAAGTATCCATCATAGATTTTATTGATTTTGCTAGAAAGAATGCCATTCTCGGAAAGAAACTTATGAGTTCCTTCAGTTGCGATCAGAATGTATCCTAGATTGGAAAGTGAGCGAATCGACTCTAAAAGTTCTTTTTTCGTTTTGTCATTGATCGTAACAAACACAGTACCTTGTTTGGGTGGTTCTTCTCCCGCCATAATCTGCGCTTTTACAAACGCCTCACCCTTTGAATGAGCAACTCCCATAACTTCACCAGTGGATCTCATCTCCGGACCCAAAATAGTATCCACACCAGGGAATTTATTAAATGGAAGCACCGCTTCTTTCACTGTTACCATTGGTGCATGAAATTTCTTGCCTAACCCCAAACTTACAAGTGGCTCACCTAGCATAATACGTATCGCCATCTTTACAACAGGAATACCGATGGATTTGGCAACAAATGGAACTGTCCTAGAAGCACGAGGATTCACTTCTAAAATATAAAGTGTCTCGTCTTTGATCGCATACTGGATATTGATTAAACCTTTAACATTTAACTCTATGGCAAGTTTGAAGGTTGCGGCTTCGATCTCTTGTATCATTCGATCAGAAATAGACTGAGGTGGCAACACACAGGCAGAGTCTCCAGAATGCACGCCAGCTTCCTCAATGTGCTCCATAATACCAGCAATGAAAACATCCTTTCCATCACAAAGAGCATCCACATCAACCTCAGTTGCATCTTGTAAAAATGAATCAATCAGCAATGGTCGATCTTCAGAAACTTCTTCTGCCTCTTCCATATATTTATCGAGTTCTTTCTCCTCATTTACAATCAGCATCGCCCTTCCACCCAAAACATAAGAAGGACGAACTAGTACAGGATAACCAATTTTAGTCGCAATTTCACGTGCTTTTTCTTTTGAAGATGCCATTCCATTAGCTGGAGAAAGTAATTTTAATTTGTCGAGGACTTCCGCAAAACGTTTGCGATCTTCTGCTCTATCAATTGAATCCGGACTGGTTCCAAGTATAGGAACGCCACGCGACTCTAGTGCTCTTGCTAATTTAAGTGGGGTTTGTCCACCTAACTGAACGATGACACCATCTGGCTTTTCCTTAAGATAGACATTCATCACATCTTCTAATGATAGTGGCTCAAAATACAATCGATCCGAAGTATCATAATCTGTTGAAACAGTTTCTGGGTTAGAATTGATCATGATCGATTCCACACCTGCCTCTTGTAATGCGAAAGAAGCATGGCAACAACAGTAATCAAATTCAATACCTTGTCCGATCCGATTTGGACCACCACCCAAAATCATCACTTTTTTCTTATTTGTAACGGCTGATTCATCCTCTTCATCATACGAGGAATACATATAAGGTGTGAAGGCTTCGAATTCTCCAGCACAAGTATCGATCCTTTTGTAGACAGGCAGAATTTTTTCTGTGATTAAAAACTTCTCAATGGATTCTTCTTCTGATCTAAGAATAGATTCTACTTTTGCCTTCGTCACATCGATTGCCGCTCCACTTCGAATTTGAGCAAGCACTTCCTTTTCTTTAGTTAAGAAGGCAAGTTGACGATTTGAAAAACCCGCTTTTTTCATCTTGCGAATGGACTTACGACCCTCTGCTTGGAACTCTTTTTCAAGTCGAAAGAGATCTTCAAACTGATACAAAAACCAAGGATCTATCTTACACTGCTCAAAAATCTGTTCAATAGTGAATCCATAATTAAAGCCTAATTTAACATAGAATATACGTTTATCGGTAGGTCGTTTGATCTTGGCTTTGAGCCAATCAGATTTCTCATTTTCTGGAACCATCTCCCATTCCATAAGTTCCTTCAAATAGCCATCACTCCCGAATCCAAAACGATCAATTTCGAGAGATCTGAGTGCTTTTTGGAAACTTTCTTTGAAGGTTCGGCCAATGGCCATCGCTTCCCCAACTGCCTTCATTTGCACACCCAATGTCGGATCGCTACCTGGAAATTTTTCAAACGCAAATCTAGGTATTTTGGTGACTACATAATCGATTGAGGGTTCAAAACTCGCAGGAGTAACTCGAGTGATATCGTTTTTGACCTCATCTAACGTATAACCAATGGAAAGAAGCGCGGCAATCTTGGCGATTGGAAATCCGGTCGCCTTTGACGCAAGTGCAGAGGAACGTGATACCCGAGGATTCATTTCAATAACAATCACTTCCCCGTTTTCAGGATTGACTGCAAATTGAATATTTGAACCACCAGTTTCAACTCCAATTTCTCGAATGATGTCAATGGACATATCTCTCAGTCTTTGGTATTCTTTATCACTTAACGTTTGTTGTGGCGCAACAGTGATTGAGTCACCTGTGTGCACGCCCATTGGATCGATATTCTCAATGGAACAGATGATAACAACATTGTCTGCGAGATCTCGCATCACTTCTAATTCAAATTCTTTCCAACCAAGAACTGACTCTTCTACAAGGATCTGAGAGATGGGAGATGCAGAAAGACCCTTTGCGGCAATGTCTTCAAATTCTTTTTCATCATAACATGTTCCGCCCCCGGTTCCACCCAAGGTAAACGCAGGACGAATGATGATAGGAAAGCCGATTTCCTTCGAGGCAACTCTTGCGGCCTCCATATCAGAAACCATAAAAGACTTAGCGACACGGATATTTAATTTTTCCATCGCTTGTTTGAAAAGCTCACGATCTTCTGCTTTTCGAATGGCTTCAACTTTAGCGCCAATCAATTCAACATTATATTTTTCTAATATACCTTCTTTATGTAGTGCTAGAGCAAGATTGAGTGCAGTTTGTCCGCCGACGGTTGGAAGAATCGCATCTGGTTTTTCTTTTTTGATGATTTTTTCAAGAACCGGAACCGTAAGAGGTTCAATATAAGTAGCGTCAGCGAGATCAGGATCCGTCATGATGGTGGCAGGATTTGAGTTGACAAGAATCACTCGCAAGCCTTTCTCCCGAAGAGCCTTCGTAGCCTGCGTTCCAGAATAGTCAAATTCGCAAGCTTGGCCAATAACAATAGGACCGGATCCGATGATTAAAATTGATTTTAAATCTTCTCGTTTTGGCATATACCTTACCACATCCTAATTTTTTGCACTATAAGTCAGAATTCCTTAATGTCCCAGGAAGTAAATAATCTCCTGCTTGCGTTGCGTCTTCCCACTTCTTTACAAGCGAATAAAGATCTTCACGCATTTTGGTGCCTACTTGACCTAGCGGATACAAGTTTTTGGTGGAGAGGGGGTCTGAGATACGGTCATATAGCTCAAAAAGAACGCCCTTTCTTGTCGGAATGTAAATCAACTTATAATGCGAATCTATGAGCGTCCT
This sequence comes from Leptospira sp., assembly GCA_027531445.1. Lineage (GTDB taxonomy): Bacteria > Spirochaetota > Leptospiria > Leptospirales > Leptospiraceae > Leptospira_A. Next base: position 49,785 of record JAPZRK010000004.1, read on the forward strand.
ATGCTTTGAAAATGCAATCGTTTCCCGGTATGTTTTGTCAGTGATCATGATCTGGTAATCGTCTTCTGCAACTACTTGGTGCAATTGTAAAATATTGGGATAAGGGATGCGTTGTTTTTGGAAAAAATGCTCACCTTGGTCTGAAAACCAAATGCCAGTCTCAGAATAGACGCTTCTCTCTATTGGATTTTGAAGGAGAGACAAAAGGGAGACACCCGGCCTTTCCACCTCTTCCTTTTTATCAAAAAAAGAGACAATGGTTGGGTATAGATCTATAGATGAGGTCACTCCCTTGTATTCCTTCGGAAGCAATTGATTCCAATTGGAATTCTTTGGTAACTTGATCAACAGAGGTACCTTTGTTACGGCTTCGCCCCGAAGGTGCTCGCCATGACCCTGACCATGTATGTCCTCATAAAGTGATTCTCCATGATCTGCAGTTAAAATGATTATGGATTGGTCGTAGATTCCTCTTTCCTTTAAGTAAAAAATCAAATTTCCAAATTCAACATCGAATGCATAAACGGAAGAATCAAACAATCCGCGAATCTGAGCTACTTCCTCTTCGGAAGGAATATTAGAATTTGTTGGATCAACAAACTTTAAATATTTAAACTTTCCATAGTAATCTGGATTCGTATACTTTTTGTAATGCGGATAGGCGGGAGAATAAGGGAAGTGAACCACGCTTGAAAAATACGTCACCATAAGTGGATGGTCACCTTGTCGACGAACTACTTTTTTAAACCGATCAACAAGCCGACTTCCATCTCCCCAGGTAGAGAGACCATCGATCTCAGAAATAAAGTTCCCGCCCCCAAAAAATGAACCGGTAAGAACTGGTAATAAAAATAATTGAGATTCAGCTGTTCGCTGAATCATCATGATTCGTGCGTTGAAGTTGGGAGCCAAAACTTCATCAAATCCAAAATTTGCGCGAGGGAAAATATCAGCCGCAAAACTACCGATGGCCGCGGTATGGTATCCTAGTTTTTTAAGAAATTGGGGTATCGTTGTAAATGCGCCTGCACCAATTCGACCTTGTTCGTCCTTGGAAGGAAACATATCACGAATTTTGTGACTCATTGCATACTGACCAGTCAGAAGATCTGCCCAACTTGGAAACGTTCGAGGAATGGTTGTGTGGTGATCATGGAAGACAATACTATCTTTTGCAAATAGATCAATATTTGGAGTGATCGTCTTATCTCCACTCACAAATCCTAGCTTGTCATAACGAAGCGAGTCTGCAGAAAGAATAAAGATAGATGGCTTGTTAGGAATTGCACTTGTGAAGTAACCATACAGGGAATCTACAATCAAAGGGAATGGTAACAAAAAAACCAAAAAAGGTATCAGGATTAAATAAGTGCGAATATGAATTCTTTGAAGATTGATGAGCAAAAGAGGCAAAAGAAAAAAATAAAGAATACTTGGGAGTAGTAAGCCATTTTGAAACAAAACAAGCGTTAGCAAAAGATGTGAAAGAACAAAAAAGGAAATTTTATTTTTAAATTTATAAAGGGAAAAAATTGAAATTAAAAATTGAGAAGCAAAAAGGAATAGAAGTATAAATGAAAATAGATTCGGCGAAAGATGGTCGGTCAAAAAATATAAAAAACCATCTGCCCAAGTATGCCGAAAGAAAAAGAATTCACCGTAGATTTGTGGATATAGGATCACACTGTGCATAAATCCCAAAAGATCGATTAAAAACAAATAACTGATTAAAGTGATCGAATTTGGTAAAATCAGTTGTAGATTTGAGCTATTTGTCCGCTGTTTGAAGTGCATCATTAAAGAATAAACAAAACAAAAAAGCGTACCTACAAATCCATGAAAAACGACGGAAGATCCAAGCACTAGAAATGTTGCAGAAAGATAAACTCCGAAAAATGCACCTAAATATTGTTTGATGTAGTCGCCTACATCTACGCCCATAATTCGGAAACTAGTGTTGAAGATGAGAAAAAATAAATAGAAGAAAACGGAATAACCAAGGATCGTTAGGATCACTCGTTTAAAAAAGCTAGGGGCTGGAAGAACTTCCATTAAAGTCATCCTACCAAGACCCCTTGTTTCGACAACTTTTCCTAGTTTTCTGCTCCTGAAATCTTGATCTTTTCGAGAGGTAATTCACCAAAAACTTCTGGGGAATACATTGCCTCTACCCTTGCTCCTGGCATTGAAAAACTGCCAGGATGATTCAATTGTATCGTATATTCGATCACGTGATTTCCTTGTGGAAGGTATTCAAAATATGCCCTATAGTGACTAAATGACTTTTCCTCAAATGTTGGAGATTCGAAATCTTGTTGGATAATGGAGCCCTGCAAAATTTTTGATTCCTTACCCAATCCACGACCCATATGAATGGACCCAGAGGGAATTGCATCTTCCACAACGACCCAAGTTTTATCGGAATCCGCTTGGATTTCTAGACGAACCTTGATGACATCACCTTTTGTCCAAATTCCACTATTTGCTCGAACGATGGGTGTTACCGTTCGCTTCAACGTATAACCACTATTTAGTGGTTTTGTGAGCGGAATACGACTTCTTACTTCCCAAGACAACCATGGTTTGCCTTTTCCATTATAAACCATTGTTATATCTTTTGGTGATTCACCAACACGAACTGTATTTGTGTTCGCATCCGGTTTATTGGGATCTAAAATCGTTTCTTTGCCCGCGTCCGTTAGAGTAACCACTCCACCAGACACCTTTTCAGATTCTAAAATTTTGGCCGCCCGCTCCATTGCTAAAACGCCATAAGCATTGCCCAGTGTCGTATCCCATCTCCCGTTACGCTGTTTTTTGAGAAGACCTTTTACGATACGTGGAAGATCTTTTTTATAACTTGGGTCAGCCAATGCCCACAGTGTTAACCGTGACATTGTATAATCTGTTGAGCCTAAAATCCACCAGGGAGATGTAAAATTTTTATCTGCAATGACTAACTCGGTTCCTTGCAAGTTCAATCTAGAACGCAAAATCGAAGTTAATCGACTTTTTGATTTTTCATCGGCTGAAGTCACACGATTCGATATCTCTAAAAGGTCTATAATAGATGCGGTAGGCAACAACTCCATATTGCGTAAAAGTGGACTGACTGAGTCCCAGGTCAATGTTTCGTATCTAGAAAGTGCCTCAGTAACAATGATTTTGCGAACGATTGTATCCGCTCCAAATGTCCATCTATCTCCCCGAATGGTTCCAGCCAAATATCCGCGAAGACTATCAGTCATCTTTGTGGTAAATTCGCCACTGAGTGCAAAACCTGCAAGTTTTGCAGATGTTAAAACGTAGGCGGTTAAAATTTCACTTCCAGATTCCATTTTTGGAAAGTATTTAACAAAACCATTTTCATCCAAATAACCACCTAATTCGGACTCGATCTGCTTCCACCTTGACGTACTTCTTAGCCCAATTGCAGTAGAGACACGTTGCTCCATACAATTATAAGGATAATTTTGAAAATAGGAATCTACAGACTTCAAATTGCCCATGATGGATGGAGCAACTGATACCTTCAGTTTGGCTTCTTTGCCGACAGAATCGTTAGGTGCTTGGACCCTTTCTTCAAATTTCCCTTCGATTTGAACAAGTCCCGCCATATAAACCGATTCTTTCACAACGGGTGAGACTTTTTGTTCAACCAAAATGCTATCGATTACGTTTCCAGCCGTATCAAGCACATCTAAGGTGAACGTTCTTGCCATTGTATCTTCAGGGACTTGCAAATTCCAAAAGATTGGATTTGTCGAATTTGGCTTTAGCTCTACTTTTTTCTCACCTACAACAAAAGCAGGAGTTTTGAGTTTTGGATTTGACCTTGCCGTTTCACTAGACTTCAAACGAACGGAAAGGGATTTTGATTCACTTGATGCATTCCGTATGGTGAACTCATGATCTAACAAATCACCTTCCCTAGCTACACTTGTTAAACCGGAAAATGTTTGAATCTCTTGTGTTGATTGAATGGTTGCAGAGCCTGTTCCAAATTCATTAGTACCAGAATTGGCAACTGCAACAATTTTAAATGAAGTCAATGAATCATTGAGTGGAAAGCTAACAGTAGCTTTACCGTCTTTGTCAAGGAGGATCTTCCCTTTCCAATAAACGAGCGTATTAAATAGATTTCGAGTAGGAGACTTTCCGCCTCCGCCTCCCGTAGGTCGCGCTTTCAGACCAAAATGTCTACGTCCAATGATCTGAGACTGTCCAGTTGACGTTCCAACATCCAATCCGCGAAGCCCCATCATTGAATCTAGTAGTTTCCAGGTTGGATTGGGCGATAGTTCCAAAAGAGCTTCATCAACGACAGCGACCAATACCTCACCTCCGGCCTTCGGAGGTTTGCCAGAAGAATCTAAAACTGTGATGGTTGAATTTACTGTCTCTCTTGTTTTAAACTTATCCTTGTTTGGTTTGACGGAAACCTTAAGCTCAAATGGTTTCCATCCAACGCGAATTGGAGCTAAACCCATCCGAAACGAAGGTCGCCCTAAATCCACAAGTGCCGTTGCCTTTGGCTCACCTACCCTTCCACGTATCAGAAGAGCCGACAAATATACATTTGGTGCATATTCTTTTTTGATAGGAATGGTCACAAATGGATTACTACCAGTTACATTAAAAACAAACGAATCGATCACACCTTCTCTTTCGACTGTAATCAAAGCAGTTGCATCTCGAAATGGAGATTTGAGTTGTAACTTGAGATTGTCGCCAATTTCAGTATACTTCTTTTCAGGAATAACGTCCATTCGGTTGTGGTCAGTGGCTTCAAACCACGTATCCTCAGACGATGCAACATAGACGCTATAAGTAGAATTTGTTGTATTTCCGTTATCATCTTCTGTAGTCGCACTAAAAAGTATTTCTCCAGAACTTGGTGATGGTCTATCACAATCAAGAATTCCTTTATCGTTCGTCTTTCCTTCACAATAAACGCCTAAATCCTTTACTTCTTTATAATGTTCATACGCATAGAATCCCCCAACCAGTCTTTTGCGATTGGAATAAAATACTTGTGAATAGGCTTTTACCTTAACTTTCTGATTCTTTTTCGGAGCATTTTTTAAATCTAGGGCAATGACCTGCATCTCCACTTTCTCTTTAGAAAACATCCAACCTTTCGTTTGAATTCCGAGATGAATTCCAGCGCGATAGACAGGAAAACTTCGATATACTGTTTGGATCTCTCCGTTCGGATCATTGTATTCCATTTCAACTTCTAATGCGGAGTCGGCTTTGATCTCTTTGATATCTTTAAAAGTAAAGTTTCCAAATCCTTTCTCATCTAATGTTAGTTTTTCGGCTTTAAAAATCTTATGATTTCCATTTTGCTCCTCTTCGACTGGATCTTCTTCAGAGTATCCACTCACAAGGACCTTGCCGGGAACAATTTCCTCGGGATGAAATGAAAAGGCCGCATCATCTTCGTTTGGATTATAGGGTCTTTGACTAATCATCCCTCGAATGAGCACAGGCATAGAACCTGCACCACCGCCTGACAAATACTGAAGGTTTAAATCTACTTTTGCTTTTTTAGGTGAAACTAAATATGTTTGGTTGTCAACAAGCTGGATTCCACCTTTTAGCGCGGGAAGACGGAATTCTTCGACCTTAAATGTTGCAATTGTGTTTCCGTAAGAATCATCCTCTTCTGATGCTGGGTAATAAACTCTGTAAGTTCCAAGCCTCGCATTTTTTGGGATCACAAACTCTGACTCAGATGTACCCGGAAAAGACCATACAAGTGGAAATGAAAATTTCTCACCAGATCCATCATGCTGTATCATTACTTTTTTCGGATAGAATTTTGGATCTGATGCAATGAGGCCTTGAATCGAATGACCTCGTCTAAAATGTTTTAGGTGAGCAGTCTCCCCAGCACGAAAAAGGGTTCTATCAAGTACGATTGCTTGTATATCGGATGCATCCGAATAGGAGTATGATGGAAGATTGAATCGCCATGACTCGATACCTTGGTCCCAAGTGCTCGAAGTAAATGAAACATCTCCATTCTTTTCTGCAAAAACAGTTAAACCACTTCCCATTTCATAATATCCACAGTATGGGATGTCACCCTTGGCAAATTTTCCTAATTTCAAAATCCCATCTTTTCCCGTAACACCCGTTGCACGAACAGTACCTTTACAGTCGATAATTTTTATGATTACACCGGATTCTGGAATTGCTTTATCCAAGGTTGTAACCCAAACTAAACTGCTATCCGATCCCCACTTAAAATGAACGGCGAGATTTGTTACTAATGCACTGGACGCGACATACATTTTCCCTTTTTTTTCAAGTAAACTTGAACCCAAGACATCGCTTGCAAGTTCAACAACGTAAAAGCCTGGCTTCTCTAAAGGGATACCAACAACTTCCATAGGTTTTTTGCCATTTGGTTTTGGAAGGATGGTTTTTTCTGGAGTAATTCCAGTTATGCTCCCATCAAAAATACTTTTTTCTCTTTGGTGTTTGGATAAAGCGATGAACCATTTTTGTATTTCCAATGGATCAAGTGTACGTTTTGCACTCGAACTTACACCCAAATCTGCCTTAATCATCGGAATTTGAGCTTCTAGATTTCTTAAGGTAACTGGAATCGCTGGATTTGCATTCGCTTCCAAAATCCCAAATTTTGCCGCAAATTTTGCAAGTGGTGGAAAATCCGCAGTCTTTACTGTCAAAGGGAATGTTCCGATGTTTACCAACTTTCTTCCCATTTCATCTTCAATCGAATTTGGAATCTCTATGGTAAACTCTGAGTTTTCTGGGAATGGACCAGGGAAATCTACATAATGAGAACTATCCTCTCCCAAAGTTTCTGTTTGTAAATTTGACTTAAACTCTTTTCCATCCTTAGATTTAAGTGTAATGTACTTTAAATCTTTTGTGGAGACGGAAGACGTAAAATACAAGCGCATAGGTAAAATGGGAATACAATTCGCCTTTGCATTGACTCGATCACAAGAAAAACTAACAGAAAAAGGCGATCTGACAGAATAATTATAAATTTGATCCTCCGCAATTTCACCACCTAAACTCGCGCGTATCCCTTGTCCCCAGACTAGTTGGACATTTTTATCCGGTAAAAACGTTTGTCTTGAGCGAATCAGTACAACAGATTCATTATCTTCTGACTCATTTGCTTTGAGGATACTCTTTCTTTCTTTGCCTTCAATCACTTCAACAGGGATTCTATTGGAAAGCTCCGTTACAGAAAAATAGGCAAACTTTTTCACTGTAGAAATATCTGGTTTTGCATCCAAATGTAAGATAAAGATTTGATCTTCATCGATGGTATTTCCCGAATAAGGTGAAGAATACACGATTGATGGACCGCCTGTGTCAAATTGAAATTTTGTTTCACCATTTAACATATTGCCTTTCAATGATTTGATATCAGGTGAAGCGACAAATTTGCATACTGCTCCACCAGGCATTTCTTTTTCAAATTCGTAAACCCAAGTAGATGAATCGATCCATCGCCCCGTACCCGGAAAAGGACAATCGATCTTAAATATATCGGACTTAGGTCTGGGATCTCCTATAGAAACAATAGGTTCGGAAAATCTAACTTGTATTTGTTTTACTTGTTTCGCCGCACCAGTGGGTGTAAACAATTCGACGTATAAGCCTGTACCTTGGGAAAAATGGGTAGTATGAAAGAAAAAACATAAGAAAAGAAAAATAACTCTCAGAAAGAACCTGTTGTTTGCCATATCTCGGAAAGTATAGCAATCTGAGCTTTCTTTGGGAATGAAAATTTGTTACTCTTTACAATCTAGTTCAGAATTTTTTCCGAAGACGTAAAACAACGATCGACCAGATAAAGCTCAAGAGAAGGATAGAAAGTGCGGAAATCAAACCTTTCTTTTGCATTTCGTTTTCTCCTCCGTTTCGCCAGACCAAAAATATTGAGTTTTCTTTTGGAATCATTCCTTTCACAGAGCGTTTTTCGGAGTCCCAGATCATTTCCTTCAGAACTACACCGCCAGCTACATTTGGATCAAACTCACAATTTTTATCTTTTTCCGCATAACAAAGAGCATATAATGACAATTCTTTATTTGGGTTTTGTTGGGAAACGATCGGGGCAAATTTAAAAAAAAGCACAGGCCCATAATATTTGGCACTTCCTCTCGCTCTTACCATAAGTGGTGCCAAAAAGCTACCGCCTAATTCTTCATTAATCTTATAATCCTTCAAAAAGATATATTTAAACTCGCTGTTTTTTTCTACCAAAGTTGGATCTAAATGATGGATACTTGTGATCCCACTAATAAAACCAATGTAATCCCCCAAAAATAAAATGGATACGCCACCACTTAACAATGCAAATAAGACAGCGAGTAGGATCACATATCCTAATTTTGAAATCAACATGATTCCAAGAAACAAAAGTGGCAAAAAAAGAATCAGTAGTGCCCAAACCGATAGAGAAACTGGCAAAAATAGCCCGAAAGGAAAAAGTAACAATGCAAAACCTAAAATAAAAAAAAGTCCTATCAATAGTAATTTCTGATAGGATCCGTTTGGATCGGGTCGTTCGGGTTTAAACCTTCGTTTGTTTTCTACAAATCCCAGAATCATTTTTTATATCCCTTAATTTGTACATCACTTCTGATAACTTTCCAATATGATTCGCCTATTTCTTTTTCTTGTTCTGGATATGATAGGGATAAAAACATACCTATTGGAGATTTATAATAGTAGTATTCTCTCATAATAGAATATGAAATGATACCTGTTTCATCTACTACTTTGAAACGGCTTATATAGTCCTTACCCTCCTCCGTCCTAACAAAATTTCGTTCTAAAATGATTTTTGAATTTAAGGCTCTTTCCTTGTCCCAAAATTTATAATAGTTTTTTGTTGTAAAAAGATTTGGAGATTCATCAAAAGTGGTGCCAATTGAAAGTAAGATCTTTCTTGATACCTTTGAAGTTAGGCCCGTTTGCTGAAGTGCCATAGCTTCTTCCATATCATCCCAACCTTCATTTCGAATGGGTGCCAAAAATTCAACGAATCGAACGAGTCGCATTGTAGTTCGATCTATCTTTTTATACTTGCCTGCTTCTTTTTTGAATAATCCCTCATACCGTAAATTTGGTGGAATTTGGATCTGATAACGGAAAACCTCAGATTCTAAATACAAATTACCCAATTTCTCTCGCGTACCTTCGTAACAACCATAAGGATCCGTCGCCTGAATCATCTCATGCGGTTTATCATCATACTTTGATCGTAAAAGATTCGAAATTTGATTTGCTGATTTTGCCCATGGAGGTGAAAAATTTTTCTGAACCCGCTCATACAACCTTTGACACAAACCGATGCCCTTTCCTAAAAACAGTGCATCCATATTTCTATTTACACGAATCAATGCCAACATTTCACTCAATGCTAAATCAGCATCACCTAGCAGAGGAAATTCTCTTCTATAATCATTATCTATGGTATATTGAATTTTCATCGATGGATAAATATGAAAATTACGACCAAAAGCATCTTGATCTAGTTTGATTTTGCCCACATCTTTGGAGGCCGATAAAAATCGAAAATAGCTTCTGCTTTCTTCTTCACGAGCATCCTGTATCCAGGGTTTTTCGAGGAGAGGATCAACGATTAACTCACGCTCAGACGAAATAGGTTGGAATTGAACAGCGAGAAAAAGAATTAACACTCCTTTTCTCAGCATAACTTACGCCTTATATTTTGATTGGAGAAAATTCAAAGCCATAGTGAAAATGCGAGTAAACTCTTTTTTGTGTGCCTCATCATTAACTCGTGATAAAATTCCTTTTAATGTCCTTTGAACCACATCATAATTTGGAGCATCAAAAAAGGCTTTTTGAATGTGTGGCCATGCAAGTCTCACGAGGTTTACAAACTCAGGAGAACCCTTTTTTAACTCAATTATAACTCGATCTAGTGTCATTTTTACCCATTGGAAGTTTCTCAACTTCTCCAAAAGATAAACAAGCGTTTGATGTTGAAATTGTGTTTTAGATGTAATTCCATTAAAAATTTCTTCCCAAGCAACACTCTCCCCTTTTTGTTCTTTGAGTAATGTTGTTCTTAGAGAAATTAATGTTTTTTCAAACTCACCGAGTCCCCTCAACCAGTTTTGGTAACCTACTTGGTCTGCTTTTTGTTGGAAACTTGTAATTTGTGATGTGAGATCAATAAACTCTTTGATCGAATAACTTTCTGCAGTCTCGAAAAGTGGATCTACGGGAGATACTTCTTCTATCGGTTCAGGCACCTGCTCAGGAATGTCACCAAAATCATCAAGCATTGGATCTGAATCAGGTTCGTTTGACTCTTCTGAATGTGTATTAGGTGCTTCTGCGGGTGTGTCCCCTTCAAACTCAAGGTCTTCGATTTCATAATCATCTTTCGGAGCACCTTTTTTGGGCAACTCTTCCATCGGCGAATCGCTGATTGGTGGTCCCATTTGTATGTCTAACTTTTTACCGGTCAATCCCTCGCCAAATAACTCTACAATTTCTTGTAAGATCGATTTTTCTTGAACGGGGATGATACTTACTTTTTTGACTGGAGGAGGAGGCGGAGCATTGGCTTGAGTCAATGCCGCAGTTAAAGAAGGAGGAGGAGCTTTTTCATCGGGAGAATTTGTGATGGCTAGAGCTGCCTTTGCGGATTCAGCCATCAATCCTTGTGGTTCGATGATCTCTCCTGTTTTTTCATTTTCAAGCACGAGTAAAATGCCTTTCTCCACAAAACGAAAACCAGCCGGGAACTTAAATGCCAAACGTTCAACGATTTCTTCGGTGATTCGATCGTAGTGAACACCTGGAGAATTTTCAATTTTTTCAAGCTCTTGGGCTCGAAGCTTTTCTTTTACTTTGCCAAGGACATCGATAAAGTTTGAATTCAAATAATTAGAAATTTCATTTTGAGGGACACCTAACAAGGTTGCCAACTGTGGAAGATGTTCAAAAAAATGGTCTGTTTTTTTGATGTTGGCTGTCATGTATGCTTTCACAGACTTGACGATCTCATCTATCTTCCCTGGATCTGTATTTTTTGATTTGAGAACTTTTTTAAATATATCTATATGAGCGTGAAAATAGGATAAAAATTCACCATAAGCCGTGAATTCGTATTCCCCTTGTCCCGTTTTTTCTAATACTTTTTTGGCGTTGTCTGTCATATTTTGAAGTCCTCTCTACCCCATATGATTTTTAGAATTGGTCAAGAGTTTTACGATAGGATTGACGAAATCCAAGCAAGGCAAATTTTAGATATATGAATGCTCTTCTGAAAGTCCTAATCGCTCTCAGCATCTTCTTTGTCTTTACTCATTGCCAGAAGAGAGAAGACAAAACGGTCCAAAGAAACCTTCTTACATTTATTGTCGGATGCACCGGCGGATCCTTAAGTGCTTGCCAGGCGGCCTGTGTGGAAGCATATCCCAATCTCACCAGTTCGAATTACCCTCAGGTTTCTACATGCAATTCAAATTGTTCCAATTATTGTAGTCTTACAAACGTTTACCTGATCCTCCAAAGCCAAAGATAAACGACCATCGTTTAGATCCATTCAGGGCACAATCACGTGCCAAAGGCGAGTAAAGATGCGGCTACAATTCCCGCTGTCTCCGTTCTCAAGATTCCACCTTGCCATTTGACTCTCCTGATCTTGTATCCGTCCATCAATTTGATTTCTTCCGGATGAAAACCACCTTCCGGACCGATCAGTGGGATTTTATCAACAAAGTCTGAAACTTGAAACGGAGTCGAACTATACGGATCCATTACGATCACGTTTTGTTGCTCTTTTTGTATCCAGTCCGTTGCATCTACGACTTCCATTTGCAAAAGGTCTGGTTGGTGTGATTGACTGGCGGCTTCAGCGACGACTTTTTTTGCCCTTTCTAAATTGAACTCCTTTCGGATCGAGTGTTGAAAAACACAGAAATACACTTTGGAGATCCCAATTTCTGTAGCCTTTTGCAAAAAAAAATCTAGACGATTCCCTTTCGGAAGGGCAATTGCTAACGAATGTTCTTTTTGTTTGCGAACGAGATCTCGTTCTTCCACTAGAGTTAAATGTTTGATGCCAGGAACAAAAGAATAAAGGTATGATTTCCCAAAACCATCTCGTATTTCGAGATGATGAGGATTTTTGTTCAAACGCCTGGCTCGTTCGTGTGATAGTTCTTCGGGAGTTAAGGTGATTTTTGGGGATGGTTTGAATCCTTCGCGGAAAACAATTAAATCCCCTTCTGTCATCTGCTCAAGTTATCAACTGCAAACAGAGAAGGATCGGGCACCACTGACTTGTCAATTTCTTGGATCTCCCAAACAGTGATACTACCAGTATTTAAATCTAACATTTCCCATCTTGATGCTTTTGTTAGATCATCAACTTTGTTTCCATCTTTTACCTTAACGGAACCGTATTTTAAATTGAGAGTCTTAAAGAGAATTCCATCTCGATCGTGAAAGTCAATGCGGTAAGGTTTTAGATCTTTTTTACTTACGAGTAAAACTAATTTTTTATAGAAGTAAGGAAGAATCGGTTTGAGAGAGACTCTGTAAAACATCTCACCTGCGATCTCTAAATCTGCATTCACTAAAGGATTGTAATTTGCTTGGTAAGAGTAACCAGATAAGTCCACGTAAAAAAAGCCTGTGCCCATCATGGATTCATACTTTTCATCATCCGTTTTACGGAAGAGCTTTGCGGCGAGAACATTGTAGAAAAAAACATTTTCGCCTTCATCTTTGGTGAGAAGCTTTGATTCTAGACCACGCCCTTTTCTGTCAAAAAGATACAACGCATCTTCACCATTAAAAAATCGATTGATTTTCCATGTCTCCGATTGGCCATTCCTTCGAATTAGTACATAGGTGCCTTTTACCAAACCTTTACCAAAATCTAGCTCTCGATCTAACCTTGCCAAAAGTTCTTGAGCAGAGAGTGCATTTTCACCAGCACCTTGCGCCGACAAGGCGGTAGAAAAAATAAGTGCAGTGAGAGCAAATGTTAAAATTACATTTCGCATAAAAGAATCACTCAACTCTCATGGAAGGTTTTGTATAGGAATAAAGACCATGCACAGAACCTTGGGCTTGTGCCGATTCTGTCCTTCTTTCAAATCGTAACTTGCCCTGGCGCAGTGCCTCGTGCAAATCTGGAATGCTTCTATAACCCATATCTTGGAAGGATTGACGCAAACCTTGAATCAAATAAGGAATCAAATTCAATACAGAACCTTTATCTACGACGTAACCTGAAACTCCTTGTGCCACCTTGATCTTTTGGGATTCAGAAAAGTATCGTTTGTCACCACCTTTGTTCATGGCTTCTAAACTTGCCATACCTCTATATCGTTTCAGGCGGATACCGTTTTCGTAGAAATATTCTCCGGGTGCTTCTTGCGTTCCAGCAAACATAGATCCCATCATACAAGTTGAGGCACCTATCGCAAGTGCGTTGGCGATATCTCCAATATTAGAAATCCCACCATCTGCGATCACGGGTACTCCGTGTTTAGCCGCGTACTGTGCAGTTTTGAAGACGGCCGTCGCTTGAGCACGTCCCACTGCCATTGTATCTTGAGTGATACAAATGGAGCCGGGTCCCATACCGATACGTAAGCCGTCTGCACCAGCGGCAATTAAATTTGCGGCCTGGCCTTGCGTGACAACGTTCCCTGCGATCACATCCACAGTCGGAAAGTTCTTTTTGATAAATTGAATCATTTCGATTTGGTATGAGGAATTACCTTGAGCAGAGTCGATTGTAATCACATCCACACCTATACTAGATAAGGCGGCGATTCGTTCTTTCGATTCTGGTAATGTCGAGAGCGCCGCACCTACTCGTAATTTTTTTGAATCATCTTTTGATGCATGCGGGAATTCTTTGTTTTTTTGAAGGTCACTCCGACAAATCAAGGCGACGAGTCTTCCCTGTTTGTCGACAATCGGTAATTTACCCTTTTTACTTGTTCGGAGGATATCGTTTGCTTCTTTTAAGCTAATCCCTTGTTCTGCGGTGATGAGTTCTTTCGTCATCACTTTACCTAACTTAGTGGATCTGTTAGATTCAAAATCAACGTCTCGATTGGTAACGATTCCGATCAATTTTGTATTTTGAGTTCCATCTTCTGTAATGGGTATTCCGCTAAAGCCGTGTTTGTCTTTTGTATCATCTAGATCGTAGATCGTGTGCTCAGGTGAGAGGACGATTGGATCTTTGATAAAGCCATTTTCGTATCTTTTTACTTTCTTAACCAGTTCCAACTGTTCTTCTAATGAATTATTATAATGTATGATACCAATTCCACCCATCAGTGCTTGGGCAATCGCCATATCGGACTCTGTAACCGTGTCCATTGGCGAACTCATGAGTGGGCGTTTTAAAACAATGTTCTTGGAAAGTTTGGTGTCGAGCTCTACATCGCTCGGATTGAAATCAATAAAGCCTGGTAGTACGAGAAAATCACGATAGGTAAGCCCCAAATTGACAGAAAAAAGTTCATCGCCACTGACTCCATCTAAGAGATCGATCCCAAAAGGGGTATGATTTGACATAATTAGCCTTCCTTTTTCTACTTTAGGCAAGAAAACTATGCGTGCAAGAGAATTTCCGCTCACTACCGTCCGATAATGAAAGGGATATAATCCGAAATGGAAACTACTGAGAGAACAAAACGATCATTGGATGTTTTTTCCGATAAGGAAAAAAAACTCCATGTACTCACTAAATTCCTGCTCAACCAGGAGCTCAATATCAAAGATTCTGAGCCGCCTGGTGACGTATGCGTATTGAAAAAGGTAGCGGGTGACGGGACAAAAATTCTCGTAAATTCTCGTCCTACCACGACTTTTGCTGTCGGTCAAAAAATCACGCTCTACAAAATCTTGGGACGTTACCTTCACTTAGAATGCACAGTAGACCAAGAAAAAGGTGATTCGCAGTATGTGCTCACTTTAGACAAAATTGCCATCGCAAAAAAAGACAGGGATAACCAAAGGGTAGTCCTCCAACCAGGACAGTGTTGGATTACTAATATCATTTCTTCCAAAGCAAAAATAGAAACGGACATGTTCCACGTTCCTACTGCAATCAAAGTAAACTTTCAAGATTACGAAACCAAGTTAAAAGATAAGTGTGATTTTATTAAAATTTCTACCTTCAGCGCAGATGATGAAGAAAAGATTCGAACCGTAAAAAAAACAAAAAAAATCTTACTCATAGAAGACACACAAAACGAAGAGTCGTATAACACGGCAATCAATGAAGAGTTTATCAATTTTAGTGATGAAATAGATGCTGAAATTCCCAAAGAGATGAACCAGTTTCGAAATCAAAAAATTCTTTCAGAACTGATACTACCGATCATATATCTAAATGATGAAGATGAATCCATTCCAATTGGTTACATCCAAATGCAAAGTAAATCTGAGAAATTCACCATCGATACTTTAATGGAAATCAAAACCATTGCATTCGAAATGGTAGATAGAATTCGTAATTCCAACTTGATCCGGTCAGACGGTAAATTCCCTGTGTTGGATATTTCTGAAGGTGGACTTAAAGTTAAGATAGATCATCCCGACCTACTCCTTTCGCTACCTAAATTGAATGGATTTCACTTTGATATCTTTTTCAAAATGCAAGCGCCTCTGACAGCATTCGGTCAAATCAAGTCCCTACAAAAGGACGGCGAAGGTCATCTAACAGTTGGGCTTGCATTAGCAGGACATTCATCGAGACCTGGTGAGAAAAAAAGATTTTTAGAGAACGTAGAAGTCCTTCGAAAACAGTTGACGAAGGGTTAACAACTAATAGGTTGTTGGCTACACTTCTCCATATCCTAATACTTCGTTAGACCATTTTTTTTCCAATTTACGGGATCGGAAGACAATCGCTTCGGAATCCACATGCATTTTTAGTTGATTCCATAAAGTCTCGTGACATTCGGAAGAATTCAAATACACCATAGGTGCCGAAATTCCGATTTCATCTAAATCATTTCCCAAGTTTTTTGCGGAAGTTTCCAAATAAAAATACAAATCTGTTCGTTCTTTCATGAAGGAAATCCACTCCCAATTTCTAGTTGCAGTCTCCGAAAGAACAAAAACGATACGGTGTTGCATATTCTCATCTCGATGAGCTAAAACCAAGGAAAGATAACTTTTGTGAGCTCTATCTATTTCCATTTTGATTTGCGAAATTAAGTTTTCCTGAATAGGTGCATGGATATAAAAAATAAAATCAATCGTACAAAATGGATCTATCCTAATTCTCCGTTCCATACATTCCCGAATAAAAATAATATCCTTTTCAAAAGAATTTGACGAAAACCAAACAGAATGATGGCGAGAACCAGGGTTCCCAATTCGTGCTGTAATTTCAGATTTTGAATCTCGTATTAGGTCAACAGTGTATACGTCGTTCAATGAATCATCTTTCTCGCAGAGAAACGGTCTCGGAAACTCATCAACACGTCTGTCCAAAAGATCTTCCGCCAAGTATAAGGTCTCACGTAACTGCTCTGCCGTGAAATTGGGTGTTCGGATGATACGGTAAGGAGGTGTGGGCATATAAATAAGACCTTCCTTTTCCGCATCTTTTCTCATCGCAGTTCCCGGAAGTAGAGACAAAGGAAAGGCTTGAACCCATTCTCCTAAGTTATGTTTTAAAAAAAAATGAATCCCCTTTTCAACATCGTCTGGTGTATCACCCGGCAATCCAATGATCAGATCAAGCAAAAGGTCGATTCCTTCTCCCACTAACATCTTCGCAACCTCAGCAACTTTTTGTGGATCTCCATACCTCTTTACTCGCTTCAAGGTCTCTGGATTGATTGATTGCATACCTAGTTCGATACGATTGAATCCAGCTTTCGCTAACTTTTTTGCAAGCTTGGGGGTCACTCCTTCTGAGCGAAGTTCGGCAAACATTGTCATCTGACCGTCAAAATTTACATCGATGATCGCATCCAAAAAGGCTTCGAATCCAGGACGATGATTGAAGGTGGGATCTAAAAAAACGAGCTCCTTTGCCCCATTTTCTTTAAGTTGTTGGATGAGTCTTATTGTTTCATCTATATTTAGGGTCCGAAGGGTTTGCGATGATTTTGGATAAAAACAGTATGTACATTGTGACTTACACCCTCGAACTGTTTCTAAATATGTAGATCGTTTTGGATCTACAGAAAGAAATCCGGAAACATAAGGAGATGGAAAATCAGTTAGAGGAAAATCAGCTGACCTCTCTTTGGAAAACGGTGACATCTTACCAAATTCATCCCGTATTGAAATATTCTCGATGACAGATACATCCTTTCCATTTAACAAAGCATCCATAAGTGCGACAAATGTATGTTCTGCTTCACCTGCCACTGCGATATCATAACCTAACTGATTCAAAACGAACGGATTGTCCTCATTGACTTCCGGACCACCAATCAGAATTCCAATCTTGGGATTTTGTCTTTTGATCTCCTGAGCAATGTGCAGGCTTCGTTCGGTATTCCAAAGATAAAGTGAAAGGCCGATGAAATTCGGATCTTGCGACAGTAAGTACTGAACCAATTCCGCGTCCCCCATTCGATCGGTGATTTCTGGCGCTACAGCAATTGCCGACAAATCTGAGAACTTATTTTGGTTTTGAGCTAGACTACTCGCTAAACTTGCCGCCGCAAGAGGGACATTTCCGGTAGCCGCATAATATGCAGGAGGCGGAACCGGCAATTGTAAAAGTTGAACCTTGGCCATAGTGCTTTCAATCACCATAGGATAGAGGGAGATTTACTTAGAAAGTATAATATCTATAAACAAAATCAAGTTGTCGCCAAAATCACGAGAAAAAGTCCGAAGCATCACATTTTCAGAGATATCGTGATAAACCGGAGAGATTGCCCAAACGTCGTAACTGGTGCGTGCTTTATGAATGTGTTCGAAAAAATAGGGACGCCAAGACCAATTTTTACCAAGAAAGGATTCGTCAGAAACGAGTCCATTGCCCATGTCCCTTGTATAATTTGGTGAGATTTGAAAACCAAACGGATTCAGTATGTACATTCTAAAAAAACTTGGATCCTTAGAAACAGAAAAATCCTCATTATTATCCCAACGCCAAATTCCATCCTTGTTATCAAAGCCAAGGGTAACTTGAGATAATTTTGCCTTCCACTCTGCTTCCCATCGGATTTGAGCTTCCATCTCTTCGTTTTTACGTGCATGAAAATAATTTAAAGCTTGGTTCATTTCCTTTCGGATCGAGAACATTTTAGAAAACTCAAGCTCGGGCTTTGCAAAATAATAACCTTGGATGTATCTTGCACCATAATTCAATGAATTGTATAGTTCATCATTTGATTCTATACCTTCAAATAAAAGAGAACTCCCCAGTGATTCACCTAACCTAGACAAATTCAAAAGGATCTCCTTAAAATTCCGTGAGAAAGTAGATCTTCTCAACATTTGTAAATCAACTTTAATGATTTCAGGATGATAGAGACCTATCCGATCCAAGTTCGAGGCCTCCGAACCAGCATCGTCAACCGCAATACGAAATCCTTCAGTTCTATATCTTGATAGAATGGGTTTTAAAACTTCCAGGTTATGATGGAATCTCTCTTCTGTAATTTCTATTACAATACGGGTTGGATCAATGCCAAGATCCCGAACGATTTGACAAGTGAACGGCAGTTCTGTGGGGTTTGACTGCATAAAGTCATACATTAAATGAGGAGAAACGTTAATAAATAAACTAGAGCCAGCAGGTGCTTCTTTACTGAATTTCTTCAATGCCAGATATCGTATTTCCCGATCGATTTGTTTTTTTAACCAGAATAGATCACTCTGTTTGGATGGTGACTGACTGCTCCCCCTCGCTTCATCCAATGCCAGAAAAAAAGGACCTAAGCTATGTAAATCATCTCCTACCTTTAATCGTCCAAGCACTTCATAACCAAACACACAAGTCGACTCGGAAGAAAGGATGGGCTGAAAGACAGGCACAAGCGTTCCCGACTCAAGCCATGCCTCCCAATCTACAGTTTGAAACTTCCGGTGTTCTTTAATTGCCCATTCCATTGAACAATGTTTCTGCAAGAACAGTACCAATACTCAAAATGCCGAATAATATAGCGAATTGAGGTAAATATAAGAATGGATTAAGAAAAATGGAACCGACAACGAAACAACTGCTTAAATATTATACAGAATCGATCGTTTTATATGAATTTGTTTAAACTTTAAATAAAAACCCATGAGGGCAAGGATCTAGTTTCCCTTCTTTAAAAAAAGAAATTCAGGTTGTATCGAACTTGCGGAAAAGGATTTAGAAGAGAAAAAAGCTGAGCTTGAAACTAAACTCTGGGAAAAAGCTAGGAAGAAACAAAGCCTGAGAAGAACCCCAGGCCCATCGAGATAAAAGTTATTTTATATCGCTTTTTCTTTGCTTCAATGACTCATCAAGTTTTGGTTTTTTAGATGGCTTCGGCTCTTCCACAACTGGAGGAGGAGGCGTCTGCTGAACTTCTTTAGATGCACAGTTAACAAGTGTAATAGCAAAAATAGCCAGGCTTAAAGTTAAGATAATTTTTTTCATTTTTGGCTCCTTTTGCTAATTTTGTGCCGTGCATAAAAAAGTCCAGAAAAAAAGATGCAAACTCACTTCCAAAGCAAAAATAGGTAGTATATGGGGTATTTTTTCGTATTTGAAGGCATCGATGGTTCCGGCAAGACGACAGTTTCCAAAAAAGTTGCTGAAAGGTTAGCATCTTCGCATAACGGAAAAGTGGTTTGGCACCGAGAACCTACAGATGGTGTTTATGGCAAACAAATTCGAAATTTTCTATCCGGTAGACTGACTTTATCCACTGCTGAACAATTAGATTTATTTTTGAAAGATCGAAAAGAATCCGTCTCTCAGATCATACTTCCTAATTTAGAAAAAGATAATATTATCATTCAAGATCGTTATATTTATTCTACAGCCGCCTATCAAGGTGGACAACCAATTTCTGCCGAAGAAATTTTAGAAATCAATTTAAAGGAAGATTTCCCAGTACCAAATCAGGTATTCTTTTTAGATATAACTTCAGAAGAAGCACGTGAAAGAAGAGTAAGTCGCGGAGGAAAGGCAGAATACTTTGATGAAGATACGACCCAAAATCAGATCTATCAAAACTATATGAAGATTTTACCGAAGAACACGATGTTTTTAGATGCCACTCAAAGCTTAGAGGAGATAGTTGATACGATCGTTGATTTGATAGAGAAATCAATCCTCTAACTTTTTTTGTAACTATACTTTAAATTTCCCGAACATTCCAGATTACTGCCTAATCTATACCAATTAAAACTAAAATACAAATATAACTCACATGATTACACGAATTGCCATCATATCACCTTGATTGGTCCATTTGACGACTCTGTCCATGATCCACTTTGATATTTTGAAACCGATACCCGCATTTACTTTTGAAGTCATACCACTACCATAACTTAAAGAAACTGGTTTCTTATATTCCAATGTTTTTAATAGATTCAGAAGTCCGGACAAAGAATAATAATATAGATGTTCGGGCACGTTTAAATAACGCCACTGTTGTTTTTTCCATTTTGCAAGAATGCCATAACGGCAAGTTGAAATGATCAAAGTTCCACCTGGTTTTAAATGTAATTTGATTTTATTCAACGTTTCTTTTGGCATATGAAGGTGTTCAATGGTTGCCCAAAGAGTGACGACATCGTATTTTTTTGAGCCATCCAGATCCCAATCTAAAAAATTGGCCTGGTGAATTGTAAGACCCAATTTATTTCGAGCGAATGTCACAGGTCCGTCAGCAACTTCAATTCCTTCGGCGTTGTATCCTCTATTTTTCATAAAATCAACAAAGTATCCTGCCGCACAACCAATGTCGAGGGAAGATAGAGCTAAAGTTGAATCAGCTCCTTCTTGCGAAAGATTCTGTTGATACGTCTTTTCCCATTCAAAAAAACCAAGGTCAGACAGATTCAATTGAAATACTCTCGAGATCTCGGATTTGACTTTTTCCGAATAGTAATTATCGTAACCTCGGTCGGTTCTTTGCGTGAAGTAAGAGTCGGAGTAGTATCGTATGACCTCTTCTAAACTTGGTTGTGGATTGACTTGGACCAATTTGCAATTATGGCATTTTACGATTTGAAAGACTTCACCTAAAGGACTACTCTTCTCAAAAATGGGTATAAAAGAACTACGACCGCATGTATTACAAGGAACAGACTTCATATTATCTTTGACTTAAGCTCATAATTTTTCTTAAGCCGAAAAGCATTAAAGAAGAAAAACAAAGAACTAAGATAATCGTAGACGATGTTGGGAAAAAAATTTCTTCTCCTTTCCATCGAAACCCAAATAATGAAAAATAGAATCCAAGTAATGTTCCAAAAATAGAAAAAATTACTACGGCTAGAGCCAATTTTTTGAGAGATGAAATCCAGGGTAAAAGTGTAAAAACGGGTATGATCATATGGCTCATCGAAAAAAAAGATCCAAAAAGATTTACTGCCACTGTGATCGAGACAGCTAGTATCCCATAGTAGAGTAAGTCAAAGAACAATGGATTACCTTTTTGAATTTTGTACTGTTCAGGATCAAAACTAATGAACAAAAACCGATGAAAGAAAAAACCATATAAAATAAGAGCAAACAAGGAAGCATAGACACCTAGCGAGTTGAGTTTTACTTGAGAAGTGAGTATGTCACCGAAGTAAGAAGCCATTAGATGATTCTGAACATTTCCACCTAACGCGAGTAAAAACTGAGAAATGGCAGAGAAAAAAAGAAAAAAAATGCCAAGAACAACCTCTTCTGAGTTCTTAACCTTGTTCTTAACAAAGACGAGAGGAATGGTCAGAAGGAGAGAGAGAAGAATCGTCCATACCTCACCTGTCCATTGCAAAAACAGACACACAGCTACTGAGAAAGAGACTCCTTGCGATAGAGTGAGTCCAAAAAAAGTCATTCGCCTAAGAACGATTAGAATTCCCAAAAGACTGAGAAGGGCACCAGAAAGAGAACCCAAAATCAACTGGGGAAAAAATAACTGCCAAGTGCTAGTGAGATCCGTCATTATGCTCACAATCGTTCGGTTTGTCGCCTTTGCTCAAATGGAAAAAGCGTCCTTGATCGATTTCAAAAACTTCGGCAAAGCCGTCTTTCCAATCATAATTTAAATTATGTGTGATAAAAAAGAGGGAAGCCTGACATCTCTCCCGATAGAGGGCTAGGATTTCTTGAAAACTTTTTCTTGCCAAATGGTCCAATGCATCCATTGGTTCGTCAAGAAATACTAATTTCGCTTTTGAAAGTAAGGCTCGGATGATTAAAACTTTTTGTAATTGCCCACCACTACATTCTGAAATTTGTTTGGAGAGTATTGGTTCAAGTTCTGATAAGGCAATCAATTCATTCCACCAAACAGAATCAGTGATGCTTGAGGATAAAGGAAAAAAGCTTTTATAGGGCATACTCAATACTTCCTTTACAGAAAGCGGAAAATGCAATTGGAGTTTTTTGGATTGTGGTACGTAGGAGATAGATTCCCTACTTTCGATATTTAATTTCCCGTTTAATGCAGGCAAGAGTCCAGTAAGGGTTTTGAAAAGCGTTGTTTTGCCAGATCCATTGCCACCGGTGAGAGCATAGTTCTTCCCTATCTCAAGGATAAGATTGATGTCTTTTACGATTGGCTGATCCTTAGAATAACCTACAGAAAGGCTCTCTGCTTGAATCAACATACTCTTATTTGGTAGAGCCTCTTGATCCAGTTTGGTCAAGGGCCTCTCGAATTTTTTTCATCATATATCGAAAGCCAGTCTCGTACGAGGTAGACTCAGGCAGACCTCCTACAGAGGTTGGCATAGTTAGAATAACTGAACCCGGAACTTTGCTTGCTACAAATTCTGCATACTTAGGGTTATTCACTGGCGAAATCAAAATTACTTTGATGCCTTGCGAATTCATTGTTTTAATCACATCTTCCATATAACGATTCGAAGGTGGGATTCCTGGTCTTTCTTCGATCGAAAGATTTGCATTGAATTTAAACCGAGATGCTAAATAAACAAACTCTTGGTGAAAGACCGCAACCTTAGAATCAAAGTATGGTTGAAAAAGTCTCATCTCCTGCTTTACTAGTTCGATCATCCGAAGCCGAAAGCTATCATAATTTGCTTTGTAAAATGCTTCATTTTCCGGGTCGGCTAATCTAAGGCTATTTAACATAGTGTAAGCCATCTGAATTACATTGATTGGATCCAACCAATAATGAGGATTGCCATAGATGTGTAAATCGCCCATTGAACGGTCTACCATAACAGTTGGTTTCCCTAAAATCGTAATTCCGACACTCGCATCACAATATCCATTCTGTCCTTTTTGAATTTGCATGTTTCTAGATTGCTCCAAAAGAAGAGGAACCCAACCAACTTCTAGGTCTAGACCAACCATACAAAATACATCGGCTCTGTTTAGTTTTACAAGAAAATCAGGACGCGTCATGACAAAGTGCGGGTCGTCATAACCACGTATCATCGACTCCACCTCTCCTTTATCTCCAACCAACTGCTCGGCAATGTAACGTAGGTCGGTAGTGGTAGTAACCACATGAATCTTATCGCCTGCCCAGAGCGGAATTTGAAAACAGAGAACACTTAGAAAAAAAAGATATAAGGATTTTTTTATCATAACCATTTCAATATTTATGTGCGGGATGAGAGCCAAGGATAAATGTCGCTTGGATGTAATATCGCCAGTCCACGAACTCTGGATTTCCAGTTTCTGATGAGAAGTCTGCAGTATAACGTCTTTCAGTTGATGCTCGTATATAACTAAACTCCGAAGGTTTGTATGTCAATTGAACTGTATTTCCTTCGACAGCATTTCTAGCAATGCTACCATTTTTATCTCGCAAATTTGGGACATTGAAAAAGTCATATCTATAACCAATAGACCATTGTTGATGGAACTGGTAATCCAGGAAAACATAATAACCCCAAAAAGTTTCCATCGGAATCGGACTACGTACAAAAGAGATGGGGTCGAGTTTATCTGGGTAACGATTTTCCCGATACCATAGCTCACTCATCAGGATAAAACTTTTAAGCATCGATTGATTCCATCTTACGACGGAATCCAATCCGTACTGGTATCGAACTGACTTGGTAACAGGATCGATTTCATATCGCATTCCTGTGGCTCCAAACTGAAGACCCCAGTTATTCCCCAAATAAATGAAGTTTTTTAAGTGAGCATACATCATTGGATTATTTTTATTAACGCCAGCAGTATGAGTATGACCCCAATATCGACCGTTCGTAGCACCCAACACCAGTTCCGTGGTCATTTTTTTCCAAAATGGAAAAAGAATGCTGACCTCGGCCCCAGTATCTTCCACCGCTTCCGTATCCAACAAACGTTGATGGACGATCGGAGCAAATGTAAAATTCCAATCATGCCTATGAATGCGATTTAACCTTCCCACATCCAAAAAAAATCTACCGAGTTTGACATTCACATACTTAGATAAAAAAGGAAAAAGAATATTCGCTTCATGGATTTCAAAATAATATCGACCACCCTCATTATGAGCGGCTACGAGAAGAGTTCCTCTACCGAATTGATCAATGGCTCCAAACATTCCAAATTCAGCTTCTCGAACATCAAAACTGTTTGATGTCGTCTGGGGTTTGTTTTTATCCCATTGGCCTACCATATCCACAGCTGTCATCACATCCATCATTAAGTTCTGAACGGAACGATCGGCTGTTAGAGGATTGATTTGGGTAGGGCTTGTTGTATTTCTGGAATTTTCAAATTTCTTTTGTTGTTTTTGTTGAGAATCCACTTCTTTTTGTAAGGCGGTTTCCCAATCTTCTTCATCTGGGTTTGAACTTTTTGAAGTGCTCTTTCCCTCTTTGGGATCATCCTTTGCACCATCTTTTTGCTGAACTTGTGCAAGCTTTGTAGGATCGTTTTCAACCGACTCTTCCCAAGCTTTGCGGTATTTATCTTGTTGCCCATGGAAGCTTTGCCAATATGGATCTCCCCAAAGGGGAATCTGGAACATAGGCTTGTATGTTGGTGATTGCGGATTGCGCTTTGACCTATCCGAAGAAAAAATTGGGTCAGAGGCTTTTTGGAATTCCGTGGATTCCGAAAAAACAGGTCTCCCTAAAATGGTTAAAAAGCAAACAAGGGAAAGAAACCTACGCTTCTTTCCCCTATCCTTAAACTGTAATCTAATTAACAATTTTTCCTGAATCTAGATTGGCTTTGGGAAACCTTACTTGAATGAGCCTGAGGTAGCTAATGGATCACCAGTAGTAATGGTTGTAAATCCAGCACCTTTTACAGCAAAGCCTGCAAAGATCTCACGCGTTCCCATCGTTACTAACTCAGAAGTGGCTCTTGTATTTGTCCAGAGTTCAGTTTCAGCATCAAACTCATTATTACCTGCTCGGTCACTTGTAGTTAGAGCCGAACATGCTTTGTCCCAAACGAGATAGTGAAATTTCACTTTAGAATCTGGGGTGTCTACTTCCCTGTGAACATCAACACAAATAGTTTTTGCTGTTCCAATCGTCGCAGTGATCACCTTTGCTTTACCAGAAGTAGCAGTTACTGCATTCCCAGCAACAAAACCAGTGAGTCCTGCTGGCGTGATACGTAGGTAAGAATCTTGATCTCCTCTGGTTTTCAGCTCTGAGTTTACAGCTCCAAAGATTCGTATTTCGCCATCAGCGGCTGTAAACGTATACGTGAGTGAAAAAGAAGTCTTCCTTTCCAAACCACCTGTGGTAGCGGCTCCAGTTGAAATCGATTTATCCTCACCTTTTCCGGCCGGGGAAATTGTTCTACCAGCAAGGCTAAACCCTGGGTAGGTGACTGCTTGGAAACCAGCAGGTTGCCCTGGGATTGATGCTAATAGAGCAAGTAAAGGAGTGTTATCTTCTTTTTTCTCGGGAGTGCAAAAAGCGAAAAAGGAAAGTGCCGCCATTGCGATCAGTATTTTTTTAATTGTCATAAAGAACCTCATCTTTGTTTTTAAATGCAACTTGGTTGCAACGATTTTCAAATGCAACACAATGTCAATTTTTTTTTAATGCGGTGCAATCATCTCTCCAGGAATCATCTGGCGAATAGTAGCGCCATTGATGATGAGTCCGAATTTAAAGCCAGGTAAAGTCCCCTGGATTCCTGGTCTTTCGAACTCATAACCACCGATCGCTCGATCTCGATCGGTTAGGCTAGCGCATGCTTGAGACCAACCAATCAAGTGCCCTCCACTGTGATCATGGGTGTCAAAACAATAAGTTCTAACCTGAGCCACACCGGCTTTATTTCGAACTGAACCAATGATCCCTTGCGCCTGGTTTTCTGAATTGATGATAGAGACATTATCAGCAGTAATTCTAAATCTAGGGCCCACAGGGGTATTTCCGGCCGCACTCGCAGCAACAACCACATCTAAGTAAGCATCTGCCCTATCCAAACGGAAGGTAACTTCCATAGATTGGCTTTTACTCCCCAGAGTAGGATAATCAGATAATGAAACTAAGCTGCTAGAAGTAGAGGTTCCAGAGACTCCATCTCCAGAAAAAACTAGATTCTGATTTGGGAATCCAAGATTTGAAAGTGCAGAACTGCTCGGACACCCAGAGACATTGAAACCCTGTCTAGATCCATTGGAGTTACCAGTGATCGTGCCGACCCCTCCACGGATGGGTGGAACAGCAAAATTTGAGCAATTAGCGCTCGCTTGATTGCTTATGCCAGCTCGAAGGATGTCCAGGACTTGGGGATCCAATCGCTCAGGTTTATTTCCGAAATATTGCGAGCAATGAAAGAAAAAAAGCGCCCAGCAAAATACGATTCCGTAAAGCCAAATGTTACTGAGTTTCATTTACTTGACAAGACTCTGGAGAGGGGAATCCTTGTCAAGTAGGCTTTTAATAATGAAAAACCGACGACTTGCTCTATTTACTCCGTTCATCCTAATCCTTGCAATCAATTGCAATATTGACTTACCTTGGGAAAAAAAAAATCGAGGCAATTCTGACCAGATGCTTGGCTTGGGACTAGCACTCCTCTCCCTTTCCAACAATCCACAAGCCAGAGAGCCTCGTCCATTTCGAGGTAGGTCGCTTGCTATCTACAGCTCTGGAACGAGTGTCTACGACTGGAATAACGATGCGAATATTGGAACGCTAGCCGATTTGAATAGCGTGACAAACTTTCCAGTAGAATCCGAAAATGGAAGATTCGCTTTCGCGAACATTGGAAACACCCAATTTAGAGTAGCTGATTCCGGACTAAACCTGAGTCCACACGGAGACCATTATCATGTAGATAAATCAAACCCGTCGCTGATTCTTACTAGCCGCCTTTCGTTGAATCTAGGAACTCCCGTCAGTGTTTTTTCAAAGAATGGAAAAGCTAGTTTTGTCTTTGCGAATGGGAATGTTCGCTTTCTGGAAGAGAAAAACATCATAAGCCAAAGCAATCCAACCCTTGAATCACTTGGGAATGTACCGACCATTACGAACCAATCCACCGTTGTCTGGTTAAATGCTTCAAAGGCAGTCGCGACCAATGGAAATGCATTTCGATTTTATACGAACAGAACCGCTGGAACAACTGAAACACCAGCGAATGCCCCAAATTGTGTGAATCCTGGATATCCCGCTACTCACCAAACACCTATCTCAACTCAAAGCTATTCAAACTTGAATCTTGAATTTTCCTACAACCATACCATTGTTTATCCTTGCGATAATGGAACAAGCATCATTCGACATGCAGATTCTGATAATACAGGTGCAGGGACGTATAGCTTTCAAACAGTTGGCTCAAATCGGAATACCAACTGGAAACCTTTATTTCGTAACAATAACTACAGCGTTTTTGGACGGAATACGAAGCCAATTTTTTTCGGCAATCAAGGATCGGATGAAGAAACTTCACTTCTCCGACTAGATGCAGAAACGGGAACGATTCGGACATTAACTTCCTTACCCTATAGAAGCCAAAACTTTGCAACAGAAGAGATGTTAGGAAAACAAATTGCCATCCTTCGAAACGATGGTGTTGTGAGCGTTTATGATGCTGACACTTTAACTCTCATACGTGATTTACGCTTTTTACCAGGTGATGTTGTTTTGACCGGGACAGATGCACCAAAACTTTATTCAACTTGGAATGCTTGTTTTGTGCTATACGTGGACAGCAAAGGAGTTTATTCCATTCAAGAAATCAATCTGGAAGAAGCTCTGACCACTAGGAAAGTTACTTTAGAATCAAAACCGCTGGCACTTACTTTTCATATTGCGCGTATGAAAGGAGCGGATTATGAGGGACCTGCTCATCAGTAAAGTCTGAACAAAAGAAGAACCAAACCTCCACCAGTTCGAGCCGAAACTCACTAGTGGAGGTAAAATAGATTCAAATTATGCGTGAATTAAAATCTTTTTCTTTCCTCTAATTTTAGTTAGATTGGAATCCAAAATCGCAGAACTATCCAAAATATAACTTTCAGAAATCAACTTTCGTTTTTCCCTACGGTCAACTTTAGCACGTCCAATATTTCGTTCCAAAAGCATACTTACCATAAATCGCGCCGCAGATTCCACCACTTCGAAAGAGAGTTCTTCTCTGAGAGTAGTCGCCTGGATCTCAGTGAATTCACGAACGACGGTTTCAAACTTTGTCCATATTTCCTTCAGGTCGGATGATACAGCGAACTGCGACATCTCTTCTTGAAAATAAGCACGAAGGATCCCTGTTTCACTCATCCCAGAAACAATACCACCAATACAAGCAACCGTCTGCAATTGAGTGGTTCCTTCATAAATGTTGGTAATGCGAACATCACGATAAATCCGTGCGACATCATAGTCTTCTGTATAACCAGAACCACCATGAATCTGTAGGGCATCATAAGCGACGGCATTGGCAAGTTCGGTGATATAGTATTTGGAAAGTGGAGTAAAGAGTCCGGCTAACTTTTCCCATTTTTTGAAAGATTCATCTTTGCGGATTTCTTTTTCAGAGATTCCATTCATCTTTCCTCTTTCTTCTTTCCATCGGTATAAATCTACAGCGCGACTTGCTTCATAAAGAATGCAACGCATGCCTGATACTTCCCGTTCCATACGATCCAACATCTTTTTTACTGCGGAAATCTGCTCAATTGGTTTGCCAAACTGAACCCTTTCGGATGCATATTTTTTTGCTTCCATAAAACCTGCAGTCGCGATCCCCATTGCTTGTGCCGCAATATTGAGCCTTGCTTGGTTCATCATTGCCATTGAATATTTGACAAGTCCTTTCCCTTCTTCTCCAATCAGAATCCCGGGACTATTTTCAAAAACTACCTCACATGTTGGTGAGCAGTGGAGTCCCATTTTCTTTTCGATGGAAGCGACAAACACATCTTTGGAATGAACGAGAAAAAAGGAAAGACCTCTCGCTCCGCTTGTCGTGGAACCTGTTCGCGCAAGTGTTAGGATGATAGAAGGTATGCCTGCAAAACCACATGCATGAGTGATAAATCTTTTTGTTCCAGTGATTTTCCAAACGCCGTCTTCACCTTTGACAGCTTTTGTTTGTAAGTTGGGAAGGTCGGAACCGTAATTGGGTTCTGTGAGTGCCATAGCACCACATAACTCACCCGCCGCCATCTTAGGAACAAACTCATGAATCATTTCATCAGTTCCAAATCTTTCGACAGTCTCAGCTAGGTTCATACAACCAAGTGTGATCGCAAGGCCACCGTCGGCTCTTGAAACAGTTTCAGAAAGCATAGATTGGACGATGGATGGAAGGCCAAGTCCACCATAATGCCTGTGAATTCCGTATGGTAGGAGCCCCGCTGATTTGATCTTTTCAACAACTTCCACCATTTCTTTCGGGAAAGTGACTGTTCCGTCTTTGTATTTGAGTCCAACTTCGTCCATTGCTTTTGCCACCTGAGAAATATCTTTTCCCGCGATGTCGCCTGCACCTTCTAAAGTCTGTCTATAATATTCGATCGCATCTTCATAGTTACCTGGAGCAAATGCCAGTTCCTCTTTGTTCGACTTTTGGTATTCGGCGAAGTCGGAAAAATTTTCTTCGTAGGCTTCAATGACTTCATTCCAATTTGTAAGGGAATCAAAGTGGTCTTTTAGATCTTCATTATCGCTAAAGTAATTATTTGAAATCATATACTCTCCTTAGGTAGAGTGTTTCTATATCAATTTTCCAAGGTTTCCAAAAGATCACAAACGATTTTTTTCGAAAAATGGTTCGTTATCTAATCTTTTCTGCCTGATCCGAAATTGCCGCAATCTGGTCCTGTAGAATTCTCGTATTGTCGGCAACGACTTGGACTGCATCTTCAATGCTTTGAGCCGCACGCATGACTTCCTGATTTCCTAGACTTTGTTCATTTGCAATGATTTCTAACTGGGATGATAGATTTTTGAGCTCTACTTGTGATGAAACAACACGAGCATTCAAGTTTTGCATTTCAATCACCTTTGAATTAAAAATACGAATGCTCTCTTCGATCGCTTTTAATTCCTTTTGTTGGCTATTTGTCATACTCGAAGCATGGACAGCTGACTTGTTCCCCAATTCAAGATCTGTTCGAGATTTGGTGATCGTTTTGGAAATGATACTTGCGTTATTTGCAGAATTATCTGCAAGTTTTGCTACCTCTTGTGCAACGACGGCAAATCCTCGTCCGTGTTCTCCCGCACGAGCCGCTTCGATGGAAGCATTCAATGCGAGTAGATTTGTCTGATCTGCAATTTCCTTCATAATCTGGTTTACGTCTTCCACCTTCTGGAATGATCCGCGCACTTCAGCGAGTGCATCATTTAAGGAAGTCATAGACGCAGATACATCCCCACTGAAGTTTGAGGATTGGTTGACTTGATTGGAAATTTGTTCTATTTGAGTTCGTATGTCTCGTACAATGGTATCCAGTGTATAACTTTCTTCATTCAATTTTTCAATCTTTAGGTATTGGTCTTTTACAAACTTTGCTGAATTTTCTGTAGATTGAGAGATCTCTGTTAATGACGCGCTGATCTGTTCAATTGACGCCGCTTGTGTTTGCACTTGAGAGTTTAAATCTTCCGTGAATGTTTTTAAGGAATCAACTGAAACATTTAATTTTTCACCTACAAGGATCATATCTGCTTTTTGTTTTTCAACTGCAGATGCATGTTCATCTGCTTTCTGCTTTGCATTCAAAGCCGATTCCTTAATGTCAATCAACAAGCTGACCACCTTACCAACGGTATATGTCGCTGTCACTACAAATAAAACTTTTACGGCTTCAACAGTAAAGGATACAGAATATGGCAACTTGAAAGTGTCGGCACTTTCGATAAACTCGACTCCTAAAAAGTATGCGATAACAAGCGTCAATATATGTAAAATTGTATGCAATACTCCGATAATCGCTGTCTGCTTTCGGGAGAATAACAATCCAGAGTAAATGATAATAAAAATGCTCACTATCATTTGGACGCCAGATTTTAAGGATGCAACAGATATGTCCTTATCAATGAGTGCCTGTCCGAGAGTACTAACATACAAACTGACCGTATCGAATAATAAGAACATAAATGCTTGGGGGTTTTTGCCTTTCTTAAGAAGAAAGGATTCGTAAATGGCAGAAAAAAGAAAGATGGAAGTCCCTGCTAACATGCAAAGAATCTGTAAATATTTCAAAGAACCAAGGGCAGATAAAATTCCAGATAAAAAAAGGGCTGTCAGAAAGAAACGGATTCCGTTT
This sequence comes from Leptospira sp., assembly GCA_027531445.1. Lineage (GTDB taxonomy): Bacteria > Spirochaetota > Leptospiria > Leptospirales > Leptospiraceae > Leptospira_A. Next base: position 81,638 of record JAPZRK010000004.1, read on the forward strand.
ATACTTTTTGCCCCTTGAAGGTTAAAATGATCCATTCACCATGATTGCTTCGTTTTCATTTGTATGACAAGAAATTCTCGGTTTGGTATGATTTAAAATATACAAACGCAATTAAGTTGCAAAATAAAATTGACACCCAATTCGATCAGCCTAATTTGCAACTAGATTGCATTCGATACTGAGTTGCAAAGGAAGGTGAAATATGCAGGTTCTATTAGGGGATCAACCCATTGAAGTATATGGAAACAAACCAAAAACTGGCAATCCTCTGGTTGGTAGGTTTGTACTGCCACCGGCCTATAATACAAAACGTGCCCTTCGAGATATTGACCTAACCAAAGGCATCGTAATTCTCTCTACTCTTCCTAATATCAAATCAAACGCATGTACAACTCAAGTTTTGGATTTAGAGAATGAGATCAAAAAAAGAAAACTAAATGCAAAGTTATATCATGTTGCTTGTGATTGCCCGGATCATTGGGAGGAAGTCAGACAACTTCACCCCTTTTTAAAAGCTAAGGGGTTTACGCTCGAAAAGGCAAACCCAGCCGATGTGGAAACTTTCAAAAAAAGCTTAGGTGTAGGTGTTGCAGGTTCCAAAAGAATTGTTCATGGTCTTTTTGCCTTTCAAGATGGAAAACTATTAAAGGCATACATTCCAAGGCAACAGTATGGCTCACCTAACATCAAAAAGTTTTTAAATTCTATTTTTGGGAATGGAAAGTGAAGTCAATCCTCACAATCCCAAATCCATCTTTGCAAGTGCATCGGCCAATGGAAGGATTCGCAATCCACCTGCCTTGGACCTGAGAGAAGTGTGATTTTTTCAGAAAGGTCATCTCTGATGAAGGAAGAAACGGAGCGAAACATTCTTTATTAAATTTGACATCAATTCCGAGAAAGACATGACTTTTCCGGAATACGCGCAGAATTAGCCAAAACGATTTTTTGTCCGATTACTTAATATTTTTAGCTCTCCATTCATTCCAATCTTTCCTTGTGCGGAAATGTTCGCCTGTAATCGCAGTGAGTGCATAATAAGAAAGTTTGCGTTTTTCTCCTTCTTCACCATTGACAAACTCAAAAAGGAGTGGTATTGAATCTTTGCTCTTTCTTTTTGCAATCTCCTCTAAGGCTGGCCGATAAACGTTCGCATCATTTTCTCTTGCGGAACCTTCTAACACAAGTCTTGCGTCTTCACCCGGGATGAGTGCGACAGCCGATAGAATTTGAGGTGCGAGTTTGGGACGATCCTGAAGGAGACCTTTTAGCGTTTTGAGAGAAGATGGGTCTGCGATGGAACCAATAGCTTCCAATGCATAAGAAACAAGTTTCGGATCACTGTCCTTCAATGCATTTTCCAAATCAGGTAAAGCTTCTTTTGCACCTAAAATTCCTAGAGACCAAGCCGAACCATACCTACCCTCTTTGCTTTGCGATACTAGCACCTTGCGTAGTATGGAAATCGATCTTTTGTCGCCTAACCAGCCCAAACTTTCGGCAAATTGATCACGCTCGGGCGTTGACTCTAATAGAAGATGCTGTTCGATTTTCTCGCGTCCTGCTGAATATCTTTGCCTACCAATAATTTTTGCCGCACTTCCCCAAGTATATTTTTTATCACCCTGTAACAAAGTGAGTGCAATCTTCCCTGCCTCTTGTGAGGGAATCTGTGACAAAACATCTGTCACATACATACGGGTCTCTGGTTCATCGACATCGAGGAGCGGAAACGTCAGTCCAATGGTTTTCGGATCTGAAATTTCTATAAGAGCGAGGGATGCGTTTTCTTTCCCTTTAGAATATTTGGCTTTTAAAGCGGTAACGAGCAAGTCTACACCTCTTTGACTCTTGATACGGCCAAGTGCTAAATAACTTGCGGCAAGTGTCGGAGACTCATCTTCTATCTTGGTAAGCTGGAGTAGATAAGATTCTCCAGATTTAACACCTAACTTCCCAATTACCATGGCGTACGTTTTGTCTTTTTCACGGTCTCTATTTTTACGCGCGAGACTCACAATGGCCTCACCTTGATCCTTCGCCCTGATTTGTACAAGAGTATCGACAGCTTGCAATCTCAAAGTGGAATCGGAAGCGTCAAGCAAAGGAACAATTTTGCTTCCCGCACGTGCGTCTTTCATTCTAGCTAATGCGTCCAAGTAAACGTCCTTTGGATTTTCTTTGTCTTCCGATAGAAGTCTAGTGATGGACGTAGTTGATTCTTTATCCTCTAAATCACCAAGTGCAATCGCCGCACCAGCTCGCACACCCGGCTCTTTGTCGTTTAACAAAGTTCTAAGCTTGGGTATGGCTTTCTTTTCTTTTCTACTACCAAGTTGTATGGTAGCCTGCGACCTAATGAAAACATCTTCCGAATCCAATTGTTTGACCAAATCTTGAGTTGGAATTTCAGCTTCAGAAACTTCTTCTAACATGGGTTTTTGGGGTCCTGTAGTTGGTTCACAGGAAATCAAAAAAAATCCTGTTACAATGATTAAAAATAAATTGCAATGAAAAACGAATTTCAACATAAGTATGTCCCAAAAGTTATTAGCTAAATTGAATTTGTAAATAGGAATATAAAACTATAAATCATTTTTGAGAAAAACAGGGCTCGATCAAAAAATAAAAAATCCATTCCCATAAAAGCAGATGTCCTGCTCTTATTAGAAATGGATCTAGAATTGAAGATAGTCTTATTGACTAACTTTTGGGAACTGAACTGCGAACTTCTTCCAACGAAGTAAGTTCCTTTCTCCAAATTTTTAAATCTTTCTCTGCATTCACCTTGTCAGTGGCATTGGCTAAATTGTTTTCCATCCAGTATTCCACCATTTGAATTCTTGATTCTAATTCGTGGATTTTGAAATCAAAGTATGCTTTCTGTTTGGCTGGCTCTGGTTTTTTCGGCTCAGATCCAGGAGTCGAACCAGCTTCTGCCCATTTATTTTTTGAAAGATCACTTGCGATGCTTGCATCAACCGCCGTGAAGTCTTCCAGATTTTGCATCACAGCTTTTTCCTCAGCTTCTGACTGTAAGGGACGGATTTCCCTTGGAATGTAAAAGTTTTTGGGATATTTTGCGGCAAAGTCCCTCCACTCCTCTTTTACTTTCTCCTTTCGATCCGGCTTCCTTTCGAGAGCAAAGGGCCAAAGGGTTTCTGCCTGAGACAGTTCGTCATCGTCTGGATTGGGAGCTTCAGCAAATTCAGGATCATCAAATAATGATTTAGCTGTCGTTCGAATGGACCTATCGGAATCGTCCTCCAAACTAAAATTAGATTTTGAGCGTGGACCCTCACCTTTTTTTGTAAAGAGGAGTGTTGTAGCGAAGACTAAAGCAAGAAGCCCTAGCCCTCCTAAAATTATTTTTTTACGATCTTCCATGATACTCTCCTAATCTATGCGAAGATAGAAACGACCCAAGAAATTGCCTGACCGAAAATATTTTCAGTAAGGAATTTTTTCAAATCAACTGGGTTTCTGTTTAGGGAATCATAATACCATGCTGTGTATTCGCTAACTTGAGGAATCGAAAGTCCATAACGTGTGTTAATTGATTTAATCAATTCATTTGCAAATACCGCATGACCAAACATATTCGGATGGACTCCGTCTAAACCAAAAACTCCTGGTTGGTTTGGAAGTGGCCAGTTGGCACGTGCGTTTCCAGGTGACCAACCAGATGCACTGCGTAACGGACGACCATTTTCTTTCATGTCATCAAAGATCACTTTTAAATCTGCAACTGCAAATCTCATCGTTGCACCTTGTGCTTTGATTTCGTTATTCAACATGGTAAGGAAGTTCGAAATCGTTGCGATCTCTGTTGCATCCAAGACTTGATTCGGGTCAGAAACAGAACCCCTATAGAATGCTTTTAGTCCTGAATAATTGGCTCTTCCATTAGGATCTGTGTATCTTTCAAGAAATGCAATGGCTGTTACATTCGGAATTGTGAAAAGAACTCCACCTTTAAGTGAACCCATAGCGGCCATTCTGCGGAAGAATTCACGGATGTCTCTTTTATATCGGGCTTCATCCAAACAATCGAGTGATGTATGAAGGGCGGTGCAAAGTACGTGGTTGGCACCAGCTGTTCCAAAAAGGAATGTCGGTTTTACTTTTTCCATGATCTGTGTTTGTGTTCCAGCATCACGAAGACCGAATTGGTGGAATTTGTCTGGTTCTTTACAGTCTTGCACTGTTACCCAGCGGTAAGTAAAATGATACCAAGTTCTCCAATACCAGTCTTTTACTTGTTTGGTGGCGGTGATATCCTCGCATTTACCAGAAGTGCGAAGGAGAGTTGTATACTCTGCTCCCGTGATCCCTGCGTGTGTCGGAAGTGAAACTGTAGATGCGTTTCCACCGATGATTGAAGAAGCGATACAGAACACACCGCAATCCCATTTCAATACGTCTTCAAGATTTACATAAGGTCCTTTCAAAACATTATAAGAAACCGAAGTACCGGCTTGTTTAGAGACAAGAACTGGGTATGCCCAATCTTGTGTTTTCTTTTCGACTGTTACACCGAAAAAACCATGGCTGAGGGAATCTCCGACCACACCTACTTTTTGAAACAATTCCGCTTGGCTCTGTGACCAAACCGGCATGGTTGAGAATAAGGCAAAAAAGCTGCCTATTGCGATGATTTTTTTCATTTTGTCCTCCAAACGAAACATATTTAACATATTTACGCCATTTGTAACATTTCTGCGCGTTTTTGAACCAGTGTCAAGTTTTTTGAGTCCATTCCTGTAAAAAAATTTCAAATTATGTCCAATTTTACTTCCCTAGGGATGGTTTCTCAAAGGATTCTCTGGGGATGAACCTTCTTCGAACCCCTTCCTTTGTTTTTTTTGTCTTTGTGCTTCTCTTATTTTATACCCCCATCATACAAAGTGAGGGAAAAAAGAAGGTCCAGCAGACAACGAATGGAAACACGAACTCCCACACGGATGCAAACCATGTGCTTTTGGAAACACTTGGCACTGTATCAGCACAAGGCTTGTATTTAACTTACATGGCAATTGGAAGCCTTGCCGATGGATTTGTCTCCCAAGCATATGACAAAGATACGACAAAGACCATAATGGAATCGTATGTTGGTCTTGCGTCGATTTGTAAAAATCAATTAGCCAAATTGATTCGAGAAGGAGGACTCAGTCCGGACGATAGACAAATCCTAAAAGAAATTGAAGGAACTTATGAATATCTCATCAAACAAGGTGAATCGATCTTACGATTCATTGAGACAAGCGAGACTGACGAGTTAACTCATTTTGAAACAAATCGAAAGGAAGCAGGCAAACGCATCGACAAACTTTTGAACTTAAAATAAAAGAAACTGACAATTTTAAATATCAAAAATATAGAGAAAAATATGAGTAGAGAGTAAATCAAACTACTCATATTTGCATCAGTTGTATATAGCATAATTCTTTTGAATACTTCACTTCTTACCTTTGCATAGACCGAACTGCGGGCAATAACCCCTGTTAGAAAAAAGAGTAAAAGTGCATGACGTCCGATTCCTCCAACCATAAAGGATGTAATTGAATCAAGCTTGGGAATTGATCGCATTATCAGATAAACGGATTCGATTATCCCTGCACTAAGTAGTATATAGGATAAAGACCACTGCGTTTTATTACATGGAAACATGGGCAATAATATAACACCTAAAATAATATATGCAATAATCCAAAACAAACTCGTGCGCCAATCTCGTCCCGATTCATAACGAGCGGCGGCGGTTACTCCTAGTAAAACGGAAAGCATGGAAATCAATGTTGTTAAAAGACCTTCTGGATCAAATGTTTTTGCTTCCTTCCACACATGACTTCCAAATAAAAACCGATCCAATGTAGCACCGAGCGAAGAGGAAATGTCTGGATTCACACTGCTGAATTCAAAACCAGTTGCACCGTAAATCACAAACCGATTCAAAAGGGATAGGCAGAGTCCTATGGATAAAACTGTGATTACTGCTTGCCGAAAGGAAAGGAATCGAAAACCAAGTAGAACAAAAAAATAACAAATTGCAATCCGCTGAAGGACTCCAGGAATCCGCATCGTTTCCAAATTTTTATCAGGTAAAAAGTTTAACAATAGTCCTGCGGAAACTAACAGCATACTCCTTCGAAGGACTAACAGGGTAAACGAAACGGTCGACCTATCCTTATTTTTCTCAAGGGAGTGAAAGATACTATACCCAACAGCCCACAAAAACATGGGAAAAACGATGTCAGCAAGGGTAAATCCATCTCCCTTAGCATGGACAAGTGGCGCATACATTTTCCCCCATGACCCAGGAAAGTTAACGAGTATCATCAAAAAAATGGCAAGTCCTCGAACGGAATCTAAGGTTCTGTTTCGGAATATTGATTCTCTGGAACTAAAAGATTTTGCCATGCATATCGTAATTTTGTAAAAGAGATTGAATCATGGACTCTTCCTCTTCATCGATGAGCGCTCCACTCCGTTTCATGTAAACCAAGATATCTCCACGATCTTCTTTTGGGATTGCGATTAATTCTCGTATGATATGAGAGATACGATTTCCATCTCTTTTATTTGGTGGTTTCTTTCTTTCTTCTTCTAGAGAGTATTGACTAGTAATATTCAAACAAAACTTTTCCCAAATATGAATCGAGTCGATAATGTTTCGAATATCTGCTTTTGTAACACTAACTTCATCTTTCGATTCTTGGACGGAAAAAATCATCATGCGTAAATAATAATATAATGTTGGACTATTTAAAAGAATTTTACGTATCTCTTTTTCTCGGAGGTTTGAGAAAATTTCGAGTAAGGTTTGCATATTTTGAGCATTTTGTTCCAACATATCAAAATACGATTCCCATGTTTGTGGATTTAAATTTGAGAGGAGATGGATTTTGAGAGTGGGATCGTTTTCCATTTCCATCGCCATCGATAGAATTCGTAAGCTCTGCTCAGAATTGAACATCTGCTTTACTTGTAGAAAATAATCCGCAGAATCAATCTGCCCAGAAAGCATGTATTTACCAAATCCAAAATAGATAAAATGCAAAATCAAAGTTGGAGATACCTTAGGATGATTCAAGAGGTTGATCACCGTTTCATCATTTCTACATAACCATAGATACTCAAATACAAGCTCTGCAAAACTAGAGTCTTCATCCATAAATGAGACCCAATGGTTTAAAGATTCATCCGTGTGCATATGTTTGAAAAAATCAATCAACTCTTTTGGAGATGCATGTTTCCAAAATTCGGAATTTTTCCAACGCATAACATATTTTAACTGTTTTAAATCGTTCGTCAAGTAGAAGGATAAAAAAAACCTCAATATTCAATAAAATCCTCCAGAATTGGGAATTGTACGCAATATATAAATTGACTAATGGCAATTCTTAATATACTATAATGGCATAGACTTTCGATTGGAGAAAGGCAAATAGTGACCGCGCTAAAAAAAGAATCTCAAGATGCAATCCTTTTTGTTGATGATGAGTTGTTAATATTACTTAGTATGAGCAACCAAGTCAAACGAAACTTTGGTGATAGGTTTCGTTACTTAACAGCTCAAACTGCAAATGAAGCGCTGGAATTGATTGAAGAAATTCAAAGTGAGGGATTGAGAATTCTTCTCGTTTTTTCTGATTGGTCGATGCCCGGAATCAATGGAGATGAGTTTCTAAAAACCCTACATAAAACACATCCACAAATCAATAAAGTAATCGTTACCGGTTACGCAGATCAAAAAGCATTGAATACGTTAAAAACGGAAACCAACCTGAAATACATTTTGAGAAAACCGTGGGAAGAATTTAGACTTCTGGAAATCATTAACTCTGTTTTGGAAGAGAGACAATAAAGGATGTGTGCAGAGCCTCTGACCTAACTTCAATTTGACCATTATGTTTTTGAACTATCTTTCGAACAATATCAAGTCCAAGTCCGCTTCCCTCACCTACCTTTTTTGTTGTAAAAAATGGGTCAAAGATTTGAGGCAATATCTCTTCAGGAATCCCTGGACCGTTATCTTGAATCTCTACTTCGATCGTATGCTCTAGGTTGCGCACTCGAACAGTCAACACTCCTTTAAAATCCATAGCCTGAAATGAATTGTAGATGAGATTCGTCCAGATGTGAAGCAAGTCATCTGGAAAGCATTCAATCTCAGGAATCTCATCAAAATCTTTAATGAGCTCAATCCCTTTTTTGAACTGGTCTTGGTAGATTGTGAATACAACTTCTAAAGAATCAATGATCGAAGCCATTTCTTTGATCCCTTTTTTATCAAAATGTGTAAAGTTTTTTAGAGCATACATAATCTTTGCTACACGATCTACGGCAGTTCCAATTGTACGTGTATTTTGATAAAAAATTGACTCCATTTGTATAAAATCTAAATACAACATTACCTTTTCATTATTATAAAATTCTAAATATTCAATGTCAATCTCACCTATACCCATTGATATAAGACGATCCACAATGAGACTTGCCTTTTGTTCGTTGATTCCTCTCGCTGACAATTCTGCGATCATCATTTTCTTTAGTTTTCTTTCTTGCATTCCCGTGAAAAAATCTGTAGAAAGTATAGCCGTTTGATGTATCATTTCGAAACAGTGTTTTTCATTTTCTGATAATTGATCGTATTCGCTTAATACCTTTTCAAAAAGGTTTCGATAATTTTTTGTCCAATCTTGCAAATTTAGATTGGAAGCTTTGATCGCACCTATCGGATTGTTAATCTCATGAGCGACTCCCGCTACGAGTTGACCAAGGATAGCCATTTTTTCCGAATGTACAAGTTGCGACTGTGTTTGTTTTAAATTATCTAAAGCATGCTGGAGTTCCGTTTTTTGAATCTCAATGACCTTGTTTCTTTTTATGATTTCGTTATTGATTGCCCGAAGTTCTAATACTTCATTAAAGGTAGATGTATCGAGTATATTAATCGCCGTTAATTGTTCATCTTCTTTGATAAATCTGCGTATGCTGACTCTAGCCGGAAACGGATGATTTCCTTTTTTATAGAGCAATATTTCTAAAGACTTGTTGGAATTTGGGTCCTCGGCAGCTTTTCTTAAAGCACGGAGAATACTTAAATTTAAAATTTTCCGATAGGACAAAGCAAAAAGTTCTTCCCTGGTATATAGAAAAAGATCCAAAAATGCCTGGTTTACATCGACTACATTTTTCTTTTTTTCATTAAATATAAAGATCGCTTCATTTGAAAATTGATAAAAAGTTTGGAATCTTTTTTCTGATTGTTTTAGTGCCTCTTCCGACCGTTTTCTTTCCGTTATATCAAATGTAGATCCAATCAATTGATAAGGTTCACCATTTTTATTCCGATACAACTTACCAGTACCTTCGATCCAAGAGATCGAACCGTCAGGAAACAGTAGTCTATTTTCAAAGCTATAGTCGGTTTGCCAACTTCCAACCGAAATTAGACTTTCCACTTTTTTTCTTATCTTTTCTCTGTCATCTGGGTGAGTTCTTTCATACATAACTTCAATGTTCCCACGGAACTCTGTCTCCGTTAGCTTATATATCTCGTAGACTCTCTCAGACCACGTAACTTTTTGATTTTTAATATCCCAAATCCAAATCCCCATCGATGCGGCAGATAATGCAATTCTCAAAGATTCTTCGTTTTTTCTGAGTTCTTCGATAGATTTATATCGTTCCGTTCTATCGATCATGGCTCCAAGCATACGTTTTGGATTATTGAATTCATCGTAAAATATGATCGCATTGTCCTCAACTTGGATGTAACTACCGTTCTTGATGCGGTATTTATACTCTGCAAAAAAGCGCTGGCGAGTCCGAATGGCATTGTCCATCAAAGCTAATACTCTTTCTTTATCATCTGGATGGATAAAATTAGTCCAATCATTGATAAGAAATTTCTGATATTCATCAAAGGAATAGCCGGTGATTTCAAAAATGGCTCCGGCCCAACTCATTGCAAGAGTCGCAAGGTCTAGATCATAAACCAAACTGAGAGTGGTTTCTGCAATAGTTCTATACTTAAATTCATTCTCCTGTAAGGCGATATCTTTTAAATGATCCTCTGTAATATCAGAGACAAATGCCAATACTTTTTCAATTTTCCCATACTCATTTTTTATTGGAGAAGAGTTGATCGAAATATATTTTTGGATCCCGTTAGAAACCACTACTTTGTACCGAAGGTCATTTACAGAATCATTTGAGTTCATAACGAGTGAAAATGGATAGGCTTCAGAGGGACATGGTTCCCCATCAATAGTATATAGTTTCCATAAGTTCCCATTATAGGACTCTGATTGAACATCTGATCTTTTTAATCCAAACATAGATTCGGTGGTCGGATTGACATAGATGATTTTGCCATCTGTGTTGATTACAATGATAGAGACACTGGTACTTTCAAGAATTGAATGTAATAGATTTTTTTCTTTGATCAATTCTACTACATCGATACTTTCGCCAACTACAGGATTAGTTGGCTGTGAATCAGTTTTAAACTTTATATATGTTATGATTTTAACGACATTGCCCTTTTCATCGGTTTCTGCTTTTGAAAAGGTATCAAGTAGAATGATTCGGTTTTGGTCAGAAATGATCCTCAGCTCGCATTGTCTTACGGATTTTGATTCTAGAATATCCTCAATTTGAGTTCGGTAAAAATTCCTATCCTCAAGGAGAATCCAGTCAAAGCTTTCGTTTGCTTCTTTTTTTCGAGTCTCTAGCCAAACTCCCGTTTCACCAAAAAAGAAAACTTCCCCTGACGGGATATGATACTCCCAACCAGAAATCGTCTGGTTTTCTTTCGCGATAGCTAGTACTTCTTGCATGGATCTTAGCTCTGATTCGAGCTCAATGACACGGCGTTGGAGATCAATTTCTGAGAGAGATAAGGGATTCATGCAACTAGATTCGCTATAGAAGCGTACGATTGGTATCCCTACGAGCAAACACTATTTTCCCAGATTTATACCCATTTGCATTGAGGGAGTCGTCTCATAAGTATAATTTAGGAATTTTTTTATTAACAATTATAATTGTGAGCAAAAGTCCAATTTAAAATACCCGATACGCTGAGCTTTTTCGGATTTGGTTCAGTCTATCCTAGGTAAGGCCAATTGGCGAAGCAGTGGTTCAATTCGGTCTCCTCTGTATTGATTTGTTTGGTGTTTGGCCATAGAATTCGAACGAGCCTGTGACTCCAAGACCTAGCACTTCAATATACACATACCCCTATATGTATAATACTTAACCAATTTAGAATAAACAACACTTTTTATCTTTTTTTCCGAAATCGTGTAAAAAAATACAGACAAGCAAAAGATTCTCGAATAAAATTTCACTTTCTTCGTCAGAAGTATGAGGAAATTGAGATGGCTACGAATACTTTAACTCTAAATGATCGCAACAGTCGCCTTGGTGAGTATTTACGTTTTCTAGACGAAAAGCCTCTGGGTGCAGACATAAAATACCGAGAATTTCGATCTACCTTGGAGAAGCTCATTTCTGCCAAAGAGGAGCTGGAGGACGCTTGGGATTCCAATCCGATCCCTTCCTTTCTTTTGGATGCAGATTTGGTCGTTTTGCGGTGCAATATGGCGGCGACACTCTTCCTTCAAAAATCATATCTTGAATTAGTTGGAGAATACTTTCCGACACTCATCTGGAAAAAGGACTTTGCCTATGAGGAAGCTGAGGTCATTAAAGATTCTACCGACATCATAAGTCTTCCTTTGATTAATTCGAATGTCAATGGTTCCTTTCAAATCATATCAAAAGCGCTCATCGGCTCTGAGGTAAAAAAAAGAGCAATCTACATTATTAATTTAGAATCTATCGTTATTCCAACATCCTATTTGTCAGAACCTTTCAAAGATTCCATGGCGGAAATTGAAAAGGATCGAATCCTACTCGCACTAGAAAGCGGTAAAAACGGAGTTTGGGATTTTGATTTGATAGAAAAAAAGGCCTACTTTAGCCCACAATATGCGATGATGCTTGGCTTTGATCCCAATAAGTTTCCAAATAGTTTCGCACATTGGGAAACGATGGTTCACTGGGAAGATCGAGATTTAATTCAAGGACTCATGTTAGATTATGCGAATGGTAACATCGATTCTCATGATTTAGAAATTAGAATGTATACAAAATCTGGAAGAGTCATCTGGGTTTGGAGCCGTGGAAAGGTTGTGACAAGAACAAACAATGGTTCTGCAGAAAGAGTCATTGGTACACACGTCGATATCACAGAAAGGAAAAAGGCTGAACTAAGGACGGAAGCGGTCCTTCATATGAACCAGCGTAAGGCCATAAGCGAGGAGTCCGAGTCAAATATGATTTTACTTGGCATCCGCTATGGACTCAGACTAACAGACAGTGAATGGGGTTTAGTTCGCATAAGAAAAAATGGAATCATTGAAAAAGAGTATGGTTTGTATTCAGTAAAAATCAAAAACTCACTCATCTACCTGCCCATTGATGAATCCTCACCACCACCTGAGGCGAGCAAACGACTTCAGCTCAATTTTGACTTAGATGATGAAACCGACTTTGAATTGACCGTCGCAAACAAAAAAACAGAATTCGAAAGCACAGACCATAAAGAACTCCAACTTTTAGGTAGCGAACTCTGCCAGGTTTTAATTAGTAAAAGAACAGAATTTTTACTTAGAACGAGCGAATGGAACTTACAGTCGATTGTAGAGTGTTCCCCAAATGGAATTTTGATTTCTGTTGGTGATGAAGTTATATTTTGTAATCGCAGTGCTGAAATCATGTTGGATAAAAAAAGAGGTGGGATTGTCGGGGAAAAAATCTCTGATATCATCGGAATGGTGACAGGGGAAGATGCCTTTGATCTCGTTCGTGATATGGTTGATGCTGGAAAATCAGTTTCGAGCAATCAGATAGAAAAAAAAGTTTTACTCTCGAACGGTAGAAAGAAATGGCTCGGGATCTGGGCGATCGAAATCATTTTTAATGGGAAAATAAGCTACTTAGTCTATTTGAATGACCTTTCAAGGACAAAAGAAGCGGAAGTGCATTTATTGCAAAATGAAAAACTAGCCACCATAGGTCAGTTAGCGGCTGGTGTAGCTCATGAAATCAACAATCCAATGGCCTTCATTCAAAGCAATTTTGAATCCTTAAAAAGATACCATAAACGATTCGCAAATGTCCTAAATGCGATGAAAGAAACCATTGAAAACGACCCGTCGAACCCAAAATTGGCACACATCCAAGAACTCTGGGACAAAGAAGAAATTGATTTTATCATGGACGACGTTGTCGATATCTTAAATGAATCGACTGAAGGTTCGGAACGTGTTGTCGATATTGTGAAAAGTATACGCAACTTTGCACATGAGGACAAAGAAGATTCATTGACAATGTCAAATGTAAATGAAATCATCAAATCTTCTGTAAATTTAATTTATAATAAAATCAAATATGAATGTGAAATCATCTACAACTTTGATGAAAATATTCCATCGATTCCATGTAGACCCCAAGAGTTAGGGCAAGTGTTTATTAATTTTTTGGTCAATTCAGGTTTTGCCATTGATGAAAAAAAGAACAAGGGTCTATTCCCTACAGGAATGAAAGAAAAACCAGGAAGGATCGAAATCGAGACTCTACTAGTTAAAGATTACTTTGATACAGGTAAAGACGCCATTGAAATCAAATTCAAAGACAATGGTATCGGTATTTCAGAAGATGTGATTTCTCGAATCTTTGACCCCTTCTTTACGACAAAAGAGATCGGAGAGGGTACTGGCCTAGGTCTGTCCATCAGTATGGATATCATCAATAAACACAAGGGTGAGATCAACGTCGAAAGCGTTAAGTGCCAAAGCACAAGTTTCAATATTCATTTACCAATTCAAAAGGAGATTAAACTATGAGTGTCCCAGATTCATTCGAGGAATTACTAAAAGAGGCCAAAGGTACAAAGGCCGTTGATGATAAAGATGTTCGGCTTATCAAAGTCATAATGGTTGATGATATCAAATCAATCTCATCAGCCATGAAAAGAGAATTGATGAACATCGTAAGAAATACTGAAAATGTTCGCTTTCATATCACCGATATCCAAGATCCAGAAGCTGCGCTTGACTATATCAAAACTCATAAACCCGACCTTTTGATTTCGGATATTAAAATGCCATTTCTTACGGGAGACAAGTTGATCGACGAAGTCAAAAAATTATTCCCCACCTTGCCTATCATAGTTGTGACTGGTTTTGCCACCAAAGAAAATATAGTTTCGGTCTATAAATCGGACAAAGATTGCATCATTCTTTCTAAACCATGGGAGGCGGAAAGACTCGTCGCGGCGCTAAACAAGCTCTTAAACCTAAATATAGTCTGGGAGAATTGAACCAGACTACCATCTCGTTCAGGAAATCTATACAAAATGGGAAAAGTTTGATTTCCCAAATTTGAATCAAATGCTAAGCCTTGTTCTACAGATGAAACCAGGATACCTTTACTTAGTTTTTTCCATGTTCTTTAGCAGTTGTATGATTACTGAGGGAATCGGAATTCCCACCTACGGTGCCATCACCGGAAGCGAAGCTAAGGATCGAATCTCCGATGCCATTTTAGAGGCTGAAGTCAGCGCTTCCTCCTTTTGGTTGTCACAAAATGGAATGAAAGCGGGATCAGGACCGATTTCTCCCCTCCTATTCATCAATGGTTTTTTAGCAAAGGCCTTGTATCCATTCACATCAAAGGTCTCGGACAAAGACTCCTACATTGAAACTTCCGTCAGCCAATGTGAGCTTGACATCCGTACAAAGGGTGCACTGATTCTTGGATCAGTCCTAGAGAACTTACCTCCTTCTGGCGCATTGGGTAGTGCTCGGGATGCAGCTCTACTTCCTGCGTTTGCCAATTGTGACCTGGAAAAAACCGGAAAAATCATTACGATTGATGGAGTGATTAAATTATGAACCGATCTTTAGCTTTAATCTTATCCATTTTTCTATCTCTTCATTGCAGTAAAAATGCGAACAAAGACAACGGTGCGGAATCTCTCCTCCTAACAGGAATTTTAAGTAGCTGTATTTCAATAGAAGATTGTTTTGACCGATTTGTCGAAACCACAGACGAAGGCGCAACACTCCAAATTTACGAATCCGATGGCACTCGCATTTTTTCAAGGCAATCTGGTTTAGAATTCAATACATACAAACCCATTGCGTCAGGATCCAAGTGGGTCACGGCAATCACGGTTATGCGTGCCATCGACTGCAATGCAGGTAATGGAAGTCTTTGTGGGACAGTGACGACAGGAAGTTGTGCAACTGGTGGCACCCTCTCACTTGCTAGCACGACGTCCCAGGTTCTTGGATGGACAGGAGAAAAAGGCACCATCACACTCCGTCAGCTTCTTGCATTTACCTCTGGTTTAAACGCAGGTGGTGGTGGTGGATCAGGTCAAGCTAGTTGTATTTCTACCTTACCTTTAAACGCGACAGCGGCCCAAAAAACAACGTGCGTCAACGAAATTCGAGACCAGTCTACCGGAACACCTGGAGCATTGTACCAATACAACTCCAATCATATGGCAGTGGCTCAAAGGATGTTAGAGGTGTCTTGTGCCAAGACTTGGGATACACTATTCTCACAACTGATAGTTTCACCTTTAGGGTGGGATGCTTCCCAAGCTGTTTGGCGTGGCAATTTTCGGACAGGCGAAGACACTGACGGAAGTTTGTCGGGAGCTTATGGATTGAGCATATCAGGTGAGCATTATGCCCGGATGTTAAATGCACTTCTAACAAATGGAACGGCCAAAAATGCAAGCGCTGGGAATATAACAAATTTTCTTTCAACAACTTCTGTTCGAGAAATTTTAGCTGATCAGTATGGTACTGCCACGCTTGGTTATTCCCAATTTTCTGCCTTCGGATACCGGTGGCAATATGGTTTAGGAAATTGGAGGTACTGCACTGTAACAAATGTTCCAGCCGAGTGTGACAAAGATTTAATTTCACATAGTATTGGAATCAATGGATTTTATCCTTGGCTCGATAAAAATAGAAACTATATGGCAATTGTCGCGGTAAATAATTTAGGAAGAAAAAATGGTTTGAGCCTACTACCTGCTTCTGCAACTTCCTTGTTCTTTGCTGAAACCATTCGTCCATTGATCCATACGAGAATTGGTAGGTAAGTATGAACTTCTTGAAAAACAATTACATGAGATTCTTCCTCCTAACGCTTGCCTTCTCACTGGTTTTTCCGCTCCTTTCCCAATCGACGGAATGGACGGAGTCCAAACGCAAAAAAGGGATCACCGTATTGATTCGGCCCTTCTCTGGTTCTAGTATTGACGAATTTTTAGGAAAAACGGAAGTAGAAGCAAACATTGCTCAGGTGGTTGCCATACTCACAGATCCTTCATCTTGTAAAAATCTTTACCACGAATGTAAAGAACTCACAACGCTTTCGGGCAACGAACAAAAATCAATAGTCTATATTCGAAACGGTGCGCCTTGGCCCGTAAACGATAGAGATGCGATTTTGGACCGCGGTTTTGAACAAAATCAGAAGACTTTCACGACCACCATGAAAATGAAAAAAACGGAATCACAAACAAAACCTGTTCCATCTGGTGTGACGAGAATGGATTCATTTGAAGGTGTGTGGCGTATAACACCTACATCTGCAGGCAAATTGAAAATTGAATACCAAGCTCATTTTGAACCGGGTGGTTCTGTTCCCCAATCTGTAATCAATCTCGTTCTGACTGATACACCTTATGAAACTTTACTAAATTTAAAAAAGTTAGTTGAAGAGGGCAAACACAAAGATACAAAATTTGACTGGATCAAGGAAAAACCGGAATCTAATTAAAAATGATTTATTTGATCCACCTTACTTTTGCAAGATGCAGGTAGGGTGGCTATAAATAAGTATTACAGTCCAACAAGTCTTTCGTAAATTTGTAAGAATACAACACCTAATCCGCCAATGGTGGCTCCGACTATAGGTACGCCAAGAAGACGAATCGAAAAATTAGTAGCATCTTGTCTTTTTTCTAAGGATGTGAAACGGGCATCAATTTCCTTTTGTAAAGTCAGGAATCGAAGATCCATTTCCTTTTGAGACGAGTCGAAACGCATTTCCATTTCAGAACGCATGGTCGCAAATCCTGTTCGCATTTCTAAATGCATGGGTAAAAGCTTCGTATCTTCAAAATGTGTCATGGACTTGTCTCGTTTCTCCTCTATAGTGTCAACGATCCAATCCTGGATTTCAATCGCTATTTTGGTTTGAATTTCTGCTTTTTCTAAAATCTGGTAGAGTTTTTGCGGGTGACTCATTTTTTTCCTGCCTTCTTTAAGAAGGTACGTGAGTTAACAAATTGGCCTCACAAATGGGATTGTTTCAGACTTTTTTCAGATAACACCAGTTCCCCCTGAACTGCAAAAGGGAACTGGCTTAGGATGGAAAAGAAGAAGTTCTTAGCAAAACAACCTTAAGGCGTAATTTCCGTCCAGTTGGAGAATCCATTCGTCGAGCTAAATATTTTGGTAGAAAAAGTAGTCTCACCAGACCTGTTCCCTGAAATTATTAAGATTACCTTTCCCCCAATACTTCCAATGGAATATCCATCAAATCTTGAGTATGAAATATCAGAGATCTCACTTATTGATGAATAATTATTTCCTAAATCAGTAGTGGATCTGTAATAGATTTTTGGGCTATCTTGACTGTATCTAAAAGGCTGACCCGTTACTTCCACAAGTCTTGGCGAAAAATTATTAATACCCGTTGCTGGAATCGTTGAGGCTGTTAGTGTGATTGCTCCATTCCAAGGGAGAGCATCCGTAGTATAACTTCCTCCACTTCCAATTGAGAAAAGAATCCTAGAGCCAATTTGCAACAAATCATCTGGCCCGCCTCCATTGGTCGCCGCATTTTCGAAACCAGTCCCATTCCACCTTCTTCCGTAACCAGCATAGATTGTTCCATTTAGATTCCTGACAGCAGAACCACTTGTGGAAGCTTCGCAGACCCAATTACCCCCAACTGACCTACCGCACAATCGATTTGAAACTGTATTTTGTTTGATGATAAGCGCAAAGTTGCCGGACGAATCTGCCGCTCCATTCCAAGCACCACTAAATAGTGCTACATTCGAAATGGTAATTCCCAAATCGGCTGTAATTTCGTTAAAGGAATAACTGTTGTCTGTCCCTGAAGTTCCATAATATAGTTTAAGGCTAGTGGCGGAGCTAGGGTTTCCGCTGTATGTTGCAGAGGCGATGATTGCATGATTTGTTGTACCAGCAGAGGCAAATGAGATGACTCTGCAAAATCTACTCTCTCCTCCTGAAACGAATTGATTACTACAATTCGGGATCGAACTGATCGTGATCTTTGAATTGAATGTTGAACCATCATTCGTCGACCAAATTGCCGGCACATTATTACTTGCCCCCCAAAGAATGAATTTACTATTCTCTGTTTTTCCTGCTTGGTTAGGGACTAAACTACCACCTCCACCACCACTGAAACTAAATCCCTGTCCTGGAAGTATATAGTAAACGAGTCCAAAGATGGGATTTTGGGTCGGTGAGTAGGTCTTAATCACATCAAGCTCGTCATTTCGGCAATGCGAAAGAAAAGGAAATAAAAGCAGGCAGACAATTAAATTTATTTTTTTTATAGGGTTCATACTTTCTCCTAATAAGTGTAAGTCATCGTTACATTTAACTTTTGTTCGTTTTGAATTTGATTTCCAGCGATGGCAACAGGCTGTATTGAATAGTCAGGCAAAATACGAATGGCTCCCTCTTGATTGAAATTTTTACCTGAGAAAAAGTATGCATCCAACATGTTGAGTGCCCAAAAGACGCCATACAAGGACCAAGCTTGATTCCGTTTATCCACTGCCGCTTCAAAACCAGTTCTTGATTCAGACTGGTAGGTTTCTACAAGCACAACGCGTGTTAGAAGATTATCCGTTGCACTGGTTGTAGAAGTTGTAAACCCTAATGTTCCCGAAAAAATGGGCAATGCTACGGATCCAAAATTTCCATCTCGCTTGTATTTTGTATAAGCCCCCTGAACACCCTGTTCTGTGCTAACCACATAGCCCAAGAGACCTAAACCACTCGCCATCCATGTATAACCCTTGATCGTATCTCCCGAATAAACCTGACCCCATCCTGGCAGGAATGCCGATCGCAAAAGTCTGGAGCTTGGTTTGGTTGGCCTCACAAAGTTCGGATCACTTTTTTCCCCTCCGTAGGTTCCTTCATTCCACGACTCTGCCGAAAAATAAGAACTGATGGCATCTGTGATTAAGAGAAATCCAAGAATTCCTGCCGCAGTTGCTTGTTGGTTTGCAAGAACTGCTTTTGCCTTATTATTTCCTGCTTGTTCTGCGATCGTCCTTCCACTAACGCCACCCTCGTATCCGTATGCATTCGTTATATTTGCGAATAATAATATTGGTGCCGCAATTGCAGTAGAAGACGCTGATGAAGTATTTCCGGAATTGAGAAGGGAAACTAAAACAAAGTCAGTCGCGTCGATTTGGTGAGCTGTTTTTTTGGCACTCATCACATCCACAAAATTTGCTAACGCAATCGTCTCAAATACGCTAAACGCAATCGCACGACCCGTACTTTGTGTTCGATAGAGTCCCGAATAACCGGGAATCAAACCGAGAGCAAAATTTCCCCAGGGACTGACTAGTTCTTCTTCAGCACGTGGTGTGAATTCATCCCCACGTTCGGATGCGATGGCGACCCGTGCTTTCTCTTCCTCTGCTTCCAAGGCAAGTTGTTCTGCAGTCGGACCTGCAGTACCTGGAGTCGCTGGAGCCACAGGTTTCCACTGGACGGCGAGTACTTTGATCGATTTGATTTCCGATTTAGAGATACTTTCTGCCTTTCCATTTTCAAATTTGACTTTAACGCTAGTTTTTTCAATCGTGGACTTTACATTTTCAATGGTTTTTCCATTTTTTAGCAGAATTCTATCCGCAAATATTGACGTACTGGCAAAAAGGCTATAGAAAAGCAAGGTCCATCGGAGGGGATATTTCAAAGTTAATTCATTCACGAATTTGATTACCTATCCTTTAGCCAGTCTTCCACTGGCAATTGGAAGTAGCTTAACAGAATGATTCTTTTTGAAAATACCCTGAACTAGGTAGAGGAACGATTCTTTAATGTGTTTGAATTTTTGAATCAACCTCTAGAAATGTCATATTCTAATAAGGAAATTTAATTATGAAACGAGATTTAAGATTCTTTAAAGTTTTCACTCTGTTACTCCTGTTCCATTCTTTCTTGCTCTTGAGCTGCAAGAAGGAAGAAATAACAAACACTCAGGCAGAACAACCATTAAAAACGACCGAAACTGCTCGTAAAAAAAATTCGGCTGTTGTGATTTTTGCCGTAGGCGACGTACGCACTCAAGATCGAAAACTTGTATTTGGTGATCACATTACAGAGAGTGATACTCTCGTCACTGGGAAAAAATCATTATGTGATCTACAGATTGTAGAATCCGAAGCGGGAGTTGTGATCCGCATCAAAGAAGACTCCGAGTTTAAAATAGATCCCAGCGAAAATCCAGATGGTTCGGATGTAAATCTTGCACTAAAAAAAGGATCTAGTCTTTTTAAAATAAATAATAAACTGGCTAAAAATCAATCCGTCAAAGTATCCACTCCAACAATGGTAGCAGGAGTTAGGGGAACTAGTTTCGCTTTGGAAATTTCCAAAAAAGGTGATTCCGGCATCCAGGTGATTGAAGGTTCGGTTTCAAGCAGGCCGGCCATCGCAGAGATAGAATCCCTACCTGAAGAAGTTAAAACAAATTCACAAGCCATACAAGCCGTGGAAGCGTCACTTTCCAAAAACGAAATTGTTTTGGAAGCCGGCCAGAAAATCACAGTTTCAAAAACGTATACAAACAAAATTCTCAAAGATACAGGCCTTAACGAAGTTCTTCCTCAAATCCAAGATTCAATTAGCAAGGGTGATCTATCTATCGCAACACAAAAGTTAGATTCCATGTCTGGAACGAGTGCAGAAACAAAAATCAAAATTGAAGAAAAGATTAATGCACAAGCACCAATCAAAGTAGAAAAAACTAAGGAAAAAGACCTTGCTTCACAGTTGAAAGAATTTGAAGAACTAATCGCTATTGAAAAAGAAAAAATGGAGAATGAATCTTCAAGAAAATCAGAAATTGCGGCAAGAAGTAAAAAGAAAGAAGAAGCACTGATCAAAAGAATCGAGCAGATCACCGGTAAATCTAGTGAAACACTTGTACTTAAAAATGGAACAAGGATTCAAGGTGTGATCCTTCAAGAAAAAGACACATACCATGTACTCACAACAGAAGGGAAAAAAAGCTTTCCTGAATCAGAAGTTGAAGGAACAGAATTTTAACTCTATGAAACTATACGGCTCAGTTACGTCTCCTTACGTGCGTAGGGTTCGCTACTTCTTACTAGAAGCATCCATCTCATTTGATTTCATTGATACGTTAAGTGAGAGTGGACAGAAAGAGCTACGTTCTCGAAATCCCATTTGGAAAGTGCCTTATTTGGAGGATGGTGAACAACAAATTTGGGATAGTCACGCAATTCTGGACTATCTATCAAAAAAGTGTTCATGGTCGATTCCGGATTCATTACAAAATCCATGGGAACAATCTAACGTATTACACGCCATAGATGGTGCCCTCGACTCTGGGATCAATTTGTTCTATCTTCAGAAAGATGGAATCGATATCCAAAAGTTTGCATATCTGCAAAAACAAAAAGAGCGCATCGGTTCGATTCTACACTGGCTTGTGCCAAAAATAAAAGAACATTCATTTTCATCGAAACCTATTTTTGGCATCGCAGAACTCTATCTTTATACAGCACTTGATTGGATGCAATTTCGAAATGTAATCAATATGACAGACTTACCTACTTTAAATGTTTTTTTGACATTCTGGGAAAAAAAAGAAAACCTAATGAATACTCTACCAAGGTAGCTTACATTTATAATTCACTCTGTTTTTTCATAGACAAGAAATGTTTCTAATTTAGAAACTAAGTCCTTTCTATCGATGGGTTTGGATAGATAGTCATTCATCCCTGCCTCAATACACTTTTCTTTTTCACCTTTCAGCACGCCCGCAGTCAATGCGACTATCGGTGTTTTTTGATGTAAAGAAATCTTTCGAATTTCTTTTGTAGCTTCATATCCATCCTTATTCGGCATTTGGATGTCCATAAAAATTAGATCAAACGATTTGTCACTGGTCTTAAGGATAGCCTGCTCCCCATCAGTGGCTTCAGTTATCATTACATTAGGAATCAATTTGGTAAGTATCCCTTTCATGAGGAGCATATTTACGGAGACATCCTCTACAATCAATATGTTTGGTTTCAAAGATTTCAATGAACTACCTAACACTGGATTGGTGATTTTTGGCTTTGTTAATATTTCTCCGTTTATATTTTTCAAAGTAAGATAAAGTTCCAATATTTTTATTGGCTTCATCAAAAGGTGGGAGATCTTTTCTTTTTGCGACTTTTCGTAAACCTTTACCGTATTAGTTGAATTGTAGGTCATCACCAACTCAGTTTCAAATCTCGGATGAATTTGTTTTAGCTTTTCATAAAAAGATATATCGCTTTCTTTAATGGTATCAAAATCGATAAACACCAAGTCTATTTCAGGTCTCATGGTTAAAACCTCAAGGGCCTCATCCGAATTTGTGCCAAGAAAAGTGGGGATTGACCAAGCATCTAAACGTTCGATCAGGATCCGACTGTGCTTTTTATTGGAATCAACTACAAGCGCACCTTTAAAGGGTTTTGAAAAAAGAAAATAATGATCCAAAACTTTAAATTCTTTGGCGAGAGTAAAACTGAACCTACTACCCTTTTTTGGTTCACTTTTCAAATCGATGGAACTACCCATTTGGTTTACAAACGACTGTGAGATGACTAAACCTAGTCCGGAACCACCAAATGTTCGGGTCGTAGAAGTATCTGCCTGCGAAAAAGGACGAAACAACAATTTTTGTTTTTCGCTTGCGATCCCAATCCCCGTGTCGGTGATAGAAAACTCAATCTTTGTTACTTGTTTTTGTGCAATTCTTTCAATATCAAACTTAACATCCAAACGAACTTCACCAACCTCTGTAAACTTAATTGCATTACCAAGTAGATTGACCAACACTTGTTTGACTCTCGTAGGATCGATTTTGACTAACTGAGGGATATTGGGTTGAATGCGAATCAAAAGATCTAAGTCTTTTTTTAAGGCAGAAAATTTTACGATATCGACCGATTCTTCAATTAATTGATAAATATCTGTAAATACCTCCTCCAGAACAATTTTACCAGCTTCTATCTTTGAAAAATCTAAGATATCATTTATAACACTTAGTAAACTGTGAGCAGATGTATTCGCATTTTCTAAATAATGGATCTGCTCTTGTGAAAGTGTTGTTCCAGCTAACATATCTTGAAATCCGATAATGCCATTTAATGGTGTTCTGATTTCGTGGCTCATATTTGCCAGGAACTCAGACTTTGCTCGACTTGCTGCCTCCGCTTGAGATGAGGTGTATAAAAGTAGTTCTTCCGTGTGTTTTCTATCGGTGATATCAGTCAATACTCCATTCCACAATTGATCACCGTTCGCCTGTAAGGAGGGAATCGCATCAACTCGAAACCAACGGGCATATCCCTCAACTAAAAATCGCGTTTCGATGGTAAACGGTTTGCCATTCGAAATAGATTGACTTACTATGCGATCAAACACCTTTTTGTCCTTTTTGTATACAAGTTTCAAGGGGTAAAGTGGATCGAGAATTAGGTCTGGTTTGTCCAATGCCAGAAGTTCCAACAAACGTTCACTTGCAAATTCAAATCGATGGTTGCCGTTCTTACTCGATCTAAATGTATAAACACCAACGGGTATTTGTTTTGTAAGTTCTTCGTATTGACTTTTGCTTGCTCGGATGACCTGCTCCAATTTTTTACGTTCGGTGATATCTCTAACAAAGACGATAAGGCGTCCGCCAGCATACGGTAGATAGTTGATACTTACTTCAACATCGATACAACTACCGTCCTTACGTCGATGTAATGATTCAAATCGATCACTGCCGAACTTATGTAATCGTTGGATGCGTTCTTCGACCAATTTTCTGTCGTCGATTGCATCAAATTTTTCAACACGTTCACCGATGATTTCTTTTTTTGAGTAACCGACCATTTGACTGTAGGCCGTGTTCACATCTAAAATGACACCATTGAGATCATTCAACCAAAATCCATCTTGGGTCGCTTCCAAAATGGAGAAGTATTCCAGCTCGGATTTTTTTTTGTCTGTAACATCTCGTACGATACAAATGATTTCATTTTTATTCGTTTTTACGAGTCTTGCCTCAAACCAAGATTGTCCAATGTCCAGCGGTATCGTATATTCAAATTGAATCACATCTCCAATAGTATGCAGTTCTTCGATCTTTGATAAGAGAAGGTTTGCCAGAGGCGGAGGCAAAACATCCACAATCTGTTTGCCCAGAAATTCATTCGCCGGACGAATGAGGAGATCAGGGTTTTGAGAATGACAAAATATAAACCTTAGATCACGATCAAATTTAAAAATGATATCTGGCAGAGCGGATATAAGTGAAAGAGTTAATTCATCATTTTTAGAACTCTCTTCTAGTAAATGAGATCTCGATATCGGCTGGAGTATCAAAACTAGTGTTTCAATTTTGGGAGAATAGATTTGGAGTGAGTATTGATTTTTTTGATCACTAGAGGATAATTCAACAAAATCCGATGAACCAAGTTTAGCGATATTTTTCCAATGATCAGAAATTGATGGAGATAGACTCATCGCCTCCAAAATCAACGGTATGGGTAGATCGACATTAGCTGAATACTTTTCTGCATTTTTATCCCAAGGGACATGACCTAACAAGCGCAATGCCGAATCAAAGAGCTGGTTTCTTTCCGTACAAACCAAAGCTTCTGCATTCAAAGTGAGCACAGCGTATCCAAGTGGGATATGATTTAGATAATTGATCTCTTCTGTGTGGTGTCCTTTCATCTGAATCTAAATTGAATGCGTCCCATTGCCACCTTTGGTATTTGAAACACTATCGTCTTTAGAAATCGGTTGGCGATCTTTTTTTTTCCCTATATAGAATGGGAGTACAATTTGACCGCAGTATCAAATTGAACAACTTTTATTGACTAAAAGCAAAATTAATGCAAGAATCTCCTCCTATGCCAACGAAAGACCAATATTTTGTTCCAATTCTTTTTCGAACTTTTTGCGTCGATGAAAAAGGCACACCTGTCTCTTTTTTACATGCCTGCGATTTGCAAAACAATGATCAAATCATCGAGGTATCCGGATATATTTCTGACGGAGGCTCCGTATATTGCTCTAATAGAAGCGGAAGAAATGAATGTGGCTTTCAACTACTGGATTCTCCAAAGTATAAAAGTAGTGTATCACAGGTGTGAAATTCGAACAGTCAATGTGCCAGATATCGTTGGCTATATTAAAGTAAAATAATGATTGATCTCTCTTTTAGATTATACTAAAATGCAAACGGCAGTTTCAATATTTTGTGTCAAGTCAAACCATTATTCATTCTCTTTCATAATTCGTAAGGTGAGCAATGAATCCCAATCTTAACCTCACAACCATGATCGGCTTTTTCCTAATCTTTTTTCTAATTCCTGTCTCCGCTAATTTTTTTGCACTTTTGTTTGGAAATTATACCTCCACTCAACTTTTGCCTGACAAAGACCTGATGCTCTTTAATTTGATCCTTACATCTAGAGACTTTTGGATGGCAATCATCAACTGGAGTCCGTTTCCAATCATTAGCGGTATCATTACCGTTTACAGTTATCCGATTTTACAATACATATTCGGGAAAAATGTATCCCCTGCAAGGACGGAACTTGTCAAACGACGACTTATCAATTCACCTTTTTTCATTAGTTTACTTGGATTGATCGGTTGGGAAATGTCCACTACCTTGTCGATACTTCGTACCATCCAAATCATCCCTGGAGTCGATCGCCAAACACTCTTTTTGCTCTTTATCGTTTTTTCATTTTGGGGTTACTTTGTTTTTTCATTTTCTTTTTTTACTGTAGATTATTTGAATCGCGTATCATTGATTCCTTGCTTTTTTCCAGAGGGCGGACTGGGCAAATATGCCAACACACGAAGGTTTTCTATCATTTCCAAACATATGATCGTCTGGTCATCTATTTCCTTATTCCCTACTCTGCTTCTACTTCTCGGGCTCATGAATCGTTCCAAATTTCAAATCTTTGAATTACTAAGTATATTCAAAACGGATATCATATTTCAATTAGCAGGCGTTTTGTTAATATTTACTTTTTTAATCACCTATACTCTTGCAAAAAGTATGCACACTCCTGTTCGAATTATGGAAGAAGCCACATACCGAATCAAAGATCAAGATTTTAAAACCAAAGTTGTTATCCATAGTTCTGACGAATTCGGAGTATTGGGCGACGCCATCAATGAGATGACTGCTGGACTAGCCGAAAAAGAGCGCATCAAAGATACTTTTGGAAGAATCGTCGATCCAAGGATTAGAGATTATTTGTTAAACAATGAACAGAGTTTAGGTGGAGAAACGGTAGAAGCGACGATTCTTTTTACAGATTTACGAGATTTTACTAAACTATCAGAAGATCGCACACCAAAACAAGTATTACATATCTTAAATCGATATTTTCAAGAAATGAGCAATGCAGTAGAAGCACATGGTGGATTTATCAACAAATTTATTGGTGATGCCATACTTGCTGTTTTTGGAACTCCTATCCCTCTTACATCTCCGCAGTCCACCGCCTTACAAACTGCCTATTCAATGATGGAAAATTTAAAACGTTTAAATAAAGAGTTTTTGAATGAAGGTTTGCCAGAACTTAGAATGGGAATTGGTATTCATACAGGTTCGGTTCTAGTGGGTAACATTGGATCTTTAAGCCGAATGGAGTTTACGGTTATTGGAGATACAGTCAATACTGCCTCACGTGTAGAAGGACTATGTAAGGGGTTAGGTAAAGAACTATTGATCACTGAATCTTGTTATAATTTATTAAAACCAGAAGAAAAAGAAAGACTTACTTTTTTGGGTGAATTTGAATTGAAAGGAAGGTTTTCCAAGGAGAAGTTATATTCGTAAAATGGTTAAATTAAGTCTATTTTTCTTTTTTTTGTTAATTTTGACTTCCCAAAGTAGGCTTCTTCATTGTTCACTGGTGCAAGGTGATCACCAAGGAATCCAATGAATAAAAAAATACAAACCATCATTTCCATCGCTCTCGTACAACTAATGTTAATTAGCTGTAATTCAGAAAAAGAAATCAAACCTTCAAATTTTACTGTGGCTTTTTTGAAAGGTGAAGCTGAGAGAGTGAACCTTCCCTCAAAATTAAAGGCATTTGATTTGATCCCAGAATCGGAAACGGTAAAGACTTCCGCATCAGCTGTATTGGATTTAGCTACTGATTTAGGATCCATTCGTTTGTTAGGTGAAACTACGGTCATACTTGCAAAGTTAAACCAAGAAACGTTAGAGTTCAATGTAAATAACGGAAACATTCTAGTAAAATCAACAAAGTTACAAAAGGGTCAAACATTAAGAGTTTCTACACCGACAGTAGTTGCGGCAGTAAGAGGCACCGAGTTTTGGGGTCAGGTCAACAAGGAAACCGAAACTGGCACTTTTGCAGTGAGAGATGGAGCAGTTGAAATCACTAGAAAATCTGATAATATCACAATTCTGATTGAAAAAGGACAGGCACTTGATATTGATCCGAAAGCAAAAGATTGGAAGGTCCGCACTGCAAAACAAGGCGAATTAGATGCAATGGCTCAAATTGATGAAATAAAATAATCAATTGAACTTTGTTTCATTTAAGGGAAGAAGATCTTTCTATCGTCTTACTTCCCTTACACTATTTCGACCACAAAGACAAATTTTTAGGCCATAGGGCTACTCAATTCTACTAAAAATCCATTTAAATCAAGAACGTAAGATACAAGTTGGCCCCACGGCTTTTGTTCTGGTTCCGAAATGATCTTACACCCATTCCGAATGGCTTTTTCAAATGCAGATGGTACATCTTCTGTTATGAATGCAATCTCAGTTGGGTGGCACTTTGATGTGTCTGCATTTTTTAAGAATTCTAAACCTTTGGGTTGGGAGGTAGATCTATCAGCAAAGCTAAGAATTGTATCTCCCGTCTCCATCTCTCCATACTCTTTGGATTCATGAATAAACTTTCTCTTTATACTAAATGCATTTTCATAAAAAGTAATGCTCGCTTCCACATTTTCTACATACAATATAACATATCCTAATTTCATGTTGTCTCCTATATTTTTAATTGATTCTGACCATTTAATCTTCGATATTCGGATGGTGGAATACTTTCTATCTCTTTGAATGCACGAATGAAGGCGTTTTTTGAATTAAAGCCTACTTCATATCCGATTCTGAGGATGGGTAGATCAGAAGTAGATAGCAGTCTTTTTGCAATCTCAATACGACGGGAGCGAATGATTTCGATAAATCCTTGGTTAAAATACCGATTCATTACTTGGGAAGTTAGATGCACTGAAACTCCCAGCAAATTGGAGAGTTTACGAAGATTCAATTCGCTGTCTAAGATCAACTCTTCCTTATTAAGGATTTGATCTAATTTGATCCCTAATTCTTGAAGCTTATCCTCTTTTAGAAAAGACTTTTGGTATTTCGAATCATCCAAACCAGTTTCTTTTGTATCAATTAAGATTTGATCTTTATAGACACGGTGCCATGCAAAGCCGAGTACCCATAAGGAAAGGCCAATACTGGTAAAACTCTCGGCAATTTTGCCCGGAACAAAAATCGCCAAGATCATGGCAAAAAACAACCAGATAACTACGATTAAAGTATATCTTCCAAAAATAGCAATCTCAGGGTCGGCTGACTTTGAAAAGTCTTTACTAATCTCTCTAAATCTTAAATGTACACGGACAAATATAAATAAATTTGTGACCAGGGTAAAGATTTGCAAGAGACTTGCCTCCGATGTTAATTCGCCTTTGGCAACAATAGCGATATAACGAAGTTTCATTTGAGCGGGTTGTAAAAAAAATGGAAGGCAATAGAAAAACAAAATAACAGAAGGGATAAGGTAAATAGAAAGCCAAAACTTCCTCTCCTTTGGTATTCCAAAATACTGGACCACTGCATAATAAAATAGCGGTGCAGAAATAACTCCTAATACATATCCAACCTTAATGATATGCGGGAAATCTTTCACACTACCTGTGTAATAAGCCAAGTTCAAAAGCATAATACAAGTAAAATGAACGAAAAAATGTCCTAAGTAAAGGCTGAGTTGTCTTCCAGATTTCGCCTTACTATAAAAGTACAAAGCAAGTAGAATAGATTGAACTGCTCCTGAACTCAAGATAATCGAACCAATCATAGGCTACCTACAAATAAAGCGAGGAGATGCATCAAATCTGTATTTTCCATTTTTTTGATAAAAATAGGTGCCTCCCCATCGGGTGGAACGACACAAACTTTTTGATGGTGTATGCTTTTCTTACGATTGAGGCAAACAATGCATACAAGAATTCTAAGTTTTCTAATTTTCCCTTTGCTGGTCATGAGCCAGCAGATTCGGGCTCAGGCAGTTTCTATACAGGGAGGTTTGAGCCAACCACTCCTCCTTCAAGGAGCAAATGTAGCGGCGACATACTATGGAAAATCCATGGTATTTGAATACTCCCATGGATCTGGACTTCGTTATGATGCATCGGGTGGGATTGCACTTTCTGAAGACGAAAAAGCTCAAAATCTCAAGGTATATGCGCCATATAGTACAGGGTTCGGAATCGGTTACTTGATCCAAAAAAACTGGGACATACGTGTAGAGGTAAAAGAAAACCTATACCGCGTAAAATCCGAAGCATCCCTCGATGAACTGGCTTTAAGTCAATTTTTCGGCTTGAGAACTGATTTACCTTTTGTGGGAAACGGAACAGAGGTTTGGCTACCCAACCAAACGAATCAAACAAATCCAATAGAACTTACCGTTCAAAAAGCGGTGCTTGCTGAATTATTATATGATGCAAAGTATACACTTCCCAATACCACAGCTCGTTACAGGACAAGATCAGTTGGACTTGGAATGTATTACAGATTTTTTCCATTAGGTGGCGAACAAGGCCTTATGATTGAACCATCACTACGTTTTTGGCCAAATATTTGGACAGATGCTCCTGAACTCCAGGCTTTCGAAAACAAATTCGGCGTAATGGGACTACACAAAGCACACGACAATGGACTGTTTGTGAACATTTCAGTAGGCTATTATAAAACGATTTAGGTATTATATGAAAAATAAAATCTTTTTGCTCATTGGTTGTCTTTGTCTCCAAACACCTATATTTTCTTCTCCTTCGTTTTCAAAAGAGGAATACACAATCAATTTCTTTCGAGCTCCTTCGATAGGCGGTGAATATAGAAAGGATCAATTTTCAATTCATGGTGGTTATTATGTTACTAATTTTGAACCGGATATCACAACTAAGTTTTACAAATTGGGTGTGGGATATTGGTTTTTTCCCACCAAACTAGCATTTTCTTCTTCAGATCAGCCTTCATCCTTTTATACCTACTTATCCTACGGAAAAGGTATCAACCTAGACTATAAAAATAAAGATACGATCATGTATGAGGTTGGCTATCGATTTATGATTTGGGAGGGTTTGAGCTTTCGACTTGGGGTGATTGCACTTGGTGCCGAAGGCGAAAGTACAAAGGTCAATCCGACTCCTGGAATCAGTTATTCAATTTTCTTTTGAGGTAAAACAAATGGACAAACTAACAAAACAAACTTATAAATATGCAGGTCTGATCTTTCTTATCATTCCATTATTAATTCAAATTCCCTATACACTTCTAATCATGAATTTTCAGTATCCGGACATACTACGTGAACCTACAGAAAAGATTTTAGTTGAGTTTCAAAAAGGAGGCTCTTCGCTCATTTGGACATGGTTGTTTTTTGGATTTGCTGGTCTGCCGTTAGTCTACTCGTATTTGGGTCTTTATCGAATTACAATTGAAAAATCCCAAGTCGCTTCTCTTGTGGCCGTAATCTTTGGCATCTCTGCTTTATTTTTTCAGCTAATCGGTCTTTTGCGCTGGGTTTTTGTCGTACCAATATTGACAAATCTTTATACAGATACAAATGCCACAGTCGGTATAAAGGAAGCCGTCATTGTTTCATTTCAAACGATCCATCATTTATTCGGAGTTTTGATCGGCGAACATCTTGGACAATTGTTTACGATCATTTGGATGACTATCAATTCGGCCCTACTCTTGAAAGAAAGTAGGTTTCCGAAATGGTTAGGATATTTCGGATTATTTTCCTCAATTATCTATGTTCTTGCACAGACAGAATTGTTTGCGTTGGTCATACCAGAGGTTTCTGAAATACCTTTGGCTGGTTTGCTAGGAAGCCTCTGTTGGTTGCTGTGGATGGTCGCCTTGGGATATTTTATGCGTTTGGTTCCAAAACTTTAAAGGTATATACCTTCCAAAATTGGAAGCTCTGCTATTCATCAAAATTTACGGAAAACCACTTGACCTGGACTAAAAAGTGTTAAGTGGATGAAGTAGAAACTATTATAGATATTTTAAAAATTTTGAATATTTCTTAGGGGAGACCCGGATCCAAGGAGAAAAGTCATGTTACCTTCTTTATTTTTATCTTAAACCGTATTGCTTTTATAGGCAATTACCAACCCAGAAAGTGTGGAATTGCCACGTTTACCACAGATTTATGTGAATCCATATCTTCCGTTTATCCTAATACAAGCATTATTGCCATACCAGTTAATGATTCAGATGAAGGTTACGAATACCCGTCTAAGGTGCGATTCGAAATTAAAGAAGATGATATTGATTCTTATTATCGTGCCGCAGATTTTTTAAATAATAACAATGTAGAGATCGTCTGCCTCCAATTTGAATATGGCATCTTCGGAGGTGCCTCTGGAAGTTACATATTATCTTTGTTACGTGACTTGCGAATGCCAGTCGTTACCACCTTACATACCATACTAAAAAACCCATCGGAAGACCAGCGAAAGGTCATTGAACAAGTCATATCTCTTTCTGACCGTATCATAGTAATGAGTCAGAATGGCATCGAATTGCTAAAAACAATCTATGGCATCCAATCCATTAAAATAGATTATATTGGCCACGGTATCCCTGACCTTCCATTTGCCGATTCAAGTTTCCATAAAAGCCAATTTGGGGTGGAAGGAAAGACCGTAATACTAAGCTTTGGACTCATTTCACCAAACAAAGGGTTAGAGTTTGTCATATCAGCATTACCCGAAATCATCAAAAAACATCCTGAAACTGTTTATATAATACTTGGAGCCACTCACCCACATGTTGTAAGAAATGAAGGCGAAGCATACAGAACGAGATTAGAAGAATTAGCAAAAAAACTAGAAATAGAAAAAAATTTAATATTCTTCAACAAATTTGTAAGTATTGAAGAACTTCTTGAATTTATAGGAATTACTGATATTTACATCACCCCTTATCTCGAATCTACACAAATTGTATCTGGCACTTTAGCATATATGTTAGGTGCAGGAAAAGCAATTATTTCTACTCCATATTATTATGCAGAGGAAATGTTAGCAGAAGAACGTGGTATACTCGTGCCATTTCAAAATTCTGATCAAATTGCCATTGAAGTAAATACTCTACTCGATCATGAAGCAAAACGACATGAAATCCGAAAGAATGCCTATCTGTTTGGAAGATCCATGATTTGGTCAAAGACGGCAGTTCAGTATATGGATTCCTTCGAAAAAGCGAAAGAAGAAAGAAGATATTTTTCTGAATTAGGTTTTGATAGACCATTGCCTACTGGCATTCGGATCGGATATCCCAAGCTCAAATTAGATCATCTTAGACATCTAACGGATCAAACTGGATTGATTCAGCACGCATATTTTACCCTTCCAAACTACAATGAAGGATATTCAACTGATGATAATGCACGAGCAGTAATCGTTTGTACACTCCTCATGGAACAAGGTAATGACGAAGTAATTGATCTAGCCTATCGTTATCTTGCTTACCTATGGTATTCTTATAATCCCAGCACAAAGAGATTTCGTAACTTTATGGATTATCAAAGAAACTGGTTAGAAGAAAGTGGGTCCGAAGATTGCCATGGAAGATCCTTACTGGCCTTAGGAATCGTTTTAAGTAAAACGGATGAACCAAAACTACCTTCTATTGCAGGAAGACTCTTTGAAGAAGCCCTACCTACTATTTTAAATACATCAAGCCCTAGATCTTGGGCTTTTGCAATATTAGCAATCAATGAATATTTAAAGCGATTTGACGGAGATCGAAGAGCAGAACAAGTTCGAGATAAGTTATCACATCAACTGATGAACTTATATGAGGAAAATCATTCAGATGATTGGTTATGGTATGAAAAAAGTTTAAGTTACTGCAATGGAGTATTGCCTCATGCCTTACTTGTAACAGCCGTAGCAACTCAAAATGAAGATATGAAAGCGATCGCACTTACTTCCCTGAATTGGCTTGGAGATTTGCAAACTTCAGGTTCGGTAGGTGGAC
>JAPZRK010000014.1 GCA_027531445.1 Leptospira sp.
GTGCTTCGGTGTATTCCATGAAATGGCGCCCACCAATAATGTATATTCCGGTGAATGATAGTCATGGTGCGATCAATTACGTTCAATTTTCCTGATGCGCTGGTGTAAAATGAGGAGATATTTTGATCGTGGTATTCATTTTCCATCCCCGGAATAGCAAGACTAGCATTTGGATTTGCTTCCAAAAGTCTGACAAGTTCAGAAATGTACTCAGGGAAGGGTAAATCATCATGTGGATTAGTAAAGCAAAAGTCACTTTCCTTAGCTGCTTCAATCCAAAGTGTTTGAGAAGTTTTGAACCAACCTAGGTTTTTTTCATTGCTAAAAATCCTAAATCTTGAATCTTTTTGAGAAAATTCTTGACAGATTTTTAATGTATCATCCTGAGAGGAATCATCACAAACCCATATTTCAAAATTGGGATACTGCTGTGCGGCAAGGGCCTCCAGAGTATTCAAAATAAACTTGGCGGCATTGTAAGTGGGAACAAAGCCAATGACCTTCGGAAAAACTTTCATTGGGGGTTTAAAATTCCTTTTTAAAATTTAGGTGACTTCTAAAGTCAAGTCTAATGAAAATATTCACCCAGTCAAAATTTACATTCTCTTTCTTTTAGTGGCGTTTGTTTGGATTTAATCATTTTTGAAAATGATTTTTTTAGCCTTCCAAAAATAAAAAAGACCCATTTTTGTGTTCCTTATAAAGTAAAACTATGAAAGCAGAAAAAGATAAAGTAATAGCCGTCTCCTACACTCTGATGGTTGACGATGGTGAAAACGGAAAGGAATTATTTGAGGCAGTTTCTGAAAACCAGCCTTTTTATTTCCTCTTTGGGTACCAAAATGTGCTCCCAAAGTTTGAGGAAGCCATCGAGGGAAAGAGCGTTGGAGACACTTTTTCGGTATTTATTGATTTTGAAAACGGCTACGGGGATTACGATGAAAATAAAAAAGTAATCATCCCAAAAGCCAATTTCAAAGAAGACGGAAAGAAAAACAAAGACCTGTTGAAAGTGGGTAGCGTCATCCCCATGCAGGATGATAAAGGGAATCAAATGAGAGGAGAAGTTTTGAAAGTGGATTACCTT
>JAPZRK010000108.1 GCA_027531445.1 Leptospira sp.
CATTACTGGACGTATATCGGGTGGAACCATTACCTCAAGAACACCCATTTTGGGAAGAATCCAGAATTCAATTGACTCCGCATATTGCAAGTGTGACCAATCCTTTGGCGGCTTCTCCCCAGATAATTGATAACTTTAATCGACTTATTTCTAACCAACCTCTTCAGAATCTTGTAAATCGAGTAAGGGGATATTGATTTTTAGCTATGGAACAGACTTTCACGATTCTTTGCCCGACTGATTTTTCTGAGTGCTCACTGAATGCGATCGAATATGCAAGTAAGCTGGGAGAGAAGTATAATGCCAACTTGATCTTATTCCACGTACTCAATCGTGAAGATTACTTAAAACTTTCGCCAGGAGATTTAGAAGGTAAATTTCAGGAAGAGTTTGTTCTTCAAAAACTTAAAAACCTCCAACAAACAGTTCTTGATGAGTGCGTACCAAATGGATTAAAGGACTGTCAAATTGCAGCTAGAGAAGGGAAGATTGTGCAGGGTATTTTAAGTTTTGCCAAAGAAATCAATGCAAATCTGATTGTAGTAGGCACAGAGGGGATGAATGATCTTAGAGAAAATATCATAGGAAGTCGGTCTAGCAGATTGGTAGAGCAGTCAGACAGAGATGTTTTGGTGGTTCCTAGAAGGGTATTTTTCAAGAAGCCCAAAAAATTGGTTTTTGCGTCAGATTACTTGGAGGAGGATAAATTGGCGATTCAAAAGGTGGTAGAATGGGCGCGATTTTTTGATGCGGAAATTGACTTGGTACATATTTCCTCTTCTCAAAAAGTTATCGAAAAAGCCTTACACCTAACAATGATCGAAGAGATCAAACCCTTTGTGAGGTATGAAAAAATCAATTTTATCTTGAAGTCTTTTCGGGATGAAGTTGCCCTTGGACTTGAAAATTACCTCCATGAGGCGAAGGGTGATATTCTAATCACCATGAGTAAAAACAAAAATATTTTCGATCACATTATTTCAAAAAACCTTTCCAAAAAAATGTCTTATTTCCTAACAAAGCCTTTGTGGGTAATCAAGAGCTTTTAGTTTTTTTTCCGACAAACAAAC